>CAZVXH010000020.1:0-33512 GCA_964631015.1 uncultured Candidatus Cloacimonadota bacterium | reverse complement strand
GTGCTGCGCCGCGTGAAGACCGTGGTCTTCGACAAAACCGGCACCCTCACCACCGGCGAGATTAAGGTGGAAAAGGTGTTCACGCGCGAAGGCGGCGAGCCCGTGGAACTGATCCACAGCCTCTGGCTGGCGGAACACAGCAGCTCGCATCCCTTTGCCAAAGCCATTCGCGAAGCCTACGAGGGTGATTTCGACCCCGCCCTGGTGAACGCTTATTCCGAATACCCCGGCCGCGGTGTGCTGCTCTTGTATGGCCAGGACCGCATTCTGGCGGGTTCGGAAGACTGGCTGAGGGAACACGGCTTCATAGATCCCATCCCGGCGAAGTCCCACAGCGCCGTGCACGCGGCGAAAAACGACATCTACCTTGGCTGCGCAACCTTTTCAGACACTCTCAAACCCGGCATCGGGGCCACCCTCGCTGAGCTGAAAAAGCAAGGCGTCGAACGTACTGTGATGCTCTCCGGCGACCGTCAGGAAAAAGCGGCCAAGGTGAGCCGCGAAACAGGCTTGGACGAGTTTCACGCGGAACTGCTGCCAGCGCAGAAACTGGAGCGGCTCGAAGAGATCATGGGCCGCGGACAGGGCAAAACCGCCTTCGTGGGTGACGGCATGAATGACGCTCCGGCTTTGGCCCGCGCGGATGCCGGCATCGCCATGGGCGCCATCGGCAACCAGGCCTCCGTGGAGACGGCCGACATCGTGCTGCTGAACGACAAGCCGGAACAGCTGGCCGCCGCCTTCAGCATTTCCCGGCGCACGGGCAGGCTGGTGACTCAGAACATCGCCATCGCCCTGGGCGTGAAAGTGCTGGTGATGGCCCTCGGCTTGGGCGGAGTTTCCGGGCTCTGGGAAGCCATCATCGCGGACGTGGGGGTTACCCTGATCGTCATCTTCAACTCCCTGAGACTGCTGCGTTCCACACGCCGCGCTTGACAAAAATCCCGGCCTGAACTGCCTTGCCTTGTTAAACTTAAATTAGAACAGCTGGAGATACCATGCCGATAAAAATTACCTTGCCCGATGGCTCCGCCAAACTCTACGAACAGCCCGTGAGCGCCCTCAAGGTGGCTGAAGACATCAGCCCCCGGCTGGCCGACGCCGCCATCTGCGCCGAACTCGACGGTGTGCTGGTGGACTTGGGCCACAGTATCGACCGTGACGCCAAGCTGGTGCTGCACACTTTCAAGACAGAGGCCGGAAAAGACATCTACTGGCACAGTACCGCGCATCTGATGGCGCAGGCCGTGAAACAGCTCTTCCCAGATGTGAAGGTCACCATCGGCCCGGCCATCGAACAGGGTTTTTATTACGATTTCGACCGCGACAAACCCTTTGGCGAAGAGGAACTGGAGCAGATCGAAGAGCGCATGGCCTTCCTCTCCAAGCAGAATCTGCCCTACGCCCGCCGGGAACTTTCCAAAACCGAGGCGATGGAGATCTTTGCCAAAATGGGTGAGAATTACAAGCTGGAAATCCTTGGCGAGATCCCGGATACAGACGTGATCAGCACCTACACCCAGGGCGATTTCATCGATCTTTGCCGCGGCCCGCACATCCCCCACACCGGCAAGATCAAGGCCGTGAAGCTGCTTAAGTCCTCCGGCGCCTACTGGCGCGGCGACGAAAAGAACAAGATGCTCCAGCGCATCTACGGGATCAGCTTCCCCACCCTGAAGGAACTGGACGAGTATCTGGAATTCCTCAGGCAGGCCGCCCTGCGCGACCACCGCAAGCTGGGCAAGGACCTCGACCTCTTTTCCATCAACGAGGACATCGGACCCGGCCTGGTGCTCTGGCATCCCAACGGCGCCATGATCCGCCATCTAATCGAAGCCTACTGGAAGGAAGAACATTTGCGCCGCGGCTACAAGCTGGTTTACACCCCCCATGTGGGCCGCGCCAACCTTTGGGAGACCAGCGGCCACCTGGGTTTTTACAAGGAAAACATGTACGCGGCGATGGACGTGGAAGGCCAGGATTACTACATCAAGCCGATGAACTGCCCGTTCCACATCGCCATCTACAACTCCAATCTGCACAGCTACCGCGAACTGCCCCTCCGCCTGGCTGAACTGGGCACCGTTTACCGTTATGAACGCTCCGGCGTTTTGCACGGCCTGATGAGGGTGCGCGGCTTTACCCAGGACGACGCCCACATCATCTGCACTCCGGAGCAGCTCAATTCCGAGGTGGAAAAACTGATCGTCTTTTCGTTGGATATGCTGAAGCATTTCGGCTTCCGCGATTTCCTCATCTACCTGAGCACCAAGCCGGGTGAGGCCGTGGGCGATCCCGCCGATTGGGATACCGCCACCGAGAGCCTGCGCCATTCCCTGGAGAAGATCGGCCTCGAATATCAGGTGGATGAAGGCGGCGGCGCCTTCTACGGCCCCAAGATCGACATCAAGATCAAGGACGCCCTGGGGCGCGCCTGGCAGTGCAGCACCATCCAGTTCGATTTCAACGAACCCGCCCGCTTCGACATGAACTATATCGGCCCCGACAACGCCCAGCACCGCCCTTATATGGTGCACCGCGCCATCCTCGGCTCCGTGGAACGCTTTTTCGCCACCCTGCTGGAATACCACTCCGGCAATCTGCCCCACTGGCTGGCCCCCGTGCAATTGATGATCCTGCCCATCACCGAAGCTCAGATGCCCTTCGCCCGCAAGCTGGAAGAGGATTTCCGCCTGGCCGGGCTGCGCTGTGAAGTGGACCCCCGCAACGAAAAGATCGGCTACAAGATCCGCGATGCCGAACTCAAAAAGATCCCCTTCATGTGCGTGATCGGCAAAAAGGAAGAGGAATCCGGCCAGATCACCCTGCGCCAGCACACCGTAGGTGACCACGGCACCATGAGCTTTGCGGACGCCCTCAGCCGCGTCCAAAGCGGAAGCTGATCTCCTGGCCTGCCTTGTTTTTGACCCCAGCCGGCGCGGTTGGCTATGAGAGCTTCGGGAAGTGGTGCCTTGGGTGCTGGCCAACTAATAATCCCTGATAAGGAATAGGATTTGCAACCATGCATGATAAAATGATTGGAGCTGCGCAGTGAAGCGATTTTTTCTGATCCTTGCCATCCTCTGCCTCGCCCTGGGAATCCAGGCCGCGGCTGAACTCAATTTCATTAACGGGGCACGCCCCGCCTATGCCCACGACCTGGTGAAGGTAAAACTCAGCTCCGCAGCCGCCCAAAGGTGCAATCTGCCCCGGGAATTGGCGGAAGAGTCATCTCGCTTCGGCCTCCCCGAACTTGACCTGATCATGGCAGAAACCGGCGGAACAGCCGTGATCCGTGCCCACCGGCGCTTAAAAAACCAGGTCTGGGAAGCCGCGCAAGGTTTCGACCGCTGGTTTCTGGTGCGCCTGGACGGCAAGATGACGGTGGAAGAGGCACTGGCCGACTTCAAGGCCAGCCCCTGGATCGAGGACGCCAGTTTCGAGCATTACGCTTATCCGCAGGTTGTGCCCAACGATCCTTATTACAGCCAAAACTGGGGCCACAACAACACCGGCCAGGGTCCCGGCGGAGGCGGTGTAGGCTTCGACAGCAACGCTCCCGAGGCCTGGGACGATGCGCAGGCTTTTGGCGACCCGAACATCATCATCGCCATCATCGACAGTGGCGTGAACTATAACCACGTGGACCTGAACGACAACTGCGTACCCGGCTACGACTACGGCGCCAACGACAACGATCCCCAGGATACGAACGGCCACGGCAGCCAGTGCGCCGGAGTGGCGGCAGGCGAAAGCAACAACGGCATCGGCGTGACCGGAGTTGCCGGAGGCTGCAGCATCATGCCCATCAAGGTGATGAACAACTCCGGAGGCATGACCTTCACGAGCATCACCAACGGCATCACCCACGCCGCCGATAACGGGGCTAATGTGCTTAGCCTGAGCCTGGGCGCCGAAGACGGGGCCGACGAAGGTGACAACCCCGCCTGCGACGCTGCTCTCTACTATGCCTACAACGAGGGATGCGTTATCCTGGCCGCCACCGCGAACTCCAATCTTTCCGTGATCGCCTATCCTTCCAACCACACTGCCGTGATCAGCGTAGGCGCGGCCAGTCCCACCGGACAGAGAAAAACCACCACGTCGTCCGACGGTCAGAACTGGTGGGGCTCGAACTATGGGGTGAACATCCAGGACGACCCCAAGGCCGTGGACATCATGGCCGCAACCATACTGCCCGCCACCACGCGCACCGGTGGCTACAGTACAGATTTTAACGGCACTTCCTGCGCCACTCCCTACGCGGCAGGTGTAGCCGGGCTGATCCTTTCCAAAGATCCCGGACTCACACCGGCTCAGGTTCGCGCAGCGATCGTGAGCTCCGCCACCGATATGACCATCGATGGCGGCATCGGTTGGGACCGCTATACTGGCTACGGTATGATCAACGCCAGCGCCGCGCTCGCCACCATCTCCCCCGGCACGCCGTCCTGCGTGATCACCGCCCCACCGAACAACTCGGTGCACAACCTTGGCGCTTTGATCAGTGTGGCGGTTAACGCCTCCGACCAGGATGGCAGCATCTCGCACGTGAACTTTTACCTGGATGGCAACGCAATCCCGGAAACCACAGATGCCACCATGCCCTACAGCTGGGATTGGAACACTGCCGGAGCTTCTGCCGGGGCGCACACGATCACCGCCATCGCCTTCGACAACCTCAGCAACCAGCGCAGCACCAGCATCAGCATCGTGTTGCTGCAAGCAGCCAGTGAAGGCTTCGAATCCGGACTATTCGACCTGTATCCCTGGCAAAACATCAGCACCGGACCCTGGACGATCCAGTCCCAAACCGTCTATTCAGGAGCCTACGCCGCCAAATCCGGCACCATAACCCACCTCCAGGAAAGCACGCTGAGCCTATCCCTGAACCTCTTGCAAGCAGGCGAAGTGAGCTTTTTCAGCAAGGTTTCCAGTGAACCCAACTACGATTATCTGCGCTTTTACATTGACGGCACGTTGCAGGAACAGTGGTCCGGAACGGTAAATTGGGGCTTCCACGCCTATCCCGTTTCCACCGGCACCCGAACCTTCACCTGGACCTATGCCAAGGACCAGGGCGTAAGCACCGCCAGTGATTGCGCCTGGCTGGACCATATCAGCTTCCCCGCCCACAACGCCCCGCCCGCCGCGCCCTCCGCCCTGGTTGCCACAGCCGTTTCGCCCACCCGGGTGAAACTGGTTTGGACCGACAACTCCAGCGACGAAAATGAATTCTATGTGGAACGCTCCACCGGAGGATACTGGGCCCTCGTGACCTGGGCCGGCCCAAACGAAACCAGCGCCGAGGACAGCGGCCTAAGCCCCGCCACCAGCTACAGTTACCGTGTACGCGCTTCCAACAACAACGGCGGCAGCAACTACAGCAACGTAGCCGCGGTTGCCACTTTGGGCAACGATTGCCCGGACAACGTTACTGCCACGCAGCAGGCCAACTGGGTGAACCTCAGCTGGGGCGTCCCGCTCAGCGGCGCCGACGCCTATCAGGTCTGGCGCTTTGAAGTGATCAACAACACCGCCGCGAACGGAGTTTTGATCACTCCCGTCAACATCACCGGCACTTCCTATACTGATCCGAACTGGTATCTGCTGAATCCTGGCCGCTATCTGTGGCAGGTGAAAGCGGTTGCTGGTGCGGCTGTTTCCGCCGGATCGCATTCAAACATCCTCGCCAAGTCAGCCAACGGAGTGATCTTGGGCACGGTTACCGACCTGAGCGGAGCTCCGCTGCCCAACGCCACCGTGTCCACCGGAACGGTTTCCGCGCTCACCAACGCGTATGGGGTTTACACCATGTCGGTGGTTCCGGAAAGCTACCTGCTCACTGCCAGCCATCCTGATTACCAGTCTGTTTCCCAAGCCGATGTGGCGGTTGTTTCCGATCTGCAGACCCAAGCCGATTTCCAACTGGCCCTCTACACTGTGGCAACGCCAGCTTTCAGCCCGGAACCCGGAGCCTACACCGGCTATGTGGATGTGGTGCTCAGCTGCTCCACGCCGGACGCGGAGATCCGTTTCACCCTGGACGGCAGCGATCCCGGCCTGCAGGCGCAGATCTATTCCGCCCCCATCCACCTGCAAAGCAGCGTCACGGTACGCGCCAAAGCTTACAAACTCAACTGCGCCCCCAGCGTGACAGCCGACGCCTTTTACGATATCGCGGTTTCCAGCGATGATTTCGCCGCTCCGGCTGTATCGGGCATCCAGGGTATATGGCCGAATCCCTTCTCCGCCAGCGCCAGCATCAGCCTCTATCTGAAAGACGCTGCCAGCACGTACAGCCTGGAAATCTACAACGTCCGCGGTGAATCGGTGCGCGGATTTTCCGGACAAAGCAAAGGCCCCATCGAACTGGTCTGGGACGCCAAAGACAGCCAGGGCCGACCTTTGGCTGCCGGAGTATATCTTGTCCGGCTTAAACAAGGAGAACTGCGGCAGACCAGGAAACTGGTTCTGAAGTAAGCCCCCGATCATAGAAGCATTGCCCATGTCCGGTTCATGGCCTGCCAATGTGCCGGCCCAGACATAACCCGGGCATGGGCATTACGTCAATTGAGCATTGTGGATCGGGGGAGGGAGTCGACTTGGATGTGAAGATGTTTCGGTTTGACCGTCTGGATTTCGAGGCCCCACCGCACCCCACGAACTCGCTGCGCTCGTCCGCGAGGACCCCGCTACCCCGGAATGACAATCCGGGGCCTGTCTGTAGAGAGTTCTGCATTCATCCAAACGCTCCACCCACTTGATTTGAAAGAGAGCCTCTTTTTTCCATTAAACAGCAAACCCCGCCGAGGCGGGGTTTTTACTGGACTTCAAAAGGTGTGAACCACTTATCTGATCTTCCTTGGGGCTTATTCCACCGTCACGCTTTTGGCCAAGTTGCGCGGCTGATCCACATCGAAACCTTTCAGGTCGGCCACGTGATAGGCCAGCAACTGCAGCGGGATCACCGTGAGCAGGGGCTGGAGGTTTTGCAGGGTATCCGGAATGTGGATCACGTGCTCGGAGATGTTTTGCAGTTCAGTGTCTCCCTCTGTGGCGATGGTGATGAGCCGGGCCTTGCGGGACCGCACTTCCTGGAGATTGGTGTGGATCTTGTGGTAAAGCGGGTCGCGGGTAGCGATGGCCACCACGGGCATGGCCTCGTCGATGAGGGCGATGGGACCGTGTTTCATCTCTGCCGCGGGATAGCCCTCGGCGTGGATGTAGGAAATTTCCTTCAGTTTGAGCGCGCCTTCCAGCGCCACGGGATAGTTGATCCCGCGCCCCAGATAGAGCGAGTTCGTGCAGTCCTTGATGCTGGCCGCGATCTGCCTCAGGCGGTCGTTTTGGGTGAGAATGCTTTCGATCTTGCCCGGGATCTGCTGCAATTCGTTGATGTAGTCGAGGCCCATGGCGGTGGAAAAGGTGCGCTGGCGCCCCAGCAGCACGGCCAGCAGAAAGAGGATGGTCACCTGCGAGGTGAAAGCTTTGGTGGAGGCCACGCCGATCTCGGAACCGGCGTGGATGTATGAGCCGCCGTCGCTTTCGCGGGCGATGGTGCTGCCCACCACATTGGTGATCCCCAGCACCTTCGCGCCCTTGGAACGGGCTTCACGCATGGCGGCCAGGGTATCCGCGGTCTCGCCGGACTGGCTGATCACGAAGACCAGCGTTCCTTCCGGCACCACGGGATTGCGGTAGTGGTATTCGGAGGCGTACTCCGCGTGCACGGGAACGCGGGCCATGTCCTCGATCATGTATTTCCCGATGAGCGCGGCGTGAAATGAAGTTCCGCAGGCGATCAGATGGATCTGGCGCACCTGGCTGAGCTCCAGGGTGGAAAGATTCAGCCCACCCAGCCTGGCGACGCCGTTCTTTTCGTCGATGCGGCCGCGGAAGGCGTTGCCCACGGTGGTGGGCTGCTCAAAGATCTCCTTGAGCATGAAATGTTTGTAGTCGCCCTTCTCGAGGGCGGAAATGTCCCAATCCACCACGGAGATCCTGGGGCTCAGAGTTTCCCGGCGCATGTTCGTGAGCTCAAAGTTGTCACGGCGCACCACGCAGATCTCGTCATCCTCCAGATAGATCACCTGCCGGGTGTGGATCATGATGGCGTTGGGATCGCTGGCCAGGAAGTGCTCCTTGTCGCCGATCCCGATGATCAGCGGCGAACCCTTGCGCACGGCGATCAGGCAATCCGGCTCGTCCTGATGCAGCACCACCAGCCCGTAGGTGCCCTCCACCCGGCGCAGGGCTTCCCGCACTGCGTCAACAAGCGGCAATCCGGTGCTCTTGTACTGTTCGATCAGGTGGGCCAAAACCTCCGTATCCGTGTCGCTGCGAAAGGTGTGGCCAAGTTCCAGCAGCTGTTCCTTGAGTAGCACATAGTTTTCGATGATACCGTTGTGCACCAGGGCCAGTTTGCCGGTGCAATCCACCTGGGGATGGGCGTTCAGTTCGTTCGCCTCGCCGTGGGTGGCCCAGCGGGTGTGGGCGATGGCCACGGTTCCGGAGCAGATGTTGGGCTCAGGCAAAGCCCGCTCCAGTTCGATGATCTTCCCCGTTTGTTTGTAAACCTGCAGTTCGCCATTATGGATGAGCGCGCAGCCGGAGCTGTCATAACCGCGGTATTCCAGGCGTTTGAGGGCTTCCACCACGATGGGCAGGGCGTTGCGACTGCCGATGTATCCCACTATTCCGCACATTTGCCAACCTCCTTGTCTGCGGTGATCTTGTAAAAGGCCCACAGCGACGCCGCCAGTACCAAAATGGCCGGTATTACCACCCAGTAACGCAAATTCTCGGAATCGACGGTCAGTCCCTTCAGCCAGGGCCTTTCGGCGAAAGTGACGATGAAAAGGGCCAGGGCGTTGTTCAGGGCATGGGAAAGCATGGAATTGTAGATGCTGCCGGAACGCAGGGTGAGCCAGCCCAGCAGGGTGCCCAGCAGGAAGGTGGGCAGCAGCCGGAAGGGGTCCAGATGGAAGATGGCGAAGAGCGCGGCGCTGGCCAATACGGGGTACCAGAACTTTTTGCCTTCGAAAAAGCGCGGCAGAAAACCGCGGAAGAGCAGTTCCTCGCAGATCCCGGGCAGCACGGCGATCACCAGGAACATTTGCCAGAGCGGCATATCCATTTGGAAGAGTTTGGACATTTGCTCCAGATATTCCGGCGGGAAGGGAAAGATCTGGTTGATCAGTTGGCCGATGACGACCACCACGATCGCAGCGGAGATGGCGATGAAGGGCACCAGGGCGATCTCTTTAAGCTTCGGAGCCCGCAACCGCAGCAGTTGCCTGGCCTCTTTGCCCCTGATCTTCAGAAAACTCAGCAGCACCAGCACCGGCAACGTTATGATGAACACCTGGGTTTGCACCAAGCCTTTCATCAGGTCCCGCGCCTGCCATTTGCTGCCCAGATAGTAGAGCGCCACCAGGGCCAGCGAGAAATAGACCAGCGCGTAAAAGGGGTTGAAGAAACCGCTGCGGTTGGTTTTCACGGTCTTGATGCCGCCGCTGTCGTCCTCGGTGCGGAAAAGCACCGCTTCAGATTTGAATAGTCGCACCGTAAGCCAAATGGCAAAAACATCCAGCAGCAGGGTTGAACCCACTGTGATCAGCAGGTGGGTCAGTTGCCATTCGCCGATCAGTACTGCTTTGAAGAGCAGGGAGATGTTGATCACGGGCACCAGGGCCAGCAGGTTGCTGATCTGGATGGAGGGGATGAAGCTCACCATGCCCATCAGCATGGAGGCCATCATGATCGGTTGTTCGTAGGTGCGGGCTTCCTTCATGTTGCGCGAAAAGGTGGATATGGAAAGCAGCAGCGCCGAAAACAGCGAGGCCAAAGGCACCATCGCCAGCAGCAGGATCAGAAAGGAACCGATGGGCAGTTTCACGCCCTCGGATTCCAGGCCGAACTGCGACAGCAGATAGCTCACGGAGAAGCTGATGCTCACCAGGTTGATCACCACGTTGATCATGGCCATGGTGAAGATTGTGAGGTATTTGCCCAGCACGATCTCGCCGCGCGTGGCGGAAGAGACCAGCAGGGTTTCCAGGGTGCGGCGTTCCTTTTCCCCCGCCACCAGGTCCGCCGCCACCACACTCGCGCCGGTGACCAGCATCAGGATTACGATGTAGGGCAATATCATGCCCAACACGCTGCCCATCTTTTTGGCAGCGGTGGAGGTGTCGATCTGGTTGATTAGCAGCGGCTTGATGTATTCCTGCCCCACCTGAAGGTCGCGCAGGCGCTTGGTAATGATGGTCTGCGCTGTCTGCATGAGGGATTTTTCCAGCTTGCCAAAGAGCAACTGGCCCTGATCGCCGGAGGCGTCGTAGCGGATGCCCACTTTGTAGGTTACCACGCCGGCCGGGGAAAGTGAATCGGAAAGGCTCACCACGGCCTTGATGTCTTTGCTGGCGTAGAGTTTTTCCAGCTGGGGCGGCGCCTCCAGAGTGGTGAGATAGGGCGTTTCTTTCAAGCCGCCCAAAATGAGGTTGTAGGCCTCGCGGGAAGCCTGATCGCGGATACTGAGGCTGTCCAGCAGGGCGACGGTGGCGCCGCGTTTTTCCAACACCTCGTTCTGGCGGCTCATGATGGCGCTGAAACCAATGAACAGCACTGGATAGAGCACCACAGGCAACACGATGGTGGCGAAGAGGGTGCGCTTGTCGCGCAGCATCTCGAGAATCTCTTTGCGAAAAATGACGAGGGCTTTCCTAAAATTCATGAGCTGCCACCTCCGTGTCTGTTCCGGCCTGATTCACATAGTAAACAAAGATATCGTCCAGATCACTGAGTCTGCTTTCCGCGCGCATGCTTTCCAAAGTCCCCTGCGCCAGCACCCTGCCCTGATGGATCATCACGATGCGGTCGGCCAGACGCTCCGCTTCTCGCATGATGTGGGTGGAAAAGAGTACGCATTTGCCGCGTTCCTTGCAGCTGCGGATGAAGGAAATGATGTTGCGCGCGGTGAGGATGTCCAAACCCGAGGTGGGTTCGTCGAAGATCATCACCGGCGGATCGTGGATGATGGAGCGGACTATGGAGACCTTTTGCTTCATGCCGCTGGAGAGGAATTCCATCTTCTTATCCAGAAAGTCGTGCATGTCCAGAAGCTCGGCCATCTCTTCCAAACGGGCCTTGATGGTGTTTTCCTCCACCCCGTAGAGGCGGCCAAAATAGGTTACGAACTCCCGAGGAGTGAGGCGCAGATAGAGCCCCGTGTCGCCGGAGAGAAAACCCAGATTGCGGCGCACCATGTCGCCCTGAGTGAGTACGTCGTAGCCCTCGATCAGCGCGCTGCCGCTCTGGGGCTGGAAGATCGTGGACAGGATGCGCATCGTGGTGGTCTTGCCCGCGCCGTTCACTCCCAAAAGACATACAATCTCGCCGTGAGCGGCTTCGAAACTTACTTCATCCACCGCCCGGAAGCTGGTTCCGTCCTTCTTAGGGAATTCCTTGACCAATGACTGGACCTGGATCATATTCACACCTTGTGTTTGGTAGTTCTTGATGCGGTGGATGTTTTTTGGGCGGCGCTTCCGTGTCAAGAACATTAGCCGCCGTCTGGTTTAGCGACTTAACGTGTCACTTTATATGACTATACTTATATTATTATCATACAACATATTAAGAACTATCCTTACTAACACTTTCCCCATCCCGTGCCAAGCCCTCTCCCGTTCGCCTCCCATTCGCCTCCCGTTAGCCTCCCGCCAAACATACGGGAAGTATACGGGAGGTGGATGAGGGGTGAACCTGCTGGAGCTTTGTATAAGTTCTCACCCAAACCTTCAAATCGTTATCACGTGTCACAGAGGTCTTAAAGGTTTATAGGTTGGGGAGATAGATAGGACTGGCTTTAGACTGTGTCACAGTGGTCTTTGGACGTATTTGGACGTATCGATATCACGATTCCTTCAATTATGCCCTCAATTTAGGGTATTTTCAGAACATCAGATTTTCTGAAATGGTTTGCGAATTTAATAGAGCCGTAACTGAAGTGCCAGGGGGCCGATCATCGTTAGCCACTGACTCTGATCAGCGTCTATAAACTCGATCCGGTAGTCTTTATTGAGCGGTTGGAGGGCAACTCCCTTGCGAGCTTCATCATACTGTATCCTTTTCAGGGTAATGCCTGTCTCGTATCTGACGGCACAGATCTTCCCATCCAGACCATCCCAGGTAATCTGCTTCTTGATCAGCACAACATCACCATGTAGAATCTGAGGCTCCATGCTGTGACCATTGATTTGGAAGGCAATGTAGCTGTCCGTTCCGAAGGGAATGTAACGAGTGGGGACTTCGACGGTATCCATCGGCTCTATACCTTCTGGAACTTCTATGGGGGTTCCAGCGGCTATTTCCGCTGCGATCGGGAACACTGAGGTACGAATGTAAGTCTTATCAAGATCATTCATTAAGACCGGTTTACCATCCACGATCTGGACTTTCTTGGTAGTCCGGATATCATCTCCCAGCTCCCAGGGAGCCAGGATGAACATACTGCCTTCTCCTCTTAACAGCCAGTTCACATTCACTCCGGCATCGATCAATCTGGCCATGAATTGAGGGTCGGGAAACCTCTCATTATTCTTGTAGCGGTCCAAAGAATTGGCAGAAATGCCAAACTTTTCTGTGAACTGGTACTGCTTCAATTTCATTGCTTTAATCAGCATTCCCAGTCTGCTGCCGACGTCATTCGGGTCCATTATTCCTCCTATAAGGTCATTTTTCGCTTGACCTTTTGCCGTATGGGTAAGATTATGCATCCGTAGACAAGATAAATTGTCTATCTTTTTTGTCAATGCTTATTTATATAGTTGTGATTCGGCGGCGGATTCTTCCGCTCGTATCAGATAGATTTCATTACCTGCCGGAAAGAGCAGAAAGGACTTCCCAAGTTATTGCGATGCAGTTATGTAGCACCCAACAATAATATTAGGGAGGCGCTTATGAAAGCGACCAGTTACGAGCCAGGAGAAAGTAGGGTCAAGGACGACCTCTGTGACACACCGACCTCTGTGACAGGTGTCACACACCCCTCCAATCGGAGAAAAAAGCCGCCGATGCTGATCAGTAGATATGTTGAACGCTGTGACAGATCGACAGGCCAGTTAGCGGCCACCACTGTGACAGATTATCCGACCTCTGTGACACGCCACCGGAGTGGTGGTGTCACAGTGGTCTTACCTGTAGCTGAAGATTATTGGCAGAGGCTGAACATGAGCAAGAACAAGATTAGGTCAGTTTGGCTGACCGTGGAGCGGGCGGCGGAGCTATTAGGCTGCTCCACCCGCACCGTATGGCGCAATATCAAGCGCAACAAGACCGAAGTGTATAAGCACCTGGTCGAGCAGGATGGCTATAAGGTTATGAAGACCTTCCTGCTGACCGAGCCATCCTTATATATAAAGGAGATGGCAGACTGCCAGGCCAGACATCTGGTGCCTGCCGGCTTCATTGAGATCACTCTCAAGGTGGATGGCAAGGACCTGCACAGTGCTTTAATCTACAAATACAGCGAGGAGGACAAGCATGAGCATCTATGATGAGATCGATCCCCTGGCCTATGCGGAGCTCTATCAGAGCATCTATCCCGATTGGAAGGGCAAGCAGGAGCTACTGGACTTGATCGGGAATACCCAGGAGATCAAACCCAAGGCAAAACCTCAACCAGCGCTTATCAGCGAGCCTACTGAGATCATTAAGCCTGATCCTGGCATAGTCCTGGAAGGCGAGATATGCGATCTTGAGGATAAGGAAGAGGGATACATCGACTTCACTCCGGAAGAGCGGGTGCCCGTTAAATACGATAACGAAGCCAAGCTTCTCGGTTACTTCTGCAGCACTGTGCTGGATCGGCTCCATACCTGCGAATCCAAAGGCCGGGAGTGGGAACTGATCACTGAGGAATACAATCAGGGCAGTCTGGTGCCGGAACTATATGCCCTAAAGGGAAAACGCACCGAAAGAGCTTTGCGTATCTGGCTGGGTCGCTATGAGCAGAGCAAACAGGACATGTATGCCCTTCTGCATGGCAACCGCTATCAGAAGCGGCAACGCAAGATCACCGAGCTGGAAGGCAAAGTGCTGCTGGTGATCCTGCTGCATCCCAACCGGATCAGCATCGGCAGCGCTCTCAAGTTCCTGAAAGCCAAAGCCGAGTCCGGCCTGATCGACTCACCCAGTTCAGTACCGACCTTAAGACGCTGGGTCGAGGAATGGCGGGACGATAACCTGGCGATCTGGGAGCAAGCCCGACAGGGCAGCAAGTATGTGGCTGAGCATATCATCAAGACCATCCATCGAGATAGCAGACTACTGAGTGTGGGAGAAGTATGGGTAGCCGATGGTCATACCCTGGCCTTCGATATCGTCAATCCCAAGACCGGTAAAGCGCAGCGCATGACCATGATCATGGTCTTCGACTGGGCTTCAAGATATCCGGTGGGTGCCACGCTCGCCTTCACCGAGGACAGCCAGCACATCCAGGCTGCCTTCCGCAACGGCTTCCTCAACTGGGGAGCCCTACCCCAGTATGTCTATCTTGATAATGGCAAAGCCTTCAAGAGCAAGCTGTTCCACGAACAATGGGAAGGCCATGACCTGGCCAAGGAACTGGGTGGTATCTTCCCCAAGCTAGGGATCAAAGCCCAGTTCGCCGAGAGCTACAATGCCAAGGCCAAGGTGATCGAGCGGTTCTTCAAGACCTTCCAGGAGCAGTTCGAACGCTTCATCAGCAGCTTCCGGGGAGCCAATGTAGCGGATAAACCATCCACTCTGATGCGTAACGAGAAGTGGGCAAAGAAGCTCTATACCTCAGAACCTCCCACTACCGACGAAGCGATGCAGATGATCGGCTACTACATCAGATACGTATATGGCAACACTCCCCACCGGGGACTGGATAACCGCAAACCCTGGGAGGTATTCAACTCGGCTCCCAAGCCATCTGACCGACTGGTCAATCCCTCCCGGCTCAACTTCATGATGCTGAGCGTGGAGCGCAAGGCCATCCGCAACGAAGGCTTGGTGCTGAATAAGATGAAATACTGGCATCCCGCCCTAGTTGAACACATGGGCAAGCCGGTGGTGATCAGGTACGATCTGGCTGACGCAAGATGGGTGCTGGTCTATGATGAAGCTGATGTCTTCATCTGCCAGGCAGCCCTGCGCCAGACCCAGCATCCGTTCATCCAAGCCGATATGCTCAGCAGCAAGTCACATAAGGAATACCGCCAGGAATACACTCAGATCAAGAAACTGCAGCGGCTGACCGAACAGCGGACCAGGATGTTCGTCCGCAGTAATCAGGAATCGGTGGATAAGCTGCTCAAAAGCTACGTGAACGAGCTCCCGGCCGATAACAATCCCACCTTTATCCAACCAGCCATGATCGAAGCTCCCGCACCGGGTCCGGAAGAGGAGATCGCCAGACTGGAGCAGATAGTAATCGAGCAGGATCAGGCAGCAGCTAAGAGCCTGCCAGAGAATACCAACAACGATCAAAATCAAGATGTTATCGAAGGTACGAGCGAGTTCGATCCCTTCGATGATGAGGAGTTCAAACAAATGCTTAAGACGATCGGAATCAAATAAGGAGGATTAGATGAAGCAAGGTAAACTGGTACCGATCCACAACGTCAAGAAAGCCGATGAATGCATCGACTTCCTGCTCAAGCGTCCCCGCCTGGAGATGGTGGGACTGGGTATGCTGTATGGCAGACCCGGCCTCGGAAAGACCACCTATGCCAGCCGCGTCTCCTATGCCCGGGGATACGTGTATATCAGACTGGAAGCTACAACCACTCCCAAGACCTTCGCCAAGGAACTGCTGCAGAACCTGTACCGGAGCCTGGGCATGGGTGATTATCTCCCAGTGGGAACCACCAACAACATCTATAAGCAATGTATCCAACTACTGCTTGATAATGAGGATACCGTCATTATTATCGATGAGATCGACTATGCCTTCCGCTATCCTCAGTTACTCGGATCGATCAGAGATCTGGTGGATGAGACCTTCGCGGTGGTGATCCTGGTGGGCATGCAGAATGCGATGGATAGGCTTAACCAGATCAATGCCTACTACTTTGACCGCTGCAACTACTTCTATGAATTCGAAGCGGTGAGCAAGGACGATATAAGAATGTTAGGCACGGAGCTGATGAACATCCCCTGCCCGGAGTCTCTGGTTAACTACATCAATCACAACGCTGCCGGCAACCTGAGAAAAGCCATCAAGATAATGCACATGCTCGAAGCCAGCGGCAAGATCAATCCCATCCAGGCTATGAACCATATCCAGGGGGCCTTATGAACGAGCAAGGTATCTTGATCGACCGCTTTGTAGACCGCTTCGTCAGCTACTTCAACTTAGATCTGATCTGTGAATGCACCGGAGTAGACCGGGATGTGGTTCAGGAGCGCCTAAACCAGCTCATTATGGGCAATGTGATCCGCAGGGTATCCAAATACGAGGATATCTATGTAACTAACCGGGGCCGGTATGCTACCAAGGTATCAACCATCCATTGCGGCAACTGGTCATTCGACCTCAAGGCCTGCCAAGATATCTGCTTCCTGCTCGAACTAAGCCAGATAAAGAGCATCCGGCAATTGGCTGCCAAGATGCAGCGCAGCCGCCAGTGGGCTTATCTCTACCTGGAGGCTCTGATCTCAGTCGATGCGGTGGGTATCCGCAAGTCCGGATACTATACCAAGGACATAGGCAAGGCCTTCAGGGTTGGCTCGGTGATCAAGAAAGGCGTCATCAGGCAGAAACGCTTGGAATGTGGTATTAAGCACACTCCTCACCGTAAAAGAACTACTAAAACCGCTAATCACAAGTAAACAGCGAGGGCATTCTATGACTCAGGAACAGCGAGAACGAAAACTACGTCAACAGATACATGGCCTCAGGGTCAAGAAATTCCACTGGCCGCTCGATGCCTTCAGGTTCATCATCAAAGGCCTGGGCTATGGTGAATCGCTCAGAGCCTTGCCAGAAGATCGCTTAACTGAGTTGAAGGCACTCCTGCTCAAGTACCGCAAGCACGGCAGACCTCAAGTCTTTACTTTCGACCGCCAGGGCAAGTATATGTTCCATCTCATGAAAAGTGCAAGCTGGACCGAGTCCGAGCTACGGGCATTCATGATCAACCACTTTTCTAAAACTCACTGGAACCTACTCAACAAGAAGGAGCGCAGAGCTGTGATCGCAATGCTGCAGAACTACATCAAACAGAATGATAAGAAAGCCAAAGATAATAAGGAGACATCTAATGGACACACTCAAGACCCCCAAGGCTAAGAAGCCCCTACCCACTCGTATTGACGCTAACGGACAGAGCATCCCCACCTCGATCATCAGGCCTGAGATCCTCAAGCAGGATGCCATCGTAACCAAGACCATCAACCGGGCTATCAAACTGCATGACCGTATGGTAGCTGACAAGAACCAGTTCTTTGAGGACGTGGAGCTTTACCTCCAGCAGGTAGCCGAAAAGAATGGACTGGACTGGAAAGGCAATGCCGTCCTCAACAGCTTTGACGGCAAGTACCGGGTTGAGATCAGGTTCAAGGAACGCATCCAGTTCGGTATCGAACTCCAACTCGCCAAGCAGAAGATCGATGAGTGCCTGAAAGCCTGGTCTGCCGATTCGAACGTCAACCTCAGAGCCATCATCAGCGAAGCCTTCCAGGTCGATAAGAAAGGCGAGATCGCCAAGTACCGTATCCTGCGCCTACGCCGCTACAACATCAAGGATCAAACCTGGAAGGAAGCTATGGAACTGATCGACCAGGCCATCCAAGTGGTATCCACCAAGCAGTACATCAATTTCTACGAACGTGACGAGTCGGGCCAGTTCCGCCAGATCGTCCTCAACTTCCCTGCTCTGTGAGAAACAGTGGCAGCGTAATGCATCTCTATTTGATAAAAGCACAGGAGAATGAATAATGGCACCTATGAATACCAACACTGCAGAGGAATTGAACACGATGAGCATCTTTAATGATGAACGCACCTACCGCACCGATGAGATAGCCGACATGCTCAAGGTCGACCGCTCCAGCGTCTACCGCTGGATACGTGACATCGGTGATCCTCTGCCTGCTTTCAGAACTAAAGAAAACGGACAGCTGCGCTGCTCCGGTAAAGACCTCAACCTCTATCTGCTAAAGCACAAGGTACGCCCCGAGTATGAGTAACAGCCGTGAGTTCCGCATCAAGCGGGACAACTGCAAAGAAGCCTATCTGAACGGCAAGACCGATCCCTATGAACTGGCGATGATCTTCGGAGTTTCCGATATCACTGTCCGCAAGTGGATCAAGTCCGGCAAGTGGGACGAACTCTTCAAAGAAGAGAACCAACTCGACCACGAGATCGCCATAGCTCGTAAGAAGGCACTCATTCAAGCGCTCCGGGAATATGCCAAGAACCCTGCTGATACTGCCATCCAAAGCCTGGTAAGCATGATGAAGCAGGATCAGAAAGACCGGCAGCCATCCAAAGAACTGAACGATTACATCGTGCGCTTCCTGGATCAGGTGACCGACTTCATGATCGAGAAAGGGCATGAGACCATGCTTAAGCAGTTCCAAAGCATTCTGCACGATCTGGCAGAATATCTGAGAGTGAGAAATGGTTAACCTTCCTGCATCCTACATAAGGCCTCTCAAGCCTAAGCCCATGCCTACAGACCCTCCACGCCAACAGCCCGACATGGTCAGTCCTCCGACCTCCGGGTCCCCGACGCCCGTCCCCCTGGGCGTCGGGGGGTTACCCGGTTATGCCTAAGAAGTTCATTCAGCGGCATAACAAGGCACTGGCGGAGATCGCTTCAAAAACGATCTCCGTCTTGCCTTTTATAGACGATAATCCTGAAGCCAAGACTGACAGGATCAGGCGAACCACCGGAGAGGGTTGGGATGCCTTCTCGTTCTTCTGCCATACCTATTTCCCGCATATCTTCCCACTACCTTTTTGCCCAGCACATGAGACTATGTTCGATGAGACTGATAAGGGCTCAGGCATCATCGGAATCACAGGTTTTCGTGGGCTGGGCAAAACGGTACTTATGGGAGTTGTCTATCCCATCTGGAAGATCATCAAAGGCGAACGCTACGTTATTCACACTGCTGCAGACGTAGATCTGGCGCAGGAACGTACTGCTTTCACCTTGCATGAGCTTCAGAACAATAAACGTCTCACGATGGACTATCCGGAGCTGCAGCCTGTGGATGCCTTTGATCTCGACTTCTATCTCAAGAACAAAGCCAGGATCAGAGCCAGAAGTATCAAGCAGTCTCATCGTGGAACTATCAATCCCAAGACTGCCAAGCGACCTGGACTGATCGTCTGTGATGATATCGACAAAGAAGAGAATATGGGTAACCAGTCCATCGGCAAGCGCAGGATGGAGAAGATTACCCAGGAGCTTGCCGGAGCTCTCTCACCTGAGGGAAATGGCAAGATTGTCTGGCTCGGTAACCTTGTACATCCCAACTATGCGGTCTGCCAGTTTCAGGATCTCATATTAGGCGAAATGCGAGCCGATAACCCTGATTTGGACGTAACATACCAGATGGCATTAAAGACGCACCAAAAAGCGATATTGCGCTTCTCTCTCGAAGATATGCATGGCAAGTCCATCTGGGAGGAGCAGTACCCTACTGCCACTCTGCCAAACCTGCGAGCCAAGTTCGGACATACCGGTTATCAGAGGGAGATGCTTGGACAGCCGGTAATCGAAGGCAATATCTTCAAGAACCACTGGTTCACCAAGTATAGAACACTACCGGAACCATCTCTGATGAAACGGGTCTGGCTCTATGCCGATCCTGCCTGGGGAGAGAAGGGCTGTTACAAAGCTGTCATCTCCATAGGCTATGATGGTAATCGCTTCTATGTGCTTCATGTCTGGATACGTCAGACTGAGAACACCAAGTTCTTCAGATACTACTATGATGCCTATCAAGAGCTTGATAGAACATATAGAGTCAAAGCCAGAGCTGCCTGTGAAACGACCTACGGACAAGCACGTATCCTTGCCGACTTTGATCGGTGGGCACAAGACATGCATCTGCCACCCATCAGCCACCGTATCAAGCGTATCGATAACAAGGATAACAAGAATCTACGCATCGAGAGAACCGAAACCATCATCGAGACAGCCAAGGTGCTCTTTCCGGAGGGACAGGATACGCCTACCCTGATCAGTCAGTTCCTTACCTATCCTGATGGCTATGTGGATGGCTGTGATGCTCTGGCTGGATGCCTGGAGAGGTTCTCCGAATATGATATTGGCAGGAACAGAGTCAAAGTCCGGAGGTTCAGCTTCTGATGAACTACTACGATAAGCTCATGCTTGAGTACTACCGGGTCCTGAATAATGCTTGGAAAACCGAGATCAAGGATGCTGCCAGGCTTGCTATCCAGATGATGAGTGATATGCCACGAGCCGAGAAGATCAACAAGAACGCCATAGAGAAGCTTATGGGCATCATCAATACCCAGTTGGGAGATGACTTCGCAGCACTGGTCAATGAGCCCACCAAAGCGATAATAGACCGCTATGTGCGGCTTGGATTGAGAGACACCCAAGTGCAAGCCCCAACCAAGACCAGTATCGGGCTCTGGGGTATTGATGATCAGCATCTCTCATCCACAATCCAGAAACAGCAGTTGTTCTGGATCGGGAATCATTTTGAAGCTGATGTGAGGCAGAGCTTTGCCGATACGCTCTCCAAAGCCATTGAGCAAGGCTATACCAAAGAAATGCTGGCTGATACTCTCAAAGACCAGTTCAATGATCTCACTAACCGATCATCCCATTACTGGCAGGGACTGGCAGAGCATACCGCACTGAGAATCAGGGAGTTTGGAAGGCTGCAGGGATACAAGAAAGCGAAAGCCAGATACTATAAGCTAGTGGTGATCCTGGATGACCGCACCAGTGATATCTGTCGGGCACTAGCAGCCCAGGACAACATCTATCCTCTAAACGATGCACTCGAGGTAATGGATAATCTTATGGCTCTGGATACCAAGACAAACAGCCTGGATGATGCCAGAGACTACATTAAGGCACTTGCACCATGGATAAAGGACGATCAGATCGAATACGACTCAGAGATGAACCCAGTTGGAGTCTCCGGAACTCATACACCGTTTCCACCATTTCATTGGAAGTGCAGAACTACGACTCTGATTTTGGATTGACAGAATACGTCGTTGTAATACACTTGCATTTTGAGAAATTATTCCATGATGCGCTAAAAGGGATGGAGATATGAGCAAGACACTACTTATCTCGGTTGATAATGACCATATTATGAAAGAAGCTAAAAGTGGCACTATATATGAGCCTTTGTTTGAGCTTATTTGGAATGCCCTAGATGCTGATGCTACAGAAATAGCAATTACAACTGAGAAAAATGATGCATTAGAGTGTGTTGAGTCTATCCGTGTTACGGACAACGGACATAGTATGCGGTTAGGCTCTATCGATGACTATTTTGGTAAGTTTGGGAATAAACACAAAGAAAGAGAAACAACGAGTCCAGGGGGTAGATTCTATCATGGCAAAAAGGGGTTTGGCAGATTTAAGGTTTTATCAATTTGTGAATACGCTATATGGCAGTTTTCCACACAAGGCGACAAAGTTCTATCTATTGCAATCTCCTCAGATAATCCAAGAGCACAGAAATGGGATGCGCTTGAACAGGTCGCTTCAACTACTTCTACTGAAGTAACCTTAACAGATTTGAAAGACAAAATCAGAACATCATACTTCGAGGATGACCGACTCATAAACAAAATAGCCGCTTCATTTTGTATCTATTTAAGTTCATATGATAATATCAGGATATTCCTCAATGGCCAACAGATAAACATTGCTAAGTACATTAAGGCAATTCATAATAAGGAATTTGAAAGGCTAATTGATAATACTGAGTATGTCTTTAACATACGTGTTGTTGAAATTGAAGTTAAAAGTGACGATGTCATCTATTTATGTAATGAACATGGTATGGTTCTTAGCCAAAGAAGCTGCAACGAAAAAATGAATGTAAATTTCGTTTGCTATATTTTGAGTGATTACTTCTCTCACTTACTAGAAGAATCACTTCTTGAAACAGAACTTGATTCTAACGTCCAAGATGTTATAGATATCGCCGTAGACTTCATGAAATCACTAATTAGATGTCGAAAGGCATCAATAGCAAAAGAACTAGTGGAGAAACTGAAATCCCAAAAAGTATATCCCTACCCAGATGTTGTTGATCCAATCTTACAAACCGAAAAGGATATTTTTGACATTGTTGTGTCTGAAATAGATAATACTTCCAGTATGCTCAAGCGCATGAACATAGGGTCGAAAAAGGTAACTTTGTCACTAATGAAAGAAGTTCTGTCGCATAATCCTCAGGGGCTCTTCTCAATCCTAGATGAAGTCTTTAAACTTGATCAAAATGAAATGGATAAGTTCGTTAGTTTAATCGGAGACATATCTCTGCCAAAGTTTATTAACCTATCTTCTACGATCAATGACAGGCTAAAGATACTCGAGGCATTTAATTTGTTTCTGTTTGACCCAGAATTGAATAAAAAGGTGAAGGAGCGGGCACAACTTCAGAAACTGCTCGAAGACAACTTGTGGATTTTCGGTGATCAATACCAGTATGGCACAAGTGACCAATCACTGAAAAATCTACTAATAAAGCATTTAGCTATCCTAGATAGGAACACTAATGAGATTGATTTTGAAAGCATAAGTGAGCTTGATGATATACCTGATATCTTTATATACCAGCAGTATCCATCGAATATTGACCAGTCTCGATATAAAAACCTTGTCATAGAGATTAAAAGACCTTCCAAATTATGCGGAATCAAAGAGCTGAGTCAGATTAAATCATATGCAAATGCAGTTATGGACGATAACTTGTTCGACAAGGACAATACATATTGGGAGTTTATTCTGCTAGCAACGAGAGTAAACAAAGACATTAACTATGAAATCAATCAAGAAGCATTTGATAAAGGGGTCGCTAGAAAAGGCAAAGAGCACATAGTGCGAGTGTTATTGTGGAGCGAGATACTTCAATCTTGCAAGGGTCGATTGGAGTTTCTCCGAAAACAATTGGATAAAAGCTACAATAAAACCGAGGTAGTAGAGCACTTAAAACAATGCTACCCATACTTTTCTGATTTGTAAAAACCATGAATCGTAACGAAGCCCAAACCAGACGTGATTTGATAGACCCGGCAATCTTCGATCGGGGCTGGACAAACGACCTTATTAAGGTTGAGATAACACCCGGTGGGACTGATATCGTAAATGGCAAACCTGTTCGCCGCAAGGGACGTTCAGATTACTTGCTCTGCCTGCCATCTCCCAAGGGCGGAGTTCCGATGCCAGTTGCCATACTTGAAGCCAAAAAAGAGGGTTCTCATGCTTCACTAGGCTTGCACCAAGCCTTGACCTATGCAAAACGCTTCAACGTCAGTTTCGCTTATTCATCCAACGGTGAGCTATTTTGTGAGTATGCAGAAGATACTAAGCTTATATCAGACCCCAAGCCTTTATCTGAGTTTCCGACTCCTGCCGATCTACATGATAGGTTCGAGAATATACGCAAACTTGATTTGGAGAGCAGTGCAGCACAAGCCGTGTTTGCAAGATATAAGGGTGGAGAATCTACCAGGTATTATTTCCAAGATGCTGCAATCAGGGCAGTGATCGAGAAGATCGCTCATGGTGAAAATAGAGCCTTACTCTGCCTTGCAACTGGCACAGGTAAAACCTTTGTAGCCAAGCAGCTTCTGTATAAGTTCTCTCAAGCGAAACAACTCAAGAAAGCCTTATTTTTAGTAGACAGAGATGAACTAAGAACTCAAGCGATAACTCACATGCAAAGCGTTTTTGGTGATGATGCCCGGGAAGTAACCACTTCAAGCCCCAATCTTAATGCCCGGGTTCTAATCGCTACCTATCAGACTCTAAATATCAGAAATGAAGATAGTGAGCCACAATTCTGGCAAGATAATTTCCCACCCAATACTTTCAGTCATATCATCTTAGACGAGTGCCACCGATCAGCTTGGAATAAATGGAGTATTGTTTTAACGGATAATCCTAATGCTGTTCAGATAGGTCTAACTGCTACTCCACGCAGATTTAAGAAAATGGATGACACTGAGGACGGCAAGATAACTGCTCATAACGTTCAATACTTTGGAGAACCGGTTTATGAGTATTCTATCTCTCAAGGTCAGGACGATGGTTATCTGGCTGCTTGTGAAGTAATTCACAGGTTTGTAGATTTAGATGCTGTCACGATTACCAAAGATGAGATCAAGGAGCGTTCTTCTCACTATATCGGATCACGTGAAAAGCCAAAAGATGAAGACTTGGATGATGAATATCAGGCTCAGAAGTATGAAATCAAATTGCTTTTAGATGATCGAGTTGATGCTATGTGTCAGGATTTCTTTGATCTGCTCATCCAAAATGGCGGTGCTCATCAAAAGACTATTATCTTCTGTGCAGGGGATAATCACGCTTTGATGGTCAGCAACAGACTTAATAATTTGTATAACCAATGGTGCAAACTAAACGGCACGATACCCAAAGAGCTTTATGCATTCCGTTGCACAGCAAAGGCTGATGCAGATGCCAAAACCACTATTCCTGAACTTAAAGGGTCCAATGAATCTCATTTTATTGCATGCACAGTCGAGTTATTATCCACTGGAGTGGATATCCCAAACCTAAAGAATGTGGTGTTCTTCAAGTATGTCAAATCACCAATAAGCTTTTATCAGATGGTTGGCAGAGGAACACGTACCGGAGAGCCACGCGGTAGTAAGATGATGTTTCGATTATTTGATTATACTAATGCTACTCGTCTATTTGGAGAAGACTTTATCTCTGTTAAGCCCGGTGAAGGCAAGGAAGGAACTGGAGGTGGAGAACCCCCTGAAAAGCGCAAGATAGTACAAATTGATAAAAATGAATTTACCATCGAAGTCCAGGACATAGGTATCTCAATCCTCTGCGATGAAGATGGAAAAGAAGTTCTTGTACCCTATGAGGAATACAAACAGAGGTTAGCGGAAAAGATATCGGAAACTCTGAATTCAATCGATGAACTAAGACAGACATGGATAGTCTCTGCTGTTCGTAAAGAATTCCTGAATCAACTACCAGGAGGCGAAGGTGCCGTTAGGCTTGTGCGTAAACTGGAAGATGAAGAAGAATGCGACCTGTATGACATTATTGCTCAATTAGGCTTTGGAGCAGCACCTAAGTCACGTGAAGAAAGAAGTGGTGCCTTTAAGCTCTGGCATAAGAGCTGGCTCAAGCAGTTCCCTGAACCAGCCCAGAAGGTGTTACTCGGCATAGCAGGACAATTTGCACAAGGTGGTATTGAAGAATTGGAAACCAAACATCTGTTTGATGCCAAAGAGGTTAAGAAGCACGGTGGGTTGAAGGTTTTATTAAACATACCTAACTATCAGCCTAACAAAATCATTGAGGATACAAAACTGAGGCTATTGGCATAGTTTATGGAGTTTAGACAATCAAAGCTAAAGAGCCTTTGCTTAAGAATACTAGGGGGTGGGACTCCAGATACAGACAATCCTGAGTATTGGAATGGCGCAATCCCTTGGATCACAAGTTCTGATATTTATGACAATGATGTTCTGTCACCGCGTAAATACATATCAGAAAAGGGCATCAAGAATTCTGCAACAAATGTTATTCCCAAGGGAAGTATCATTATCGTTACGAGAGTTGGGGTGGGGAAAATTTGTATCAACCCATATGATGTATGCATTAGCCAAGACTCACACGGATTACTGATTGACCATCATCAAATTACATCGGAATACTTGTTGTTCTATTTACTATACAGAATGCCATTTATTAAGGAAATGTCTCAAGGGTCAACAGTTAAAGGTATAACCAAAGACTTCCTAGAAAATATTGTAATCGAATTTCCTGAAGATATACTTGCTCAAATAGAAATAGCTAACATGCTGAAAAGAAATTACGCAAGCATCAACCGAATAAATCATAGGGTGTCTGAACAATCTGATGCTATTAAGATCTTAGAACCATCAATACTTCGAGAAGCTTTCTTTTGGAACTCTATAACTTCGCTTCCGGAAGGTTGGGAATGGAAAAAACTTTCAGAAATTGCTGATGTCAATCCCAGAAGACTGTCTAGCCATAAACAAGATAAATTGGCTAGTTTTCTACCAATGAATGCTGTAGACGAAATATCTGGATCAATCTCCTATTTACTAACTAAGCCAATGGCAGAAGTATGCAGTGGTTACACGTATTTTGAGAATGATGATATCCTGTTTGCAAAGATTACTCCATGTATGCAAAATGGGAAATGCTGTATAGTCCAGGGACTTCTAAATGGATATGGGTTTGGATCTACAGAGTTTGTAGTTATAAGACCTCGTGAAAGAACTTTCTGCAAATGGATTTTCTATTATCTCAGAACCCTTGAGTTTAGACGATATGCAGAAGATCACTTTACTGGTAGCGCGGGGCAACAACGAGTACCGATTGATTTGATTGAGGACACTTCTATACCCATGCCTAAAGAAACAGGTATACTCCTTTCGTTAACTAGCGTATTGGATCGAAAAACAAGTATTTGCCATAAGCTTATTGCTATAAATGAGAAACAATTGCAGGGGCTGAAGGTATTGGATCACTCAATTCTAAAAGAAGTATTCGACAACCTAAGAGGTATATGTGCTCAAAAATACTAATGGTAAATTGATAAATACCCAAGCTGCAATGGATAAAGCAGTAAAGCGTATCTGTAATATTTTAAGAAGGGATAAAGCAAAAGGAGCCAGGCTTTATGTTGCAGAACTAACCTGGATGTTCTTTCTACGGTATCTGGATTTAATTGAACAACAAGAAGAGATGAAAGCTGTAGCGTTGGGAAATCAGTTTGAACCGACATTGCAGTCTCCTTACAGATGGCATGATTGGGCGGCACCATTTGACAGGAACAAAGCCTTTGAAACGATCACCACAAGCAAGCTACAAGGTTGGAAACGCAGAGAGATTGTTGAAAACGGAGAATCAAGCTTTATTGGTTTTGTTAACGATGCCTTGTTCCCCTATTATTCGAAGCTTAAGGACAATGCAGGTGCGTCAAATATTCAGAAAGTGGTTTCTGAGATTTTTATCAATCAAGGTCAGACCGTTCTTAAGAGTGATGCTAATCTGTTAGATGTCCTAGACGAGATACATTGCTTGACCCAAGCAGAAATAGACACGCAACACATGTTTCCCATCTCACAAGCTTTTGAAGGCATGCTCCCCAACTTAGGCGAGAAGAAAAATGATGGAGGTCAATTCTTTACACCTAGAGAGGTTGTTCGATTGATTATCGAGGTGGTTAACCCTCAATTAGGTGGGAAAGTCTACGATCCCTGTTGTGGTACTGGTGGATTTCTGATTGAATCCTATAAGCATCTGATTAAGCAGAACCCAACAGCGACACAAATTGAAGAGCTAAAAACTAGCACGTTCTGGGGCAGAGAAGATGCTGACGAAGCCATTCCAATATTGCTTGCAAACATGGTGCTCCACGATATAGATTTACCTCGCATATGGCATGGCAACACACTAACGGGCGCAGTTACTTTCGGAGACCTGTTCGAAGGGGCTCCTGCACAGTTCAAATACATACTTACCAATCCTCCATTTGGAAGTAAGGAAGGTAAAGCAGCACAATCAAGTTTCGCATATAAATCAGGAAAAGCTCAGATTCTCTTCTTGCAGCATATAATCAGTAGTCTGGAAGATGGTGGCACTTGTGGAATGGTAATAGATGAAGGCGTACTGTTTCATACTAAAACTAAAGCTTACACTCAGACCAAACGGAAACTACTGAATGATTGCGATTTATTCTGTATTGTCAGTCTTCCGGGAGGTGTCTTCGTTAATGCTGGTGCAGGCGTAAAAACCGACTTGATGTTCTTTACCAAAGGTAAGCCTACTAAGCAAATCTGGTTTTACGATATGACCCTGGACGATGAATTCAAACCACGAAAGGTGAATAAGGGCAATCCTCTTGAGTTCAAACACTTTGATGATTTTCTTATGCGACTGAAGCTGCCTATTGATCATCCGGACAGAATCAGTGAGCGAAGCTGGTTTATGACTAAAGAAGAAGCTGAGGCTAAAGAATACGATATCAAGGCAGTTAATACTAATGCCCCTGATTTCTCGGATAAACGTACATCCGCAGAATTAATTGAGGTTATTCGAAAAGCACAGGAAGAGATTTCGGAGCTTATAGATGAACTCACAGAATAGATATGTATCGTGTTTTTTTGAGCATGCAGGGTAATCTAATCCCACAACAAATATGGTAAATGCATGAAGCTCATATACATGACACGCAAACATAAGATGTATAATCTGAAGCATGCTATAGAGCTACAGAAGCGGAGTTTAATTCATAACTCAAAGTTAGTTGCAAAGAGACAAGGTCTTCAAGGGAAGCCCAAATCTTACGATCCTGAGAAATTCAAAAGGAAACTACACAAGAAAGCAAAGAAGCACCCAATCAATGCACCTAGTAACTTCTCACTAATTGGTAATACTA
The DNA here is from genome assembly GCA_964631015.1 of uncultured Candidatus Cloacimonadota bacterium. Lineage (GTDB taxonomy): Bacteria > Cloacimonadota > Cloacimonadia > Cloacimonadales > Cloacimonadaceae > Syntrophosphaera. The sequence goes on along the minus strand of CAZVXH010000020.1, from coordinate 4,837 downwards.
AAGAATTTGTGACCTTTATTAATCAATTAGAGCTAAGATATGAGCAGAAACACGAAGTCTATATTGAGATGAAGGATATTGTAAATATAAGTATAGATGCCATTTCGGTTCTGCTCTCATGTCTTGCGAAGTTTAAAGAAAACGGTATTTACTTCGAGGGATCATTCCCCCAAGATCCTAATTGCAAAAACAAGATTATTAAATCTGGATTCTTCGATTATGTTGGTAAATCATACGAAAACATGGTAGAGAATAATGGGGTTAGGCTAAGGGGGAAACAAGATGTGATTATCACACACGGTTCATTAGATGTTCTCCAAGCCTTATCTGCAGATGTTATTCTTGAAGCAAACAGGCATATTCATGGCGAAAAGCGACGTAATTTTGGAATTCAATCAACGCTAATTGAACTCATGACGAATACTGGGGAACACGCTTCAGGAAGTACCAAAACAAAGAAAGAATGGTGGATGTCTATTGAAAAAACGGAGAATCCAAAAACAGTGCGATTCTCATTCATAGACTATGGAATTGGAATATTTAACAGTCTTAATAAAAAAGGATTCCTACAAATACTTCGTAGTATGCTGTCTAATCAGTCAAATTCAGAGTGTTTACGGGAGATTTTTGAACATCAAACTCACAAAACATCTACAGGCGAGAGTTTTAGAGGGAAAGGATTACCTGAAATCAAGGAGAATCTTGACAATAACTCATTTTCCTGTCTGAGAGTCCTCACTAATGATGTTTTTGCGGATGTTACTGCTGGACAATACAATGATTTGGATTATCATTTCAATGGGACGTTCTTTTATTTTGAACTGACCAAGGAGAACAATAGTTATGAGTACCGAGAATAAGACAATACACTACAGTATTGCACAAGAATATACTCGAACTCCTGGCACGCGTAAACCAGGACAATATACAGGTGAGCACTTTAGAGAAACAGTATTGAAACAGCTTGTTAGCAAAGCCATAAAAGAAAAGGCTAGGTTGTTTATTGATCTTGCAGGAACACATGGTTATGCTCCTTCGTTCTTAGAGGAGTCATTTGGAGGCTTGATAAGAGAGGGGTACTTCACGATAGAGGAAGTACTACAAGTTCTTGAAGTTAAGTGTGATGAAATGCCTTTGTATGCCGACAAGGTGTTAGACTTCATCAAAAGTGCAACCAAGAAATAAAGCATAAATGATCGACTCATTATTAACCATACCTGCCGAGGTTCATTGGGATGTCGAGATTGTATCAATCTTATTTAATGTAATAACAATTGGTATCGGTTTTTACATTGCTATTGGATTAAACAAGAAGATTGGTATAGCAACTCGTCAAAAGGAAATGTTGTATAAGTATATGGAACAGTTCTCTGAACACCTAAACGACATAGAACGTGATATTCGGAATGGTACTATAGTATTTGATAAGGCTATCTCAATACCATACTCAATTCAAACCAAGTTGTTCTCACTTCAAAGAATTGTCGGCAATGCTTATGGCAAAAAGGCTTCAAAATTTGATTCATCGGTAACCAAGCTTATAGGTCTGCTATTCAACTTAGTTGAGCAGTTGGATGAATCTAATCTGGACGAACAGAGAAGATATTCATACGATTCCAATCAGATTTTTACTTTAGAAAAGACGATATCTGATTGCTCTAATATGTTTTTAGAAATGCAGATTGATATAAACAAGATGTGAAAATCCTATTATTATTTGTAGAAGTAGTATTAGGGATCTTCACTTCATCTGCGTCTGTGACTCAGCAAAGAATATGTTTAATTATGTCCCATGTCGTAGCTCATTTCATTTACATGGACATTGTCTATGATTGACTTTAGAGGCATTTAGATATTAGTGTAGCAGTCGTTATTATCTATCTCAGTAAAACTCCAATTCATTAGTCAACTCCAAACAATTTTATTCTGTCGTATCGTTATGCATCCGTATTTGTGTTAATACAGGGTCATGGCTTCCTTGCACCAGAAATAGTTTTAATACTACACGCAAGGAGATACGATGGAAGACACGCTACTGGAGCGCATCAAGGAACAACTGGTCAGACACGAAGGTCTGCGCTTGAAGCCATACCGCTGTACTGCTGGTAAACTAACCATCGGTATCGGCCGCAATCTCGATGACCGGGGCATATCCCAGAAAGAGGCTTATGCCATGCTGGAGAGAGATATCCAAGACTGCGAGCAGTGGCTTATCGATGAGATACCTGAAGTGTACAATAAGCTCGATGAGGTTCGCCAGTCGGTGCTTCTCAATATGTGCTTCAACTTGGGTATCAAGGGTCTCTTGGGCTTCAACAACACTTTGGCATTTATCAAAGCCGGAGACTGGGAACGGGCTGCCAATGGCATGCTGGCTTCCAAGTGGGCGAAGCAGGTAGGAATGAGAGCTATTGAGCTTTCCGAGATGATGAGGAAGGGCAAGTGATTCCTATCCCGGTCGAGACCGATGCCATGCTCGCTATTCTCAACCTGCCCAAGGAGATGTCCAATAATGGCATCTTCAAGGAGCATCAGGGTCTGGTGCTTGAGATTATCCACTCTTTGGTTCTGCAAGAGCACTATGATCGGGCAACTCACGATGACTTGCCGGAAGAGGAGCCATTCCTTGTTTCTTTTCGTTTTGGGTTTTCATTCCTGATGCTGCACTCCACTGCCGAGTTTCTCAATTTAAAAACCCTGGGCGAGGGAATAGTCAAGACCGTAGGATTAGACCAGTCTGCCACCGAACTGCTCACAGGGAGCGAAATAGACGCATTCAAAGCCAATCTTGAGCTGAGAGCACTTAGCATCCTGCAAGCCTATCTCAACCCTGCCGGTCTGGATCGATTGAATGAACTCAAGCCCAGACAAGCTCGTGCTATCCGGGTGGGAGTGATCTGATGCCTGATAGCTATACCACTCCTGATGTACTGATGCGGGAGATCTACCTGGCTATCTATGCAGCCCTGGAGAGTCAGCTGCACCTGATCGGTTCTGTTATCGATGCAGAGTCCCGCAAGGAGATTCTAGCAGAGCAGATCTATGACAAGGGTGACTTCTACGGCAATACCGGCTATCTGCTGCAGACCACTGATACAGCCATGATTCTGAGAGTAGGATCTAACGTGAAGCATGAGCCTTTTGTTTTGGGCGGCAAAGTGCCTTCCTGGACTCCGATCGCTCCATTGATCGCTTGGGTCGAACGCAAACACCTGTCTTGGACTGATAAAGATACAGGGAAAGCTCTGACCGTAGCCGAGATCGCCTATCTCATCCGGGGCAAGATCAAGCGGGAAGGCATTGCCGCTCGTAATGTGTTCGCTTCAGTCATCGCCAACCGGGAGCAGTGGATCTATCAGCAGTTGAACGATATCGAGGTGAGCCTGTGACCGCACTTGAGAAGTACCAAGCAGAACGCAGCCGCATCTCCGAAGCTCTTAATCTTGCTGGAGTGGCAGAGACCCTCTACAACAAGGACAACATCCCCAAGAACCTGCCTTGCGCTATACTGATCCTAGATTCTGAGACAGGTAAGCATGGCACATCCCGCCAGTATGTGGATACCGATATCGCATGGACAGTCTTCCTGATCGTCAATGCCCAGAATGTATTCGATCCAGACTCTGAGCTTTACACTCTCAAAGAGAAGTTCCGGAGTTATTATCAGAAGTTGATGAACCGGGACTTGCCTAGTGTCGAGTACTACACGAGCAGAATAGACGGCACACGCCTGGTCAGGATCGCCAAGATCGACCTGCTAAAAATCGGCATCGGAGCGGGTTCATGAGAGTGATGCGACTCGGTGCCTATAACTTGGCGATCAGTTCAGCTGCAGATATCCTGGAGAGCAAGTACAATCCAGAGCCGATTGACTTATCCAAGTGCAGCCGAGTCGGTAAGCAACTGATCTCCAAGGCTGCCGAGACCAAGAAAGTGGTATCTCAGCCCTACTCGATGAGCAATCTGCTCAATCTCCTGGATACCGATGAGTACCACTCCGGCTGTATCGATGCCCTGACCATGGCGACCATCATGCAGTTTGACTGCAAGAACAGCCAGGTAAAAGCCTGGATGGAAGCCGCCGAGTTCCCTGCCTGTGAAGATCAGACCACCATCCTGGCAGAACTGATGAAGTTCTATCTCTCTTGTGGGAATGGCTTCCTGATCAAGATGCGGAACGCCCAAGGCCAGTGGATGGGACTGGAGAGGATGCTGCCCAGTGAAGTGCAGATCGTGGAGAACTATGACGAGTTCGGCTTCTTCAAGCCTAACTACATCCAGGTCAAGAACAACCAGAAGAAGGACTTCGCCTACGAGGATATCATCCACGTGAAGAAGTCCACACATAGATCAAATGCCTGGGGTCTGGCTTGCTTGCCCATCGCCATCAACATCGAGATCTTGGGTGAAATCAAGACCTTCGACTATAACAACTTCAAGAACGGATTGATGATCGATTATTTCGTGATCGTGGAAGGCGGTACCCTCAGAGACGGAACCGTCACCGACGAGCAGGGCAATGAGGTTCTTACCGATGCCTATACTGAAATTGAGAAAGCCTTAACCGAAGTCAAAGGTAATGCTAAAAGCCACTCCACAGTGCTGATCGAGAGTGAGAGCCGGGACGTGAAGATACGCCTCGAACCTCTTAGACAGCAGGACAGGGAAGGAGGCTTTTTAGGGCTCAAGAAAGATCTCAGGGAGGGCATCCTCGCTTATCACAGAGTACCTGCCAGGATTGTCTCACAGCTTATCCCAGGGCAGCTTGGTGGCGATAACAGCAGCGATATGCGGATGTTCTACCAGTTCGTGGTCAGACCGCTGCAGAATCGCCTGG
>CAZVXH010000019.1:0-33702 GCA_964631015.1 uncultured Candidatus Cloacimonadota bacterium | reverse complement strand
CCTAAATGCTCTTACTTTTTCACCAGACCCTGAGGATTATGTGCAAAGGTCTTTTATGGTTTTATCAAGATACCAGATCTACAGTCTGATTTCTTCGCCCTAAGACCCATCCCTTCCGCTACCCGCCCGCCTCCCGTTAACAACCCGTTGCCCGGATGGGATGTTAATGGGAGGTTGGCGGGATGTGAATGGGACAGGGCTCAGGGCGGAGCCTCCGATAAGTCCCGAAAAGTTCGCGGGGTGTGTGTTTATATTTGAAGCCACATACATAGTGGGTAACAAAAGGCCCAGGTTCATTTATTAGTACTCTCTTGCAAACCGAGTGGGCAGCTAAAAACACTCGTCCCCTGGTAAGATTCAGCAGCTTTTGATTCCGGGGAGGCGTTTTAGACTCCTAGGCCCCGCCCTGTCATTCCGGGGTGGGGGCCCCGGAATCCAGGCCCTTCATCCACCCAGCCCCAACCGTACGTCATTCCGGAACGGAGCCCCTTGGCGCGAAGAGACGTCGGGGTCCTCGCCGGACAACTTGTTGGCCGGTGGGGTGAATCGAATCCAGCCCTTGCGGGAATAGCCCTTGGATTGTGTCTACTCAGACTGCGTCTGGGTCGAACCCGACTTGGATGTGAAGATGTTTTGTTTTATCGGTCTGGATTCCGGGCCCCGGCGCTGAAGCGCCACCCCGGAATGACACACTGCCTCATTTCCCTACTCGATATGAAAGAGAGCCTAAATACACCCCCAATAAGTATATCCCGCCCATAAGACACTTAAATATTGACAGTTAGTTTAGCGGCTTGACTTCTCCATTACCTCAATTGGGTTTACATTTTCGCGGTAACGAAGAAACGCCGGGCGCAAAACCCGGCGTTCTTCTATCTTTACTGAGGAGGGGGATGGATCTACTTTTCAGTATGTTCCTGGCAATCTTCGCAGCCCTTGCAGTCCTGGTTCATCATGTTGCGCATATGGCGGTTGATCTGCACGGGGGTCATTTCGTTCAGCTGGTTCGGCATGGGGTGGTTGGCGCCATTGGGGCGTCCGTACTGCCGTTCCATGAACATGGGGCGAAACTTTTCCTGCTGTTCGGGGGTAAGTTCCTTGAGGATCTGTTCCCGGTGATCGATGCGGGTGGTGGATTTCACGCGCATTTTTTCGTGCAGCTGGTCGTTGAGTTTTCTGGCGGAGACGAAGTCATCCTTTTTGAGGGAGGAATTGAGGTCGATCTGCAGGTTTTCGATATCGGCGTTGATGGTGTTCATCGTCTTTTTCTGGGCAATTTGCAGTTCGCCAAGTTTCTTGGCTTGGGCGTCGCTGAGATTGAGTTCTTTCAGCATGTCCATCGAAGTGCCGTCCCATTCGGGGCGGGGAGCCAGTTTGGCATTGCGGCCGGGGCCGTAGCAGTTGGGATCTCTGGGGATCTGGGGATAGTCTTTTCCTTGGGCGGCCAGCATGCCGGCCAGCATCAGGATGGTTATCGAGATAAGGGCGATTCTTTTCATTTTGTTTCTCTCCTGTTGGTTCTTCTTTCTTTGTAGCGGTCCATACGTTCCAGGCGGGCGTTGAAGTGTTCTTTGGCTTCAGCGGCGCCGAGAGTTTTTCGGTATGCCAAAATTTCGTGGCCGAGGGCGCGTTCCATGTCGCTTTGCGCGCCGATGGATTTTTCGATGATGGTATTGATCCTGGCCTCATTCACGGGGTCCTTGGCCAGTTCTTGCAATAGTTCTTTTTTGATGGTGAGGAAGCTGTCCCGCAGGGCGATCACCCGGGGGTCTTGCATTTCCGGAATGTCCAGGCGTTCGCGGTTGCGGCCGGCGCCTTCGGGTCCAGGCTGATAGTGGTGGATGATGTGGTTTTGGCGATAAAAGCCCATCACGATCATGCCGCCTATGATCCCGGCGTTCAGAAACAGCGAGACGAGTAACAAAATGGTCAGCAGGCGTTTGCTCATTGTCTCCTCCCTTTAGAACAGGTCGCCGGTAACGGAGCTTTCGCCGAACACGGCCAGCTCCTGGTTTTCGTTGGTATCATTTTGCTGGGAATAGACTTCCGTGGCGTTGGCGGGCAGGGGATTCACATTGCGGTACACGGTTTTGCCGATCGCCACTCCGAGGAAGAGGCTGAGGGCGATGGCCGCGAACGCGGGAATGGTTTGCAGTCTGAAGCTGTGTTTCAGGTGGATGCGTTTACTGTCGTGTAGGGCGGCCTGGTCCATGACGCGGTGGTGCAGCCAGCCGGGGAATTCGGGTTGGGGCTGGTTGCGCAGGAGCAGCTGGAGCCGGGCGGAGTCGGCTTGGAAGGCGCGGCAGGCGGCGCAATTCTGAAGATGCAGCTCCAGGGCGTGGCCCTGTCCCAGCTCGTTATCGAGCTTGAGTTCGATCTGGCGTTTCGCCTTGCTGCATCTCATGGTTTCCTCTTTTGGGGCGCCTGGTCGGCAACCCGGTTTTGGTTTTTCATAGTTTATACTCTCCCTTCGTTTTTATCCTTCAACAATTTTTTCCGCAGTTGCTTTTTGGCCCGCACCAACAGGGATTCCACCGCTTTCACGCTGATGCCCAATTGACCGGAGATGTCCTTGTAACTGAGCTTTTCAAAGTACTGCAGCTGGATCACGCTGGCCAGGCGGGGTGGGAGTTCGCGGATCGCCGCGTGCAGAGGCTGGTAATCCGGCTCGGGCTCGGGTTTGTTGGTGTCGGGAAGGTGTTCGAAGGATTGGGGTTCGAGGCTCACATAGCGGCTTTTTTGTTTCAGGAAGGTCATGCTCTTGTTGTAGGCGATGCGGTAAACGTAAGCCAGAGCGGTGGTTTCCTCCACACGGTCGATATGCTCGTAGAACGAGATGAAGACCATCTGCACGACGTCGCTGGCGTCGCTGTCGTTGCCCAGTAAAGTCAGCAAATAGTGATAGATCCGCTTTTCGTGGGCGCTGAGGAACTCTTCGAACTGCTCTTTTCTCATGAACCTTCCTTAACCCAAAATACATCGCTTAAGGGTTTGAACCTGCAAAAAATACTCAGGCCGCCGTGTCAAGCCTTTTCCCCCGCGGGCGGCTGGGACGTTGTTTCAGCGCGTGGAAGAAAGCCAGGGGCGGCGCTGATAGTTGTTGACATATTTGGCCGGCCTTCATTTCTGGCTTCTGATGAAGGAGACCGATCTGATGCGAATAATCCTCTGTCTGGCAGCCGTCTTTGCCTGCGTGACCATGCTTGGCGCGGCACCCTTGCTGGGTCCGGCTGAGCACATAGCTCTGGAAGAAATGCTGCGAACCGCCAACCTGGACCCCTCCGCGCTCAGCTTTGAAAAGGACTGGGACCTGAGCACCAAATACAAGCTTGACTGGCAGTTGCGCCAGCTTCAGGATCCTTGGCGCGGACTCGAGGACATGGCGGAACTGCGTGATCACTGCCGTTTGGACGGCCCGGAAGCGCTGCCCGCTCTGCTCAGGCATTTGGGCGGCATCGCCGGAAACCTCGATGGCGACAAATTCTCCAGCCTATACCCAGCCTCCAAAGCTCTGTTCGAGGGGCAGCTGGCCGCTCAGGTAAAAAAACCGGAGGACCTCTTCGCCTGGTTGGAGAGCGCCTTCAACTATCTGGAAACAGAGCTTGAGCCGGCCTTCGCGGCCTTCGGTCCGGAGGAAAAGAGGATGCTGCTCAGCTTTTGGCACTGGCAGTTCATCGAAAGCGAAGAGATCGACAGATACAGCGCCTATTACCAGGACAAAGGCCTGCCCAAGTATGGCGATCTGGATGAAAAGCTGGTTCGGGAGTTGATCGGCCAACTCGACGCTCCAGCCCTGCTAAACGCCGGTATCGAGTTCCTGGCGATGTCCGACGCCCTGCTGGAACGGGCTCAAACTTTGAATTTTACCCATAAGATAATACTCTCCCGCAAGACAAAACACGGCCTGATGTTGATCGGCACAGCCGGCGACGATGTTTACGGCCGACAGGGATATCTGGACATCTGTTTCCTGCTCGATCCCGCCGGGGACGACCGCTATGAGGCGGGTCTGAAAACCACCGCGGACAAGGCTTTCTGCCTCCAGATCGATCTTGCCGGCGACGACATCTACCGCAACGCTGAACCCGCGGCAATGTTCCACTCCTCCTTTGGGCTTGGCCGCGCCTGCGATCTGGGTGGCAACGACCTCTATCAGACCGGCGACTTTTCCTTTTCCGCCTTCATGGGCATCGATCTGCATCAGGATTTGGCCGGCGACGATATCTACCAGAGCGGCCTCTTCGCCCAGGGCGCGGCGATGTGCGGAACCGCCCTGCTGATCGACTCTGCCGGCAATGACAGCTACCAGGCCAGCGTGTCCGGACAGGGTTTTGGCAGTACCCGCGGCGCCGGAGCGCTGCTGGACAGTGAGGGTGCCGACAACTACAGTCTGGGCGGCAAATACTATCACGAGCCGCTGATGCCGCTGGATTTCATCACCCTCGGCCAGGGCATGGGACTGGGCCTGAGGCCCGATCTGGCCGGCGGTTTGGGCCTGCTGTTCGACGGCGTCGGTAACGACAGATACCTCGGCGGCGTCTACGCCCAGGGATCCGGCTACTGGTACTCCACCGGGGCGCTGATCGACACTGCCGGCAACGATATCTACAGCGCGGTCTATTATCCCCAGGGTTCTGGGATCCATCTGGCCTGCGGATTTTTGATCGACGCGGAGGGCGACGACGCCTATCAAAGCCGCCACGGACCAGGCCAAGGCGCCGGACACGACTGGGCAGTGGGCGTTCTGATCGACGGGGCGGGAAATGACTCCTACTCCATCGAAGGCGGCAACGGACTGGGACTCACCAACTCCGTGGGACTTTTTGTGGACAGGAGCGGCAACGACCGCTATGAGCGCGTCAACCCGCAGAATTACGGCGGCGCCAACTTTGCCCGCAGCGCCGGCGGGATCGGATTGTTCCTGGACGCCGGCGGCACGGACAGCTATCCCGACAGCCTCAAGGCAAACAACAAAACCTGGCAGAGCGGAACTTACGGCGTGGGGCGCGACGCGGAGATTAGCCCGGCAGCCAAAAGCGCCGTGGAGGAACTGGCCGAGGCTGCCGCCCTGCCGGACAGCACGGACAGCATCGACTCGATCTTCGCCGCGGCCTCCGAATGGGAGGTGGGATCGGCGGTCCAGCGGGTTCGGGCCGCCCGCGACATTCTGCTCAGCCGCGCCGGAGAAGCCATCCCCTATGTACTCGCCAACAAGCTGAACACCACTTCCGGCCTGGAATACCGGGCGCTGGAAGCCCTGGCCGGAGCATCGGATGATTTTGTGCGCGAACTTTACGGGGTTATCGACCTGCCCGACAGCCTGGCCGCCAAAAACGCGCTTTCCCTGATCTCCGGAGTGGGCGACAGCCTGCTGGTGGAGCCGGTGGAACGCCTCCTGGCCCAAAAGAAATACGAAACCGCCTGCATCGCAGTGCTGGCCGGGGTTAACACCGGGCGCAGCGTGGAACTGCTGCGGGATTACATTTTTCACCCCAGCGAGCGGTTTCGCTACCTCGCGGCCCGTTCCCTGAAACAGCTCAAACATCCCTCCGCCCGCGCCGCGCTGGAATTGATGCGCCAGGACCGCTCTTTCCTGGTGCAGTCGCTGTTGCGTTCTCTTCCTGAGGAACTGCAGCCGTGAATGGCGCCAGAGCCGCTTTTGAACAGTATTTGAGCGAGCTGGGGCTGCCGGATCGGGACCAGGTGCTGGCTGGATTTGACAGTTATCACATTCTGCTGCTGGAACTTAACGCCCGTCTGAACCTCTTTTCCCGCCACGCGCCGGCGGAGGAGCTCTGGACAAAGCATTTCCTTGACAGCCTGCTACCTCTGAAATGTGTTGATTTTTCTGGCGCGAAAGTGCTGGATTTCGGATCAGGCGGCGGTTTGCCCGGCATTCCGGTGAAACTGGCCGTCCCCGGTTGCCGCATGGTGTTGCTGGATTCGGTGCTCAAAAAGACCCGCGCGCTGTTGGAAATGGTTTCCAAACTGGAACTTGTGGATTGCGAGGTGGTATGTTCCCGGCTGGAGGATTACTCAGCCGACGGCAGTTTCGACTACATCCTCTGCCGCGCCGTGAAGCTTCAGCCGCGCTATCTGAAGCCGTTGCGGGACCTGCTGGCCCCCGGTGGTAAACTGCTCTGTTACAAGGCAAAGGACTGGGCGGACATCGCGCCGCTGGAACCGCGGGAATTGCTGAAGTTGGAGCTGGATTACGGCAGCCGGGCGATCTTCGCGCTTGACAAGGCACAACTTAAATAAAGACTGGAACTTAACATAGATTTATGGCAAGAATAATAACGATCGTGAACCAAAAGGGCGGGGTGGGAAAAACCACCACGGCGGTGAATCTGGCCGCCGGCCTGGCTGTATTGGAAAAGAAGACCCTGCTGATCGATTTCGATCCCCAGGGCAACGCCACCAGCGGGGTTGGACTGGACAAAGACAAGCTTGAACTGCAAGTGTACGATGCGCTTATCGGTAAGGTTCCCTTGCGGAACACGATTTTGCCCACCTCCACCGACAACCTCTGGTGCGTGCCCGGGAACATTGACCTCACCGGCGCCGAGATCGAACTGGTGCAGGAATTCGCCCGCGAGCACAAACTCCGCGAAGCGCTGCAGCCGATTTTGGCCGATTTCGACTACATCATCATCGACTGCCCACCCTCCCTGGGCCTGCTCACAGTGAACGCCCTGACCGCGGCGACCGACCTGCTGGTGCCGATCCAGTGCGAATATTACGCTTTGGAAGGGGTCAGCCAGCTGCTCGCCACCATCCGGCTGATCCAGAAAAACCTCAATCCCGGCCTGAACATCATCGGCATCCTGCTCACCATGTTCGACCGCCGCGTGAATCTCTCCATGCAGGTGGCGCGCGAGGTGCGGCACTATTTCAAGGAAAAGGTTTTCCGCAGCATCATTCCCCGCAACATCAAACTCACCGAGGCCCCCAGCTTCGGCAAGCCCATATTTTTGTACGACATCCGTTCTCCCGGCGCCATGAGCTATCTGAACCTGGCCACGGAGGTCATTGAAAGGACACCCAAAGCATGAATGAACGCCTCGGACGCGGTTTGAGCGCCTTGATCCCGCAGGGTCAGGACAGCCCGGAACCCAGATCAAACCTGGGCACTTTGCCCATCGACCAGATCCAGACCAATCCCTACCAGCCCCGCCGGGTTTTCGACCCCGGCGCTTTGAATGAGCTGGCCGCCTCGATCAAGGCCAACGGCATCATCCAGCCGCTGATCGTGAACAAAACGGCGGCCTCATCCTACGAACTGATCGCCGGCGAAAGACGCCTCCAGGCGGCGCGCCTGGCCGGGCTGGAATCCGTTCCGGTGGTGATCCGCAGCGTGAGCCAGAAAGAGCAGCTGCAGCTCGCCATTGTGGAAAACGTCCAGCGCGAGGACCTCGACCCGATCGAGGAAGCCTTTGCCTATCAGACCCTGGCGGACGATTTCAAGCTTACCCACCAGGAAGTGGCACAGATCGTTTCGCGCGACCGGACCACCGTTACCAACAGCATCCGGCTGCTCAAACTGCCGCTGGAAGTGCAGACCATGGTTTCCTCCGGCGTGCTCAGTCCCGGCCACGCGCGGGCCGTGCTGGGCGTGGATCCGGAATTCCAACCCCTTTTCGCGCAGCACATTATCCAATACCGGCTCAACGTTCGCCAGGCCGAGTTCAAAGCCAAAAGCTTTACCCCCAGCCAACTGAAAGAACCGCCCCAGCCAACCCATATCGCCTGGGTGAAAGAGCTGGAAAAGGAACTGCGGGGCGCCTTCGGACTGAAAGCGAAAGTCAGCGGCAGGGCAGAAAAGGGCAGGATCACCCTCAGCTATTCCAGCGCGGAAGAACTGGCCCGGCTGCAGGAACTGCTCAAACTTGCAAGGAAGGACACATGAACAGGATCATCGTGACCGGCGGCGCGGGCTTCATCGGCGCCAACTACATTCATCACCTCTTTGAAGATCCGGATTTTCATGGCAGCGTACTCAACCTCGATAAACTAACCTACGCCGGCAATCTGGACAGCCTGGCCGATATCGAAGCAGTCTTTCCAGAGCGCTATAGCTTTGTAAACGCGGATATTTGCGACGCCGAGGCAGTGGCTGGGGCGTTCGCGGATTTCCAGCCGGACACCGTGGTCAACTTCGCCGCCGAATCCCATGTGGACCGCTCGATCGACGGACCGATGGAGTTCATCAACACCAACGTTCTGGGCACCGCCGTCATGCTGGACAGCGCTTTGCGCTACTGGCGCGGACTCGACGACGCGGCCAAACAGGCGTTCCGCTTTCATCACGTGTCCACGGACGAGGTTTTCGGCTCACTGAGCGCCGAAGGACTGTTCACGGAGAGCACACCCTACGATCCCTCCTCACCCTATTCCGCTTCCAAAGCGGGTTCCGACCATTTGGTGCGCGCCTGGCACCGCACTTTCGGCCTGCCGGTGCTGATCTCCAACTGCTCAAACAACTACGGCGGCTACCAGTTCCCGGAAAAACTGATTCCCTTGATGATTCTCAACTGTCTGGAACACAAACCTTTGCCCATATACGGACAGGGCCTGAACGTGCGGGACTGGCTCTACGTGCGGGACCACTGCGACGCCATCAACACCATCATCAGCGCGGGAACCCCCGGCCAAACCTACAACATCGGCGGCCACAACGAGATGAAGAACGTCGACATCGTGACCACCATCTGCGGTCTGCTCGACGAACTCCGCCCCTCACCCAAACTGGCATCTTACACGGATCTCATCACTTACGTGGCCGACCGGCCCGGCCACGACCTCCGCTACGCCATCGACGCCTCCAGGATCCAGCGCGAACTGGGCTGGCAGCCGCGGGAGACTTTCGCCAGCGGCATCCGCAAAACGGTACTCTGGTATCTGGAGCATGAAAACTGGTGGCGCGACATCCAGAACAAAAACTACCAGCAGCAGCGGTTGGGACTGGGCCAACAGCCGCGTTAGAAATTAAGCGCAGGATTTTTGGCAGGATTGCGTATATTGTCAGAGGCAAGATCATCCCCCAAGGGAGGTGTGATAAAATGACCAAACATATGTTAAGCAAAACTTTGTCCGCCCTGATCGCGGTCACCGCCACGCTGGCCGTGGCAGCCTGCGGACCCAATTCCTGGCTCAATTCCGCTCTGCCCAATCCCGCCGTGGTGGCGCAGCCAGCCACCAGTTCCCAAGTGCCCGATGCCGGAACTGACGCGCATTTTGTGCGGGTGGACGAATATTTGGTGATGGAGCAGCCGCTGGCCGCCCAGCCCTTCGTGTTCGCGTCCCTGGGCCGGATGCAGGCCCTCCCCAGTCCGGACCACAACAATGAAAGCCATTTTCTGAGGCTGGTGGACAGCCAGCAGATCTGGACCCGGTTTTACAATAAGACCCGCATCGCCAAAAGCAGCGACTACATTCTGGATAAAGAGGTCTTCTTTCTGCAACTCACTGATTCCGCTGGCTATTACCGCGCGCCCCAGAACAGCAGCGAATCCAGTGCCGGTTGGTGGATGAAGGCCCGGATCACCGATCTTGGCACCGTAAGCAATGGCTACGTGAAGGTCAGCGGCGGCTACAACGTCCGCCTCAACGCCCTCCGGGTGGCCGTGAACTAGATATTTCATTAACCAGATCAGAGCAGCCGGACCCTGGTCCGGCTGTTTGATTTCATTCCATAAAAGTCTCAAGCACCATTTGCTTGGGCAAAGCCCAGCGGGTGGCGAAATCGTGGCCAGTAAGGGTTGGGAAGAAGCGCTTCCCTAAGAAGGCTGGCTTCCACTTCAATCCCGCAATTTCAGGCGGGTAACAGCTTTCCGGTTCTGTTAAGAAAAATTAACCGGAAATTAAGCGTTTTTCCTTGCCAGAAAACACTTTGCGCCAAAGCTGGCCTCAGGAAAACATGCCTATGAGCAAACAAATCTTTGTCACGGAAGACGAGGCCGATATCCTGGAACTTGTCCGTCTGAAGCTGGAAACAGCGGGATACACGACCCTGGGGTTTACCCGGGCGCAAGACCTTTTGGACAGATTGCGGCAGGAATTGCCGGAACTGATCCTGCTGGACCTGATGCTGCCGGACCTTGACGGTTTGGAGGCCTGCCGCCGGATCAAAAGCAATCCGGCCTGGGAAAACATCCCCATCATCATGCTCACCGCGCGCAGCGACATCGAAGACCGGGTGCGGGGTTTGGAATTCGGAGCGGACGATTATATCACCAAACCCTTTGACAGCAAAGAACTTTTGGCCCGGGTGCAGGCTCTCCTGCGCCGCAGCGGTTGGGAAAGCACGCGCAACGTTCTCAACATCAGCAAGGATTTTCGCCTGGATTTCAACCGCTACGAAGCCTGGATTCAAGGACAAAGGGTGGATCTAACCCTCACGGAATTCAAGATCCTGCAGCTGCTCACCCGCCGGCCGGGCTGGGTTTTCAAGCGCGGCCAGATCCTCGACCATCTTTGGGGCAACGACAAGGTTGTGCTGGAACGCACCGTCGACGTCCACATCCGCAATCTGCGCGAAAAACTGGGCGACCACGCCCATATGGTGAAAAACATCCGCGGCCTCGGCTACAAGTTCGAGCCCGACCAACCCGGCGACAGTGATGCAGAAGACCAGCTTTTGCGCCCTGCTGCTGCTGGCCGGGGCTTCGATCCTGGCCGCGATCGGGGTTTTACTGTTACTGCAAGTGGAACCCTGGCAACTGCTTGGCGTTTCCGCGGCAGTGATTGGCGTGGTCTTGTATCTGCTCCAAGCAAGGCTGCGCAAGGATTTCGCGGATATGCGCAAGTTTGCGGAAGAGCTCAGTCCGCAGAACCGCAAGCTCAGGTTCGGAGCGCTTGGAACGGCAGATCTGAACGATGTGGCGCAGAAGCTGAACCAGGCGCTGGAATCCTATGACAGTGCTATTGGCCATCTGGCCTTGCACCGCGCGGAATTGCGCCTGCTGCTGAACACGCTGGGGGATCCGCTGTGGTCGCAGGATGACGCGGGCAAGGTGCTGTGGGCGAACGCGCCTTTTCAAAAAATATTCCCGGCCTTTGATCCCAAGCGGAACAAGCATTTTCGCGAGATCATCCGCGATCCGGAGCTGCGGGACGCCATCGTAAGTGCTGGAACCGCCCGGGAACAGCTTCCTCCCGCTCTCAACCTCGCCGGCCACAGCTACATCCTCTCCAGCAGCCACAGCATAAGCAACCGACGCCATGTGTTTATTCTGCACAACATTGACGCCATCGATAAGGCGGCACGGATGAAGAAGGATTTCATCGTGAACCTCGCCCACGAACTGCGGACCCCGCTCACGGCGATCAAAGGCTTCACGGAGGCGATGAGCGAAACTCCGGAGCAGGACCACAGCCGGCATCAGAAGATAATCCTGAACCACACCAACCGCCTCATCCACCTGATCCGGGATCTGGAACAGCTGATCCGGCTGGAAAGCACTTCCCGCCTCGAAGCGCGGGAGATCGAACTGGAGCCATTCCTTGCCAATCTCAGCCTGATCCTGGAGCCGGACCTTCAGGCCAAAGGACTGAACTTAAGCATCGCACTTGAGTCCGGTTTGGAGCGCATGGTCTGCGATCCTTTCCGTTTCGAGCAGATCTTCATCAACCTGGCGCAAAACTCCCTCCGTTACACGGATACGGGCGGCATCCGCATCCGCGGCAGCAGAGAGGGCGAAAACACCGTTTTTGAGATCTCGGATACCGGACAGGGCATCCCGGCCGGGCATCTGGACAGGATCTTTGAGCGTTTCTATGTTGCAGATCCCTCCCGCAACCGCGGTCTGAGCGGCACCGGACTCGGCCTGGCCATCGTTAAACACATTGTTCTGCTGCATCAGGGCGAGATCTCCGTGAGCAGCGAAATGGGGAAGGGGACCACTTTCAGGATCAGCATTCCGCCCCTGACGGAGCGTCGGCTTGAAGACGACCAAACCCACTGACACAGCCGAATCCGGACACAGCATTCACGAGAACAGGGACCGCCTGATCAGCGAACATATCGGCCTCGCCTACAAATTCGCCGGGGGCTGCCAAAACCGCGGCCTGCCGCTGGAAGACCTGCGTCAGGAAGCCTTGCTGGGACTGCTGGAAGCCGCCTCCCGCTTCGATCCGGAGCGGGGACTGAAGTTTGGCACTTATGCCGGTCACTGGATCAAAAAAGCGCTGCTGGCCGCTTTGGAGCGCGAAAACTGCACCACTCGATCCACCGAACTGCTCGGCGAAAGGGACCCCGCCGCGCCGGACACCCGGGAGGAACAGCAATGCGCCGCGCCGATCAGCTTTCCAGATTGTTTGCCCGCCCTCGAGCGCGCGGTTCTGGCTTTGTCCATAAACCAGTCTCTCTCCCTCAAAGAGGTGGCCCGGCATCTGGACATTTCCGTGGAACGGGTCAAGCAGCTGCGCGGCAAAGCATTACGACGCATCCGCCCCTAATCTTCCCACTCCTCAAAACAGGAAACTCCACGCTTGATAAATCAAGTTTTATTACGTAGAAAACTCAAATTTCCCCGCATGGCTCCCGAGATCAATACGGGATAAATACGGGATCAATACGGATTTCATCCGTATTGATCCCGTATTTATCCCGTATTGATCACCGGAGCGCCGGGGGGGTAAAATTCTTCGGTCAAGGGTTTTCCAGACCGAGACGCAGGCCCGCCCGGCATCGTTCAGGCTTATCATCCGGCCTCGGTTGTAACAGCTGACACCATCGTCTGCTTTCCCCGGATTCGGCTCTATACAAAGTAGGCAAGCGCGACCAGCCTGGAAAAATGCTGCTCCAATGTTAACAAATCTTCATCTCCGCCGTATAAAATCTTAACTTTTTTTCGGTATAATCCGGATAGAATCCAAAGGATCAAAAGAGAATAAGAATGAAAAAACTAATGACGGCAGTTTTGGCCGGACTTTGTTTGCTGCCCGCTCTGCTGGGCGCCCAGGAACTGAAGATCAGCGGGGAAATGTGGAACCGCTGGACCCTGGAACAGGGGCAAACATACGCGGATACTTCCCTGACGGCTTATCAACCCGGAATCACCAAAAACTACTTCTCGCTGGAACGCGGCTACGTGGGTCTGGAAGCCAAATTCAGCGAAAAAGCCCTGGGCGGCAGTAAAGTGGTTGCCAGCGCGCAACTGCTGGCTTCCAACAACGCCATCGCCACCACCGTGGGCAGCACCCCGGGCGGGATCGGCTACATCGGCTTGGGCTATCTAACCGACCAGATCAGAACCGTGACGGTAAACAAGGTGAGCCCGAACACCAGAACTGTGCAGGAAGGCACTTACCCTCTGGCCCGCAAACTCTATATGTACACGAACGGCAAAGCCAAAGGCGACGTGAACAATTACATTGCCTTCATTCAGTCCGCTGAAGGGCAGAAGATAGTGGTGGAACAGGGTTTCATCTCCCTCAAATGAACTGATGCGGAATCATCATCAGACACAACCTCCATTCACCCGGGAGCTTCGGCTCCCGGTTTGGGGCAGGAAGAGATGAAAACATTCAAAGAAAAGAGCTTTCAGGCTATCACCTACACCGCGGCCCTGTTTACGGTGGCCTGTTTGCTGGGAATCATTTTCGGACTCTTCCGCGAAGGGCTGCCGCTGTTTGAACGGGTGGGTCTGAAGGACTTTCTGTTCGCCAACAGCTGGTATCCCACCCACGCGGAACCGGAATTCGGAGCCTGGGCGCTGATCGTGGGATCGCTGGCGGTAACCTTGGGCGCGCTGGCCATCGCCGTACCTTTGGGTTTGGGCGCGGCCATCTTCCTTTCCGAGATCGCCGGTCCGCGTCTGCGCGAGATCGCCAAACCGGTGGTGGAACTTCTGGCCGGGATTCCCTCTGTTGTTTACGGCCTGTTTGGCATGGCCTTTCTGGCCCCGCTGGTGCGGCAGTGGTTCGGTCTGGACACAGGTTTGAACGTGTTCACGGCCTCGCTGATCCTGGGCGTGATGATCGTGCCGGTGATCTGCAGCATGAGCGAAGACGCTCTCTCCAATGTACCAAAAAGCCTCCGCGAAGCCTCTCTGGCCTTGGGCGCCACCCGCACCGAAACCATCTTCAAAGCCGTGGTCCCCGCTGCCAAAAATGGCCTGGCCGGCAGTGTGCTGATGGGTTTTGGACGCGCCATCGGCGAAACCATGGTGGTGTTGATGGTGGCTGGCGGTGCGGCCCGTATCCCCGGCTCCATCTTCGATTCGGCGAGACCGCTCACCTCCACCATCGCCGCGGAGATGGGCGAGACTGTGATGGGTGACTTACACTACCAGTCACTGTTCGCTCTGGCCATCGTCCTCTTTTCGATCACTTTTGTTTCCAACCTGATCACGGAAACCGTACTCCTGAATCGAGGCAAACAATGAACCGCCGCAAACTGGCCAACAATCTGGCCACCGGAATAACGGGACTGATGTTGCTGCTGACGGCTCTGTTTCTGGTGGTCTTTCTGACGCGGATGTTCTCCCAAGGTGCCAGGGTACTGAGCTGGGATTTTATCTTCACCGCGCCGCGCAACGCCATGCGGGAGGGCGGTATCCATCCGGCTTTGATGGGAACTTTTCTGCTCACCGCTCTGGCCATGCTGGTGGCTCTGCCCTTGGGGGTCTTGACAGCCGTGTGGCTTACCAGCTACGGCAAGCCGGCCTGGTTGGTCAGCATCCTGCGCATAGCCATCAACACCCTGGCCGGCACGCCTTCGATCATTTTCGGGCTCTTCGGTATGGCCGTGTTTTCCAATCTGCTGGGTTTTGATATATCACTGCTTTCGGGCGGACTCACTTTGGCGATCCTGGCCCTGCCGGTGATCATCAACAACACGGAACAGGCCTTGCGGGGAGTCCCCCCCGATTTTCGCGAAGCCTCGCTGGCTCTGGGCGCCACCACCCGGCAAACGATCTCGCGGGTGCTCTTGCCCACCGCGCTGCCGAACATCCTCACCGGCGCCATCATCAGCATCGGCCGGGTGGCCGGCGAAACAGCGCCCATCATGTTCACCGCGGCAACTTTTTATTCCCGTCAATTGCCGCGAAGCCTGGGCGATGAAGTGATGGCCCTGCCTTACCACATTTACGCTCTGATGACCGAGGGCACCCATCCCACCGAGCAGGTGCCGATAGCCTACGGGACCGCGCTGGTGCTGCTTTTGCTGGTTATCGCCATCAGCGCGGTGGCCATCTTCATCCGCGCGTCCATCAGGAGAAAAAGACAATGGTAGATCTGCAACTGCACAGCTTGGACCTCAACCTCTGGTTCGGCAAAAACCACGTTTTGCACAAAGTAAGCCTACCTGTACCGGCCAAACAGGTGACGGCCATGATCGGCCCCTCGGGCTGCGGAAAATCCACTTTACTTAGATGTTTCAACCGCATGAACGACCTTATCCCAAACACCCGGATCGAGGGCAGAGTGCTGCTCGGAGCGGAGGACATCTACGTTGCCCGAGCCGACGTTTCCCGGCTGCGTTCCCGTATTGGCATGGTGTTTCAGAAACCGAATCCTTTTCCCAAAAGCATTTTCAACAACGTCGCCTTTGGACTCCAAATCCAGGGCGGCTTCAGTAAAAGCGAGATCAGCAACCGCGTGGAGGAAAGCCTCAAAGCGGCCTGGCTCTGGGACGAGGTGAAAGACCGGCTTGCCTGCTCCGCGATGTTTCTTTCGGGCGGACAACAGCAAAGGCTGTGCATCGCGCGGGCGCTGGCCAACCGTCCCGACGTGCTGATGCTGGATGAACCCACTTCGGCCCTGGATCCACAATCCACCGCCAAGATCGAAGAACTGTGCCTGGAACTCAAACACAGCGTGACCATCCTCATCGTTACCCACAACGTTGCCCAGGCGGGCAGGATCTCGGATCAGACCGCCTTCATGTATTTGGGCGAACTGGTTGAATATGGCCCCACCGAACAAGTTTTCACCGTCCCCACGGACAAACGCACCGAAGCCTACCTCACCGGCGTCTTCGGATAAATCAGGAGAATCAATGTTAGATGCTAAGATATTGGAACTAAAACAATTGCTACTCACCGAGGCGGGCTTGGTGGAGAAAATGGCCGCCCTGGTCACCGACGGACTGTACTCCAGGCAAATCGGACTGCTCAACTGTGTGAACGAGTATGAGGACAGAGTCAACCAACTCGAACTGGAGATCGAGAACAAATGCATCGCCGCCATCGCCCTCTACCAACCGGAAGCGAAGGACCTCCGCAAGATCGTGATGATCCTGAAGATCAACAACGACTTGGAGCGGCTTGGCGATCAGGCTGTGAACATCGCCGAGAGCGCAGAACATCTGGCCGGCAAAGCGGTGGTATCCCAGGTCTCGGAACTGGCGCAGATGAGGGACGCCGCCTTTGCCATGCTGAAAAACAGCCTGGACGCCTTCTCCTCCGAAAGCGTGAAGGCTTGCCGCGCCGTCTGTGACGCCGACGACAGGGTGGACGAGCTAAACCGCGAGGTTTATCACCGCCTGGTGGACCTGCTGAAGCAGGACCCCAGCCTCACGGAAGCTTGCCTCCACCTGCTGCGCGTGGCCAAAAACCTGGAGCGTATCGCCGATCTTTCCACCAACGTGGCGGAGAACACGGTCTATCTGGCTGTGGGCCAGGTTATTAAGCACAATCTGGGTGAAACCCCCGGGCCCGGCTGAACCACAAAAACATTGACCGGTTTCGCCTGCGGTATAGTTTGCTCGGAAAATATCAGCTTGCAGAGGTAACCGATGTTATTAGCGGATTTTATGGACGCCCGGGCGATCGCTTTTGAACCGCGTGTCCTGCGCCGGGAGCAGGTTTATCTGGACATTATCGCCAGGATCTGCGCCCAGCGGCACCATCACACCCCGAAATGCGGGCAACCCATGCTGGACGCCATTCTGGAGCGCGAGCAGGAAGCGCCGATGGCCTATTCCAGCGGGATCGCCATTCCGCATGTGCGCGTTGAAGGCCTGGCCGACACCCTGATCGGCATGACCTTTTTGCAAAATCCCCTGGACTACGGCGGCACCAAGGTGCATTGGGTGGTGCTGATCTTCACTGACAGATCCTCTTCCAAAGTGTATCTGAACATCGTGGCCGCGCTGTTGAAGCTTTCTCAAAGCCCGGAAGCGGTGAAAGCCCTGCACGCCCAGCGCGACGGACATGGCGTGATCCACTGGCTGAAACAGGAAAAGATCGAAGTCGGCGCGAACCTCACCATCGCCGACATCATGGTTCGCAACCCAGTTTGCGTGGGGCCGGACGACACTTTGAGCCAGGTGGACAGCCTGATCAACGAGCACAAGGTTTCCCTGCTGCCCGTGGTTGGCAAAGACGGCAGATATCTGGGCGAACTGAATATTCTGGACATCCTGAAAGTGGGCGTGCCGGATTATCTGATGCGGATGGACGACCTCACTTTCCTAAGATCCTACGAGCCTCTGGAAAACCTGTTTGAAAAGGAAGAAGATACCCGCGCCGGAGAGATCATGCGTACCGACACGGTGGTTTTGGACCCCTCCGCTTCCATCGTGGAAGCTGTGATGCACATGATCAAGGCCGGCAAACGCTATCTGTGCGTGGTGGATAACGGCCTTTTGGTGGGCGTGATCACGGCCATGGACATTTTTCGCAGGGTGATCAAAGCATGAGCCCCGCGATCAGCATGGTCATAGCGCTGGTGATCTTTGTGGGCAGCTATGTGCTAATCATCACCGAGCGCATCAACAAAATGCTGGCCGCGATGATTGGCGGCTTTTTGCTGGTGATCATCGGGATCGTGAACCAGGACATCGCTTTCCGCGCGATCGACTGGAACGTGATCTTCTTCCTGATCGGGATGATGTTTGTGATCGCGGTGCTGAAACGCACGGGAATTTTTATGTTCGTGGCCATCAAAACCGCCAAACTGGCCAGGGGCAACCCGCTTTACATAATGATTCTGATGTTTCTGATCACCGCTTTCGCCTCGGCCTTCCTGGGCAGCGTTACCACCATCATGATCCTGGTCCCCATCATCCTGCTGATCTGCCACGAGCTTCAGATCACGCCGGTACCCTTCATCGTGGTGATGGCGGTGGCTTCCAATATGGGAGGCGCGGCCACCATGATCGGGGATCCGCCCAATATCATCATCGGCAGCGCCACCCGCTACAACTTTATGGACTTCATTCTGAACCTAACGCCGGTGATCCTGGTGATCTGCGTGGCCAGCGTGGCCCTGATCTGGTTGATGTATCACAAAAAACTGCAGGTAAGCGTGCAAAACCGGGCCAAGCTGATGAGCTTTCGCGACGAAAACCTGATCAAAAGCAAGCGCATGCTGATCTTCGCCGGGATCGTGGTGCTGGCCATGATGGTTTTGCTGGCCCTGGACAGCACGCTGCAGATCGGCACCGCCACCATCGCCATGTCGGCCGGGCTGCTGCTGCTTCTGGTGGGAGACATCCTGGGCGATAAAAAGCAGATCGAGCAGGTGCTGGTGAACGAAGTCGACTGGGTTACCCTGTTCTTTTTCATCGGTCTGTTCATGATCGTGGAAAGCCTGGTGGAAACTGGCGTGATCGACGCCGTGGCCCAGGGCGTGTTAGCTGTTACCAAAAATCAGGCCAAACCCACTTCCCTGGCCATTTTATGGATGTCCGGCGTGCTTTCCGCCTTCATCGACAACGTTCCTTTCGTGGCCACCATGATCCCCCTGATCGAAAAGATCGGCACCGTGATCACCCAGGCCAGCCAGATCGACCCGATCTGGTGGGCGATGTCGCTGGGAGCCTGTCTGGGCGGCAACGGCACCCTGATCGGCGCCTCCGCGAACGTGATCGCGGTGGGCATCGCCAAACAGAATAACCTTCACATCTCCTTTTGGGAATTCACCAAGATCAGCGTGATCTTCACCCTGCTGTCGCTGCTGATCTGCACAGCCTACATTCTGCTGCGCTATTTCTGATTCAGACGGCGGCCCAGCACTCTTCGGAGTTGTTGCCCACCTTGTTCACGAATCTGCTCACCGGACGCAGAGCCAATTCCTCATCCGGAGCGGGTTTTAGCAGCGGCACGAAATCCAGCGCGTCGGTCTGGTCATGCTCCAGCCAGGCCAGCCGATCCTCTCCGAACAGCAGCACCGGCATCCTGTGATGGATGGGGGCCATCGCCGCGTTGGCGTCTGTGGTTATGATACACAGCGAGGGAACGTAGCTGCCGTCGGGGCCATACCAGGCGTCGTATATGCCTGCCATCCAGATCAGATCGTCATTCGCGGCGTGGATGAAGAAGGGCTGTTTGTCGCTAACGCGCCATTCGTAGAAACCGTTGGCCGGAACCAGACAGCGTCGACGCTGCAGGCCATTGCGGAACGAGGGTTTGGAGGTGATGGTGTCCGCGCGAGCGTTGATCAGGGCGAAGCCTGGCAGTTCCCGGCTCCAGGAGGGGACCAAACCCCAGCGAAAATAGCCGGGATAACGTCCGGCGGCCTGGCTCAACACGGCCATCACCGTCTGGGTGGGCGCCACGTTGAAATTCAGCTCCTCCTGCTCCGCCAGTCCCGTGAGCTTCAGTTCTTTGGCCAGCTTCTGCAGCCGGTCGTGTTTGATCACCTGGGCGAATCTTCCGCACATGCTAAACTCCTTCTGATTGACAGATTCGGCGGCCCGGAAAATTCTGCAACATATATTTTCGCGGCCCGGGTTCCCGAAGCGGCCGTGTGGAGGAAAGAACATGGCCAAATTTAACATCGACGCGGTGATGCGGGAGCTCGCCCAACACTTTGAGCAGGTGAAAACCCCCATCGTGGACCTCATCCAGATCCAGACCAAAGACCCCTTCAAGGTTCTGGTGGCCACCATCCTCAGCGCCCGCACCAAGGACGAGACCACCGCCAAAGCCTCCGCCGCCCTCTTCGCGGAAGTGAACGGCCCGGATGACCTGGAAAAGATCAGCGCCGCCAAACTCAACTCCCTCATCTGCCAGGTGGGATTTCACAACGCTAAGACCAAGCACCTCAAACAGCTCCCCGCCGTGCTCCGGGAGCGCTTCGACGGCAGGGTGCCGGCAGAAATCGACGACCTGCTGCTGCTTCCCGGCGTGGGACGCAAAACCGCCAATCTCGTGCGCGCGGTGGCTTTCTCCCTGCCCGCTATCTGTGTGGATGTGCACGTGCACCGGATCAGCAACCGCTGGGGCTACGTGACCACCCAAACCCCCTTCGAGACAGAGATGGCCCTGCGTGAAATTCTGCCGCGAAAATACTGGATAGCCTACAATTCCCTCGTAGTGGCCTTCGGCCAGAATCTCTGCGCGCCCCGCAAACCGCGCTGCTCCGCCTGTCCCATCCACAACCACTGCGCGCGGATCGGGGTGGAAAATTCCGCCTGACATAGCACCCAAACCGGTTATTTTATGGAAATAAGGAGTTAACGTGATGCAACAAGCGCAAAACCACCCCCAAAATAACCCTCTCCAAGCTGAAGTCTCCCCGGTCATCAGCACCGGTGGCTGGCTCGGTACCCTGCTGCTGATGAGCATTCCCATCGTGAACATCATCCTGCTCATCGTTTGGGCTGCCAGCACCGGCGAAAACCCCACCCGCCGTAATTTCGCCCGCGCCTATCTGGTGATAATGCTCATCTCCATTATTGTGGGCGTCGCCCTGTTCCTGGGCCTCGGTGCCGGGATGGGTGGCCTGACTGAGTTAATGGAGCAATACAACTGACCTCAGCCCAACTGAAAAGTATGGTCTAAGCCAGTTCCTCCCAGGCGTTTTGGATGTCCGCAAGCTCAAAACCCTTGCGGAAGAGGTAGCCAAAGGCTTTTTCCCTCAGCTTCTGGCGGGGCAGGCCGCGATGGGTGACGCAGTATTTGGACAGCAGTTCGGAGATGTTTTCGCCGGCCTGCTCGCGGGGGTAGAGTTCGTCCAGAAGGTCTGACCAAAGCTCCCCGGGAACGCGCTGCTCTTGCAGTTTGGCGATGATGGCGCGTTTGCTGGCTTTGCGGACGAGGTAAGAGCGGATCAGCACTTCCGCGAAACGCCCGTCGTTCAGATAGTTCTGCTCCCGGCAGCGCTTGAGCGCGAGTTCAATGATCCTGGTCTCGAACTCTTTTCTTTGCAGAAGATTGCGGCACTGCAGCTCGCTGTGTTCAGCCTTGGCCAGATAGTCCACCAAGGTGGCCAAGGCCTGCTTTTCGAGCGTGGCGAGCAACTCTTTGGCTTCGGCCTCCGATATCTCGCCCTCAAAGTTATCCGGCCAAAGCGGCAGGAGCACCCGCGTAGGCAAAGTGCCCCTGCAAACTCCGTCCAGTTCGACGCGTACGCTGTATCTATTCTTCGGAACTGTCCTCAGCCGCATCCGCTTCATCGGTTTCAAAGAGTTTTTCCGGGGTGATGTTCTGGCGCACGGCGGCTTCGATCTCGGCCCGCAGTTCCGGGGTTTCCTTCAGATACTGCTTGCTCTTTTCCGCGCCCTGCCCCAGTTTGGTATCCTTGTAGGCGAACCAGGAGCCGCTCTTTTTGATGATCCCGGCGTCCACGGCCATATCCATGATGATATCCAGCTCGGAAATGCCTTCTCCGAAGATAATGGGGAAAACCACCGTCTTGAAAGGCGGGGCCAGCTTGTTTTTCACGATCTTCACGCGGGTCTTCGCTCCGATCACCTCGGTTTCGGCGCCGCCGGTTTTGATCGCGCCGGCGAATCGCACTTCCAGGCGCACGGAGGAGTAAAATTTCAGCGCCACGCCTCCGGAGGTGGTTTCCGGGTTCATGTAGGCCGTCACGCCTATCTTCATGCGGGTCTGATTGATAAAGATCACCGCGGTGTTGGATTTCGAGACGATCGCCGTCAGTTTGCGCAGCGCCTGGCTCATCAGGCGGGCCTGCAGGCCCACGTGACTGTCGCCCATGTCGCCTTCGATCTCCTGTCGGGGCACCAAAGCCGCCACGCTGTCCACGATCACCAGGTCCACGGCTGAACTGCGCACCAGGGTCTCGCAAACTTCCAAAGCCTGTTCTCCGCCGTCAGGTTGGGAGAGCAGCAGTTCTTCGATCTGCACGCCCAGTTTCTTCGCGTAGGCAGTGTCCAGAGCGTGTTCGGCGTCGATGAAAGCCACCACGCCGTCCAGTTTTTGCGCTTCCGCGGCGATGTGCAGGGCGAGGGTGGTCTTGCCGCTGGCCTCGGCTCCGTAGATCTCGGTGATGCGGCCGCGCGGGATGCCGCCGATGCCGAGGGCGATATCCAGATTGAAAGCCCCGGTGGGGATCACATCCACTATCTGCAGAGGTTTGTCGCCCAGGCGCATCAAAGTGCCCACGCCGTATTTCTTTTCGAGTTGCGAGATCGCGGATTTGAGGGCGGTCTCTTTGTTTTTGTCCTGCATTGTTACTTCCTTTTGCTTTATCTTAATAGGTATTGTGACAAACTGTGGTAGGTGGGTCCCTCGGGCTTGAGCACGCTGCGGTAAAGAGTTACGCTGTCATAGGCGAAGGCGCCGCGTTCCACCTCGCTTTGCAGAATGTCGCGCTCCAGATCAGGCGGCAGCGCGGATTTGATCCGGCCCAGAGTGATGTGCAGTTTCAGCGGCTTGGCGTCGGGCTCGAAACCCTCCGCGCGGATATCACTCAGCAAGCTTTTTCGCCATTGGTTCAGGGAATCCTCCCGCGCTTCCAGACTCGCCCAGATCAGTCGTGGAGCTTTGTAGGGAAAGAGTTCCAGGCCTTTCAGCGCCAGATCGAAAGGCGCGCCGCGTCCGGACGCTGCGGCTAAAATTCTGTCCAGTTCGGGGATGCGGGCGCTGTCCACGTCGCCCAGAAAGAGCAGGGTCAGGTGCAGATTTTCCTCTTTCACCCAGTTCACTCCGGAAGTTGGGCGCAGCCAGCGCAGTTTTTCAGCCAGGCAGGCGCGCGGCGCGGGCGGAGCTTCCAAGGCGATGAAGGTGCGGTACAGCATTCAGCGCTTGTAGCCGATATCCCGCAGGAATTTCTTGCGGTGGGTGATGTCCGTGTCGAGTTCTATGCCCAGCGGCGCCGAACCGTCGATCACACCCAGGATGCCGTTGCCCTGCTCGCTTTGGGCCAGCACCACCTGCACCGGATTGGCCGTGGCGCAGAAAATGTTCACCACCTCGCGGCAGGCTTTCACGGCGGGCAACACATTGATGGGAAAAGAGTTCCGCAGCACTATCAGGAAGGCGTGCCCCGCGCCCAGACGCAGCATGTTGGCCACCGCGCATTCGATCAGGGCGTTATCCGTGCCTTCCTTGCGCACCAGGCAGGGACCGGAGGCCTCGCAGAAGGCCAGGCCGAATTTGATGTCTGGAACGCTGTTCACCAATGCCTCGTAGAGATCCTCCACGGTCTTGATGAAGTGGCTCTGACCCAGTATGATATTGGTGTCCGGGGGAAATTGAAGCTGCTCAAGCCTGAGTTCCATGCTGCAAACCTCTTTTTTTCTGATATCGGCAATTTTTTCCGCGGGCAGAGCCTTGTCAAGCTAAATCTGCCCGCCAGCGCTTCGCGCTAAATATCAATACGGGATAAATACGGGATCAATACGGATTTCATCCGTATTGATCCCGTATTTATCCCGTAATGAGAACGGGAGCCAAGTGGGGTTGAGCAGTGTTTCCGGAAGTCCGATAATAATATTATTCACAAATTTATGAATAACGTGGTGCTAAAACTCTTGACAGCCTGTGTCAGGTTTATTCTCTGCCTCAGGGTGGGGTTGGCGTCAAGCAGATCCCCGCGCCGAAGGAGACAAGATGGAACCGAGATTCGAGAGCCGCGAAGCGTTCACGGTGGTGGGCCTGAAGTGCCGTTCGAGCATGCAGAACAACGTTATACCAAAGCTTTGGGACGATTTCAACAAGGTTTGCTCGGCCATTCCCCACACAGTAACCGACCTTACCACATACGGGATCTGCTTTCACGAAGAGGGTGACGATCCCAACGGCGACAGCTTTTCCTATCTGGCCGGTGTCGAAGTTTCCAACGCGGACGACATTCCCGCGGGCATGGAGGCAATAAGCATCCCGGCCCGCACCTACGCCGTTTTTGAGCATCGCGGCCCGCTGGATGGCCTGCGCGCCACCTACGGGAAGATCTTTTCGGAATGGCTGCCGGCCAGCGCTTACGTAACGGTTGGCGACAAGGATTTTGAACTTTACGACTGGCGTTTCCACTGGGGCCAGCCGGATTCCATCCTGGAGATCTGGGTACCTGTCCGCGAGAAGTAAGGCCCGCCCGCGGCTCAGCCTGATCGGGCTTAACAGCGCCTGGTACCAGAGCAATCCGGCGCTTTTTTATCTGCGCGGATGTCTGCGCGGCCTGCCCTACGCGGTGCGGCTGCGGGAATTCACCCTCGCCGAGCCGCTCTTTGACGTTTTAACTCAGATCGTCCGCGACCAACCTGAGATAGCCTGCTTTTCAGCCTATATCTGGAACAGCGGGGAACTGCGCCGGTTGCTCCCGGAACTGAAAAAACTGCTGCCCAGCCTGAAGATCGTGCTGGGCGGACCGGAAGCCGCTGATGGCGATTTTGGCCTGGCGGAGAGCGATTTTGTGGTGAAAGGTCCGGGCGAGGGAGTGTTCCGCAGGCTGGCGGAATCCGGTTTCGAACTGCCCGGCGGGGTTTACGAAGCTCCGGCCCCGCCTCTGCGCGAACTGCCTTTCCCCTACCACAAAACCGACAAAGCCGCGCTGCAAGGCAAACTGGTCTATTACGAAAGTTCGCGGGGCTGCCCGTATCGCTGCGCCTACTGCCTTTCGGCCCTGGACAAACGCCATGAAGCGCGTTTCGACCCCGCCCTGGCCTCCGACCGGCGCAAACTGCGGTCTGAACTGGACCGCCTGCTGGATCTCCAGCCTCGCACCCTGAAATTCGTGGACCGCAGCTTCAACGCGCATCCGCGGCTGGCCCGGCTGATCTGGGACCACGCCATCCGGCAAACAGGGGCCTGCGAATTCCACTTCGAAATCTATCCCGACCTGCTTGCCGAAGAGGATCTGCTCCTACTCGAGAAAGCCCCGCCCGGACGGATCCGGTTCGAGGTGGGGGTGCAAACCGTGAACGCCACAGTGGCCCGTGCTTGCGGACGCAACTCCAACTGGCGCAAGACGAAAGCCGCGCTGAACGCCCTCCGCGAACGTACCCAGATCTGTGTCCACGCCGATCTGCTGGTGGGTCTGCCCGGAGAAAACTACGCTTCGGTACTGCATTCCCTGAACGAACTGGCTTCCACCTACCCGGCGGAAATTCAGCTGGGCATGCTCAAGATCCTGCCGGATACGCCGATGCTGGACATCGCCACCCAGCGGGGATACCAGTGGCTGGACCATCCGCCCTGGCAAGTGCTGAAGACCGACGCGCTCAGTTTTGCTGAGGTTTCCCGGTTGCAGGAACTGGCCAAGATCATCAATCTCTACTGGAACAAAGGCGAGTATACCGAGTCGTGGGCGCGACTGCTTTCCACCGGCAACCAAGCCTCCAAACTCTGCCTGCAACTGCTGAATATCCACCAGCGAATGGGTTTGACCCTGCACAGCGTGGCCAAAAGCACCCGCGCGGAGGTTTTCGGGGAATTGCTGAAGAGTTTGCCTGATCACCCTTGGTCCTGACCGGACTGTTTGATCCGCCCCCATCCTGGGGATCCGGGGGTAAAAAAATCCCTAAATCCACTTTCCGCTTGACATCAGAAGAGCTTCCTGTCGATGGTCACGTTAGTAAAAAATCATTTATGGGGACTTGATGAAAGAAGGTTTCTTACCTAAAAACGATTTCCATTCCATCTTCTTCACCGATCAGGCGGAGCAGTGCAGTGACGATATAAAGACATTATTTCTGAGGCATTTGGAATATTCTCTGGTGAAAGACACCACCAACGCCCAACCCTGGGACATCTATTTCGCCCTGGGCCTCAGCCTGCGCGACAAGCTGATCGAACGGTGGCTGCGCACCCAATATGAATACCGCAAGCAAGACGTGAAGAAGGTTTTTTACCTCTCCATGGAGTTTCTGATCGGCCGCCTGCTGGCCAACACGCTGGTCAACCTGGAGGAATACGACAACGCCTACGACTTGCTTAAAGAATACGGTTACGCCCTGGAAGACATCATCGAGCTGGAACCGGACATGGGCCTCGGCAACGGGGGTTTGGGCCGGCTGGCAGCCTGTTTCATGGATTCCCTGGCCACCCAGGCTTATCCCGCCTACGGTTATGGCATTCGCTACGAATTTGGCATTTTCAAGCAAAACATCGTTCAGGGTTATCAGGTGGAAGAGCCGGACCACTGGCTGAAAAAAGGCTGCCCCTGGGAGATCCAGCGTCCGGAGATCACCTACAGAGTGCGGTTCGGCGGCAAGGTGATCAGCGAGGAACTTCCCGACGGGCGAGTTTCCCACCGCTGGGTGGACACAAATGACGTGATGGCCGTAGCCTGGGACATCCCCATTCCTGGCTATAAAGTGGATAATGTGAACAACTTGCGCCTCTGGCAGGCCACCGCCACCGACGAATTTGACTTCGACTATTTCAACAGCGGCGACTATGTGCGCGCCGTGGAGCGCAAAAACATTTCCGAAAACATCTCCAAAGTGCTCTATCCCAACGACAACATCCACCTCGGCAAGGTGCTGCGCCTGGAGCAGGAATACTTTTTCGTAAGCGCCACCCTGCAAGACATCCTGCAGGGTTGGAAACAAGACCACGACAGCTTTACGGAGCTTCCGGACAAGATCGCCGTGCAGTTGAACGACACCCATCCCGCCCTGGCCATCCCGGAATTGCTGCGCATCCTGATCGACGAGGAACGGCTGGATTTCAACACCTCCTGGGACATCACGCGGCGCTGTTTCAGCTACACCAACCACACCATCCTGCCCGAGGCGCTGGAAAAATGGAGCGTGGAGCTGTTCAAAGAGCTGCTGCCGCGCCATCTGATGCTGATCTACCAGATCAACAACCACATCCTGGGTGAAGTTACGCGCCTCTATCCGGGCGATCTGATCAAGATGCAGAACCTGAGTGTGATCGAGGAAGGGCCGGAAAAGAAACTGCGCATGGCCCAGCTTTGCCTGCATGGCTCGCACGCCGTGAACGGAGTGGCAAAATTGCATTCCCAGATCATCAAGGACCGCATCTTCCCAGATTTTTACGAGATGTATCCCGAGCGCTTTCAGAACAAGACCAACGGCATCACCCCGCGCCTCTGGCTGAAGGTCTGCAATCCCCAGCTGGCCAGCCTCATCTCCGAACACATCGGCGATGCCTGGGTGGCCGATCTGGACATCATCCGCGGCATCGAACCCTATATCGACGACCCGGAGTTTCTGGATGCCTGGCTGGAAATAAAGCAGATCAACAAAAAAGCGCTCAGCCGCCATATTTTCAAAACCACCGGCATCCGCACTTCCGCGGACAGCATCTACGATGTGCAGATCAAGCGTTTGCACGAATATAAACGCCAGTTGCTGAATGTGTTGGGCACCATCGCCCGCTATCTGCGGATCAAAGATGACCCCCGGGCAGCTTGCGTGCCGCGCACTGTTATCTTTGCGGGAAAAGCAGCCCCGGGCTACTATCTGGCCAAGATCCTGATCAAGCTGATCAACAATCTGGGCGTGGTGGTGAACAAGGACCCGGACGTGGCCGACCGCCTTAAAGTGGTGTTTTTGCCGAATTACACTGTTTCGTTGGCCGAAAAGATCATCCCCGCGGCGGACATCTCGGAGCAGATCTCCACAGCCGGATATGAGGCCAGTGGCACTGGCAATATGAAATTCGCCCTCAACGGCGCCCTCACTTTGGGCACCATGGACGGCGCGAACGTGGAGATGGCGGAGGAGATCGGGGCCGAAAACATGTTCATCTTCGGCCTCAACGCCGGCGAAGTGAGCGCCCTGAAACAAGGCGGCTACAACCCTTACGATTTTTACAACAAGGACCCCGAACTGCGCCGCGCCATCGAAGCGATCGCCTCGGACATGTTCTCCCCCAAAGAAAAGGGCATCTTCGACCCCATCGTGCGCTCGCTGCTCGATTCCGGCGATCCCTACTGCATCATGGCCGACTTCCGCTCTTTCCTGGATGCCTCCCAGCGCATCGACGAACTCTGGCAGGACCGCCACGCCTGGGCCCACAAAGCCATCCTGAACATCGCCCGCGTGGGCAAATTCTCCTCCGACCGCGCCATCCGCGAATACGCGCGCGATATCTGGGACGTGAAACCGGTCCTGTTGGACCTGCCCTAAGTTACTGGAACCATGGATGTAAAAGCGGCGGCCGGTATCCTGAAAACCTGTCTGGCTCTCGGGGCCCTGCTGCTTCCGGCCTGGCTCCCAGCCCAGGTGGTGATCAACGAGGTCTGCTACGATCCCACCGGCGCGGACAGCGGCAAGGAATGGATAGAGCTTTACAACGCCGGCAACTCCGATGTCAACCTCGCGGGAGCCAAACTTTTCAGTGGCGGCAGTGAGTTCACGGAGATTTTCGTCTTTCCCCACTTCATCCTGCGCGCGCGGCGCTTTGTGCTGGTGGGCGATGAGCAGGTCAGCCAGGCGGTGTTCATCACTCCGCTGGCCTTGCAGAACGGAGGCGCGGAAACCGACGGCATCCGCTACCTTGGCCCAGACGGATATTATACGGACACCGTGCTTTATGACTCCCCCAACAGCAATTCACTACCCGACGATTCCGGATCAGCGGGAACTAATTTCGCTGCCGATGTTCCGGAAGGATCCACCCTGGCCCGGCGCATGGACGGATATGACACAAACGACTGCGCGGCAGACTTTCGCGCGGAGACCAAGCCCACTCCCGGACTGCCCAACCTCGTCTACGCGGACTACGCCCTCCTGCATCCGCAAACATGGCAGGAAGACGATCACTGGCGCTTCGGAATCTGGGTGAAGAATCTTTCCGACATCAGCCCAACGCTCAGCGCTGAATTGCGTATCTATCTGGACGGCTTGATGATAGCCAATAACATCGTGTCCGATCTCGCCGCCGGCGATTCGCTGCAGGTGGTAAGCACTTTGCCCATCCAGGACAATCTCAACCACTTGATCTCGGCGGAACTGGAACTGGAGAACGACCCGGACCCGACCAACAATACAGTGAGCCTGGATCTGTTTTTGCAGAACCTGAGGCAGCCGGTGATCAACGAAGTAATGTTCCATCCCGAGACCGGTAAGCAGGAATGGATCGAGCTTTGGGTGGAATCCGTTTCCGCGTGGCAAGATTTCTCCATCCGCGACGCCACGGGTAATGATTTCAGCTTTTCTTTGCCCGCCTACGCCGGATATTTTGTGCTCTGCGCGTCGCCGGAACTCTTGTTGCTGCACTATCCCCACTGCCCGCCCGGCGCGGTGATCGGCTGCAGCGGCTGGGCCGCCCTCAACAACGACGGCGACAGCATCCTGCTGCTGGACGCGGAGGGCGAAATCCTCGATCAGATGAACTATACCGGCGCTGATTCACAGCCGGGAAAGTCGCTGGAACGCTATCTGAACTCCGCGCAGCAAGTGGGCTGGCACTATTCGCTGGATCTGGCCGGCTCCACCCCTGGTGAAGCGAACAGCCAAAGTGTCCCGGTGCCGGATTTTCACGGCTCCATCAGCGTTCAGGGCAGTCCCTGCAACCCCCTCACGGGCGAACTGGTGAGTGTTTTCTACAAACTGGACAGTCCCCAGAATCGCGTCAACTGCAAGGTTTACGACCTCAGCGGCTGCCTGGTGCGCATTCTGGCCGACAACACCCTTGTCCCCGGCGAAGGCGCGCTCAGCTGGGACGGCAGGAACACAGCAGGCCAAGTCGTGCCCCGGGGGCGCTATTTCTTCGCTTGGGAGTCACGGCCCACGGACGGGCAAAAGACCTACAGAGAGCAGTTTACGGCGGTCATCTTCCATTGAACTGGCGGTCGCGGGGTGGCATTCTTAAAAAAATCCTTGACCATTTCACCCTTCCATTAATTGTTTCGTCAAATAACGATATGGATGTGGATATGAATGCCCTGCAGACATTTAAAGCTTCGCCGATGAATCCCGCCTGCGGATCATCAGCCTCTTGAACGCCAGGGCTTGGTGCGTTGAGGACCTCGCGGAGGAACTGAAACTGGCGGTTTCCACGGTTTCCGCGCATCTGAAAAAGCTGCAGCAAGCCGGGCTGGCGTACCCCGTGAAAGTGCAGTACTACAATGTTTACCACCTGAAGCGGGAGATCCTGGAAAAGCCGCTGAGCGAGCTGCTGCCCCAGCAGGCCGAAACCGCCCCCAGTCGGAGCAAGATCTTGCGCGACAAGGTGTTGCGCGTGTATTTCAAAGACGGAAAAGTGGAGCGTCTGCCCACCCAAAACAAAAAACGCTGGATCGTTTATCTGGAGATCATCAAACTGTTTGAGCCCGGCCGCGAGTACAGCGAGCCGGAGGTCAACGCCGTGATCCGGCAGGTGCACGAAGACCATTGTTTCGTGCGCCGCGAACTGGTGGAGGAAGGCGTGCTTACACGCCGGGACGGGGTTTACCGCCTGGTGGAGAACTACAGCGAGCAGCCCGGATTCTACCAGAATATCTGGAGGCAGAGCGAAGGGGCTCAAGGCAACTGAAGCCCTAACCGGGGCGGGCCGGATTCCGGGTGGACATTTTCCTTGACTGCTTTTACGAATGTTGTTTAGTGTGATTTCACCTGACAAACAGCATAAGGACTCGAGTAAATGGTAGGAATAGTAAAGACATACACCACGATCGGGATCGACGGCCAGCTGCTCACGGTGGAGTGTGACAGCGCCGGCCAGGTGTACTCCGTGAATATTGTGGGCATGGCCTCCAACGCCGTGAAGGAGAGCAAGGACCGCATTTTCGCCGCCCTCAGCAACTCCGGTTTCGAAGCCGCGATCAAGCGTTTCACCATCAACCTGGCCCCGGCCGACATCAAGAAGGACAGCGCCGCGCTCGACCTGCCCATCGCCATTTCCGTGCTGCAGAGCATAAAACAGCTGCCGGTGGAATATCTGAGCCAGACAGCCATGATCGGCGAACTCTCGCTGGACGGCAATCTGCGTCCCGTAAAAGGCGTTTTGCCCATCGCCCTGGCCGCCAAACGCGACGGCATGGACGCTTTGGTGCTTCCTTACGAAAATGCCGAGGAAGCCGCCATCATCGAGGGTTTGAAGGTGATCCCGGTAACCTCGCTAAGGGAGGCGGCGCTGTTTCTGCGCGGCGAGATCGAGATCAAGCCGGCAACGGTCGACCGGGATAAAATATTCTCCGTATTGAACGATTTTCCGCTGGACATGCACGACGTGAAGGGCCAGTATCAGGTGAAGCGAGCGCTGGAAGTCTCCGCCGCGGGTGGCCACAACCTGCTGATGATCGGCCCGCCCGGCTCAGGCAAGACGATGCTGGCGCGCCGGGTGCCAACGATATTACCAGAACTTTCTCTGGACGAGGCTTTGGAGGCCACCAAGATCCACTCCGTGGCCGGCTATTCCAAGTATTTCAAAAACGGCATCCTCACCACCCGGCCGTTCCGCGCGCCGCACCACTCGTGCAGCGAAAACGGACTCGTGGGCGGCGGAACCTTCCCGCGACCCGGAGAGGTGTCCCTGGCGCATTTCGGCGTGCTGTTCCTGGACGAGCTGCCGGAGTTCAAACGCGGAGTGCTGGAGGTGATGCGCCAACCGCTGGAAGACGGGATCGTTACCATCTCCCGGGCCGCGAGCAGCCTCACTTTCCCCGCCGACTTCATGCTCATCGCCTCGATGAATCCCTGCCCCTGCGGCTATTTCGGCGCGAACATCCCCAACCATCTCTGCTCCTGCGAAGCGGGCGCCATCGCGCGTTACCGCGGCCGGGTGTCCGGACCGCTGCTGGACCGCATCGACATCCACGTGGAGGTGCCCAGCGTCAGCTACGCCGACCTCGCCAGCCTGCCTTCCGGAGACCGCTCCGCCGATATCCGCGCCCGGGTGAACCAAGCCCGCCAGATCCAGCGCGCCCGCTACGCCGAGGAAGGCATTTTCTGCAACGCCCAAATGAGCTCCAGATTACTGCGCAAATACTGCCAGCTGGACGCCGCCAGCCAGGCCCAAATGCAGCACGCCATCGACCATCTGGGCTATTCCGCCCGCGTCTTTGACCGCATCCTCAAGGTCTCGCGCACCATCGCCGACCTCGAAGGCCAGGCCGAAATCAATAGCGACCACATTTCCGAGGCCATCCAGTACCGCACCCTGGACCGCAAATACTGGGGCTGAGCGGATCCCGCCGGATTCAGTTCAGTAACTGTATTTCGGAACCCAGTCCCTGTCCTCCACGGCCAGCAGCTCAAAGAAATACCAAAGCGGGCTGAAATCGTCACCGGGCCCGAAAACGGCGTTGGCCACGTGCATGATCCTGCCGTTGTCTTCTTTGAAAAGAGTGGTAACTCCGGGCAAAAAGCCGCCCACCCCTTCTTCGAAACCCAGGTCCTTTTTCAGGCTGGTGCCGGCGGTGGAGACCAACGCGAATTTCCAGCCCCGAGAGGCGGCGAACCGGTCCATCTTGTCCCAGGGGTCGGGGGTGGCCACGGCAAAAGCCGCGCGGCTGGTTAGATGCGGCAAAATGCCGTTGAAATCGTCGCCGCAGAGGGTGCAGTAGGGGCAGTGGGCGCCCATGTTGTGCACCAGGATCAGTTCGCGGCGATCGCCAAATAGCTGCGACAGCTTGATCTCCCGGCCCTGGCGGTCTCGCAGGAGGTAATCCTGGACTTCCCAGCGCGGCAGCTGTTTCTTCATCCGGTACAGCTCACCTTTTTTGTGGATGAGCTCCTGCTCCAGAACGGCGATCCGGGTGGCCAGTTCGCTTGTATCACCGCTTTCCTGGCCGGGAGGGTTAAGCTGGATCAGGCCGAAACGGTTGCCGTCAGGATCGTTCACATAGGAAAAGATACCCACACCGGACACCGGGCCGGGTTCCGTCACAACGGTCCCGCCGAACTGTTTCAGTCTCTCCAGGCTGGCCTCCAGATCATCCACCTCCAGCACGTTCACCGTGTCCGTCGCGTCTTCGCGGGGCATCACGGCGCCGTCGATGCCAGCGGCGGGATCGCTGCCCGTCAGCAAAAAAACGTAGTCCGTTCCGCCTTCCCAGCGTTGCGCGGTCCAGCCGAAAACGCCGGTATAAAAGGCGGCCACTTTGCCGGTGTCCGAGGCTGGGATCTCGAAATGCACAGGCCGGCTGGGGTTTGGCGGCAACTGGCCGGCATTCACGTGCAGGCCGAAAAACTCGGCGGGGCTAAGCTCGCTTTCCATTAGCACAAAGGCATTGCCGTCGCTGTCCTCGCACCAGGCGAAATCGCCGCTGCCGGGAACCTTGAAGCGCGGCGTGGTGATCTTGCCGCCATGCGCCGTAAGCTTGGCGCGGACAGCGTCCAGTTTCTCCACCCCGATCACGTTCACGGGCCCGCGCATGAAGCGGCCCATCACCATGCCCTGCAGGCCAGGCTGGTCCAGAGGCCCGGTTTGCAACAGCCAAACATCGCCCAGGGCATCAACTTTGGCGATGCCCCAGCCAAAACAGTTCCGGTAGAACTCCGCCAGCTTTTCCGGCGCGGCGGAAGGCAATTGAAAATAGACAGGTCGGTTCATCTGAACTCCTTAACAATTATGTGGCAACCCTAACATATTAAACCCAACTAATGCAGTAGGATATTCTCAGTCCCGAAAGTGGGACTGATAT
>CAZVXH010000018.1:1932-33808 GCA_964631015.1 uncultured Candidatus Cloacimonadota bacterium | reverse complement strand
ATATCCCGGGTTATCAGGGGTGAAAGGCTACTTCTAATTGAAAGAACAGGTTATGGCAAATCGCTATGTTTTCAGTTTCCAGCAATTCTATTTGATGGACTGACAGTAGTTTTCTCTCCCTTGATAGCGCTGATGCGAGACCAAGTTAGTAAACTACAAGCCCTGGGCATAATAGCGAAATGCATAAACAGCAATCAGAGCGATGAAGAAAACATAAATGTGATTACAGAGGCGAAGCAAGGAACTGTAAAAATTCTGTACATTGCTCCGGAACGGCAAGAAAACATGACCTGGCTTGAAGAAGTACGCCACATGAAACTATCCATGGTAGTTGTTGATGAAGCGCACTGCATCTCTGTCTGGGGCCATGATTTCCGTCCAGCCTACAGGCGCATAATCAATCTTGTTAACCTGTTACCCAAAGGCTTACCGGTATTAGCAACTACAGCGACAGCAACAAAACGAGTTGAGCATGACGTAGCATCTCAGATCACTGGTGAGTTGAAGGTTATCAGGGGTAACCTGCTACGCGAGAATTTCGGATTATATGTAGTTAATGTGCAGTCAGATGACGATAAACTGATTTGGCTTGCTCAGAACATAACCAAGTTGGATGGTACCGGGATTATCTATACGGGAACGGTAGTTGAAACCGAGTTGATAAGTAAATGGTTTGAATTCTTGAATATACCAGCCAGATCATATAACAGCAGGCTGGACGCAGACACCAGAATAGAAGTGGAATCAGGTTTGCTAAACAATGAGTGGAAATGCGTGATCTCAACAAATGCTCTCGGGATGGGGATAGACAAACCTGATCTTAGATTTATTATTCATACTCAATTCCCTCAATCTCCGGTTCATTACTATCAGGAGATTGGACGGGCCGGCAGGGATGGTCTGCCAACAGTTATAGTACTTTTATACAATCCGGAAGATAGAGATCTACCGGAAGCATTTATCGAAGGCGCTAAGCCATCTACTGCAAAGTATCAGAGAGTGATCGCTGCCGTACAAAATGAGATGCTTGGCGAGAAGGAACTGATGAAAAGAACTAACCTTGGTCAGACTCAGATCCGTGTTATTCGAGCTGATCTGATTGACCAGGGAATCATTAGAGAAGTGTATATAGGAAAGTCCAAGAAATATGAGTTCATCCCAAATTCAAAGCCATTTGATCCAAGCTTTTACGATCAGGTTCGTGAGGCAAAGACCAAGGAACTGAATGCCATGATCGAATATGCAGAGACATCCCACTCACGCATGTCATACTTATGCGAATACTTGGGAGACATTAACGATAGGGATTTCGATAATTGCGATAACACTGGCTTGGCAAAACACCATGTTAGATCAAACCCTGAGTGGATTGAGAGATTGAACCAATTCCGCTTAAGCTACTTCCCAGAACTTCAAGTAGAATCAGAAAAAACCAAGCTCATCGATGGAGTAGCAGGTTCATATTATGGCGTATCTAACGTAGGGGCTGCTATACACAGGTGTAAATACGAAAATGGTGGTGATTTTCCAGATTTCCTAATCACACTCATTTTAAAAGCTTACTACTCCAAATTCCGCAAAGAGAAATTTGATCTAATCTTGTATGTTCCACCTACAGTGTCAGGAGACTTGGTGCGACATCTAGCAGAGAAAGTATCAAACGCTTTAAGAATTCCAATCTTGCACGATGTAGTGAAAACTCGGCCTATTCAGGAGCAGAAAATCTTTGAGAATCATTACTTGAAATCAGACAATGTTGCTGGAGCGTTTTCCATTTCAGATCCGCAGAAAGTGTTGGGTAAAAAGGTATTGTTGATCGATGATATCTTTGATAGTGGAGCTACCATAAAAGAAATTGGCAAGTACTTAACACAGCTCGGTGCTGTGGTTATAGCACCACTAGTATTGGCAAAAACTGTCGGTGGGGATAAATTATGAAACACCTAAAGAATACAAGGTATTAAACTATGCAACAAGCAGCTTACTGGATAACTATATCGCACTTGAAGCGATGGACAAACGGTCAAATAAATGAATTGATCAAACAAATCTATCATGACAATGGATCGGATCTGCAGGAGTTCTTTTCCCTTGATCATGAAGGATGGAAAAACAGCTATTCCATTGACGAAAAGCGAATATCATCTTTACTTGAAGCTAAAGATCAGATAGCCAATAACGCATTTTTGGCTGAGAGTCTTTATAATCAAGGTTTTGAACTTATTCCACTAAACTCTCCTGATTATTCTCCAACATTGAAAGACAATCTCAAACTCGCATACTCCCCTCCCTTACTCTACATCAAAGGCAACAAACAGCTTCTTGTTGAGGATTCAATTGCGATTGTGGGATCTCGTAATGCTAGCTCAAGAGGATTGAAGTTTACAGATAACATTGCTAAAAAGGCCAGTGAAGACTATAAAGTTATTGTTAGCGGCTTTGCCAAGGGCATAGACAAAGCAGCTCTCGATTCTGCTTTAAAGTATCACGGACATAGCATTATTGTACTACCCCAGGGAGTTATGACATTTGGGTCAGGATATAAGACATACTATAAGCAAATCATCGATGGAGACGTGCTCGTTTTAAGCACTTTTCATCCTAAAGCTCCCTGGAAAGTCGAATTAGCTATGGCAAGAAATCCGATAATCTACGGCCTCGCCAAAGAGATATACGTTGCGGATTCATCAAATTCAGGAGGAACCTGGTCTGGAGTGAAAGATGGACTTCGCAAAGGTCGCACGATTTACGTGAGGATGGCCTCAGATGACGAGACCAGTGCAAACAATCTTCTGATTAACCTTGGTGGAATAGCTGTTGATGATAAAGGTAATCCTGAGAGTCAACAAGAGACTGAAAGGCAGGTTTTACCCACAACTAGCATTCAAGATGATCTTCCAGGCAGAATCGTTGTGTTGCTGACGAATAACGTTCTGACAGCCAAAGAGATTTGTACCCAGCTTGGGATCGAGCTGCCATCAAAGCAGTTGACAGAAGTCCTTAGTAAGATGGAAGAAATTGAAAAGGTGAAAATCGGTCGATCAGTCAAGTATCGCAAAAGACAACCAGAGATATTTGATCTCCAGTGATATTGAGGTTGATTGAAGTAATATATGTGTTCGACTTAAATGAAATGTCCAGAGTCAGAATTTATGGCTAGGCGTCTTGAGCGACATCAGTAACTTGTTTGAAGAGGGGGTAATGAGTGCCTAGTATTAGCGCTTCAATAACACAAGAGGTATCTTCATTTTTAACAAAGATCATGCCATTTATAAGTGATAGCTGGTGGCAAAAATATGGTTCTTTCTGCAATGATACAATGACAGAGTGAGATGGTTACTACATATGAAACACACTGATTTCCGTGCTGACATTAGCAATATTAAAACAATTCTAGAAGAGTATAAATGGGGGTTTTCGGTCATCAAAGAACTGATCCAAAACAGCAATGATTCGGAGTCATCTGAACTTATCTTCGGATTTCATGAACCTGATGCTGGATTTAGGCACTCCCTACTGAGAGACTGTCCTTCATTGTTTGTGATCAACAATGGCAAGTTCACGGCTAAAGACGCTTATGCTATTAATGAGGCAATTAGTAGCGGTAAAGACGATAAACTCACCACCGGAAAATTCGGAATTGGACTTAATAGCGTCTTTCATTACTGTGAAGGTTTCTTCTATGCAGCATCTGCAATTAAGGGTAGCTTCCGGAATATCGACATGGTTGCAGAAAAGGACTATGGATTCTATGAGAGGACTCTAAACATGGTCACCCCCTGGGATTCGTCAGCCCCGAAAAATCCTTACCGTCATTGGCAACTAGAACTTGAGCAAAACTGGAATGCAGACAGACAGGAGATCGTAAGGCTTCTTGATCCTTACATAAGAGACATGACTGATTGGTTCATTGTTTGGATACCTTTGCGCAGTAAAAAGATGATAAATGAGCATGACTGTATAATAGACGAGTTTTGGGAAGATTCATCTGATAAGATAATTATGAGTCTCTTCTGTGATATCAACTATGCTATGGTTAGCTATATCTTGCCAATGCTACACTCTTTACATAAGGTAAAATTCGTAAACAAAAGCCAAATCGAAGCTGAAATTGTACACTCAGCACCAAGGATTCCGCGGTTAAAAGAGATTGAAAATTGCTATCTCAAAAAGAAAAGGATCATAGACAGCCTCCAGGGAGAAGTTATTCTGAAAACTGGGTCAGTAATTCGCAGAGTCGAATACTTTTTGAAACAAGACATTGCATTAAGCGAAGATGTTCTAGACTTGTATAATGATATTAAGGCTAAGGGTCACAAAATCCTTCCTCCTCATGTTGGCATTCTGATGGTTAAAAACACTGGATCTAACTCCAAAGATAAATTCAAGTTTCATTATAGCAACACTCTACCACTTTCTGATAAAAATGACTTAATCGACGCTAAATATAACCTGTTTTTGCATGGTTGTTTTTTTGTAAACTCACGCCGTCAATACTTTGATCTAGCTTTAAAGGATAATCAACAGACTGAAAAACAAAGAGAAGCCAAATGGAATCAAGACCTCTTTAGGCATGCTCTGCAATTGATTCCAAAAGCTCTGAATGATTTCTCTAAAGTGTATGAGACCTCCTTTGCTGATTTAGAGGAGATCAGCAAAGTAGTGTGCACTGAAGTGAATG
Source organism: uncultured Candidatus Cloacimonadota bacterium (assembly GCA_964631015.1). Classification (GTDB taxonomy): domain Bacteria; phylum Cloacimonadota; class Cloacimonadia; order Cloacimonadales; family Cloacimonadaceae; genus Syntrophosphaera. The sequence goes on along the minus strand of CAZVXH010000018.1, from coordinate 29,127 downwards.
TTAAAGAACAAGAAGTGCCGGACTGTTTCAGAGAACTTTGCCATGCAGGGCAATGGGTTTCACGAGTTAGGAAGGGGATATTACAGTGGGAACTGATTCCACGAGAAGACTATTTTGAGATAAGCCATGATTACTTGAACCACGTTGCGAAGCTTCCCAATCTGAAGCATATGAGTGAGAATTATAACTTAATAATTCCCAATGCTGGGTGTATGCTACTAGACCAGTATCGGCAAGAATGGGGGGAGAATCTAATTGATGCTTTTTGGAGTGTTGACATCAAAGACATTACGAATGATCGTGAATTTGCTCAATACTGGCTCAAGGAAAGCTTCGAGCGGATTGGCGCCTTTGAAGACATACCCTATTGGCATCTCAGGTTTTTTAACAAAATCAAGGCCTTAATACTAGGATTGCCTTTCACGTTAGTTCATAAATATCATAGCAGTATTAGTAATCTGCTTGATAGTTTTAAAGATAAAGTCATAGTCCTTGATTTTGAAAAATCTGGTCATTGGAAGCAGCTTAACGAGGTTTTAGCAGATTACTTAGCTTTACCGTCTGATTATCAGGATTGGCAAGAAACAAATCCAAAGCTTCCGGCATCTTTGATTAATAAGGTTCTGCAATGGATGCCAAGTAACAACGAGGAACTCAAGAGAATATGCCATGGCTGGGCAATAGATATTCTGGCGAATTGTGAATTGGGTGAACTCGATATTGCATACCGTAATCTTCCTCTAATTCAACTTGAGGAGCTAGACAAAGGGACAGAATTCTATTCTATAAACGAGATCCAAGAGTTATGCGTGTTAGCATCAAATTCCAAAAAGGAGTTGTGCCGACTGATTTCTAAAGCTTTCGAATGTATGCCTGTCTACTTAATGAATCTCGCTAAGAGTAATCCTGAGAAAAACATTCCTGGCCTTGATTCAGTAGTGACTGCGTCAATTGAGTACATTGCGAAACAATTCAGCAAGTGGAGTTTTGGTAGTTTAGAAGACCGCTTGAAATTGTTAGAGTATTTATGCTCAGACTTGGGAGAAGCTAAGATAAAAGGATACAGAAATGTTATTAGGGCATTACTGGCAGGCAAAAGAGAACTAGATCAAAATGAGAAGCTTTGTTTGTACAAAAACAAGAGTATTTGGTACAAGCTATCTGTAGCTTTGTGGGAACCGCTTGGTCGCAGTTTCGATAAAATCGCTTATACCCAAGGAATCTCATTTACAGACACACTATCAAATGAACTTGGGGTATATACTGTCAGCAAAGATCATATACCACCAGAATTGTATGATAACATGCCTAAAAACATAAACCTGACATGGATGACACTGGCTGAGAGAGAAACGGTTTACAGAAGGTTGACAGATCTTGATGAAAATGATTATAGACTGTTGAAGCTGCCGATTTTCCAACCAATCGATGGTGATTGGATAAGTATTGCGGAGCGTTTGGAATCTACGTATATGGTGGGTTATGAATCAAATTCTAACGATATACCTAAATCGAGCCTGACAATTCTCAAGTTCAATGAAGTATTGCACAGATGTACTCTTATTAAATCATTAGATCACAATGCCATGGCTAGGATGTACCTTGGGGTTGATGAACCATCTCAGTACATGGAGAAGATAGTAGACTTATTGGCGCAACTTAGCTCTGAAGAAATGAATCTACTTGAACTGGACGACATACCATGGATCAAGATAAAAGATACAAGTTTCGGTCTGAATAGAGTCCTTTACCATATGCACATAACAAAAGAACTACGCTTAGTTATCGATGCATATTCATCATCATCAGAAAGCCCAGAATTCTACATTACATATAACGAATTGCCGAATACACTTAAAGATAAGAATTTAATTGATAAATTGAAGAACACTTCATTCTGGGATGAAGAGATGATTCTGAGAGTCATGGGAAAACTTATCGGAGGGACATCACCACTAAACATCTTCAGGATAAGCGAAGAGGCTGATTGGAATGACTATTATCCATCAGTTGAATATGCTCTTAATGATCACGAGATTATCAGAATTTTTAACAGATGCAAACAGAACGTAAGTCCAGAGAAAATTGATAGGCTCATTAAGCCGTGTTTGTTTATTAACAACCCTCCGATCCCCCAACAGATAGAGATATTGACGTCATGGGCTAATGCTATTGAGAGGGATTGTTTGGTATTAGAAAGCTCCGTGATTTACACGCACTTCATCACAGTATTAAAGGAATATCTGCACGGGGGCTCTGGTCTTGATCTGTTAAGGGAAATACGATTGCCCAATTCAAAAGGAGTATGGTTGCCGAGTAGTCGCCTATGCCTTAACGATACTCTTGTTAATAGAGACCATGTTTTAGAAATCAAACTCGGTGAGCTGCTTTCACATGATTACTTCGCAAACATTGTCCATAAGCCGGAACTAATCATACTGGATAATCAAACAGAATATGATATGGATAACTTGCTGGAATACCTAAGATTATGCAGTAGATATATAAACAAGAATCTGATTGGTGTTTTCTTGGCTTTCTTGGCAGATGGAGATCCAAAATGGAGACAATGGGCTGATTCCAATTTCTTCTCTGAAGTTAATAGTGTAGAGAGTGTAAGAAGTAGTATAAAAAAACCTTGGATTGACGAGTTTCAATTGTGCCACCAAAATAAACCAGATTATCTGGCAAACGTAATGAAAGAAATTGAAGAGAAAATATGGGATACAAAGATTAATCTGCGATTTGTAAGCCATCCTGATTCAAGTCAGGCTCATTCATTAACCGGAGATATAATTCAGTTTCAAAGTGAGCCTTCGTTACTAAGGTTTGTTCATAGAGATGATACTTCTAGGGTGGTCGACTTCGATTTCCATATGCTTGATATTGATGCCATTGGGGTGGATGGGTTGAAAAAGTGTTTGCATGATGCCCTAAATCTCCTCGTGCTAAAGGCGTATCAGTTAACCCCCAAACAGTCGCTGGTTGAATCACTGGTATGGAACCAGCTTGATGTTGATAACCAGGTTAGTATTTCCATTGTCCAGGAAGTAATAAAGAGCGAAATGATGCATACCTTCAAAAGATTGAGAATCGGTCGAGAAATTGAACAGGTAAGAAAACTGGAGCAACAAGATAAGGAGATGAATTATAAAAGGGTTACAGGTAAGTTTGAATCTAACGAGGAAGCCGATAAATCATATATGGATCAACGCAGAGAATTAGAGGCTAATGTCAGTATTGCACTACACGATGAAAACGTCCAAAGAGCCATATTAAAAGGTGTGAGGCAAGAGCTTGAAAGATTCCAATATGATCTCAGTTCTATTCTGTTTGAATTGTTCCAAAACGCCGACGATGCTTGCTCTGAATTGGAAAACCTCTCTAGGAAAACTGAGAACTATACCTTTCAAGTGATTCCGAATCCCGATGATGGGACAATTTCTGTTTTACATAACGGCAGATTTATCAATGAACAAGAAGGAAATATATACAGCAGCGAAATGAGTAATTATTTTAGCAACGATCTCCATAAAATGCTCACACTCAACTATTCTGACAAGCAAGGAGATTGGTTAACAGGGAAATTTGGACTTGGCTTCAAGAGTATTTACCTTGCTACAGACGAACCATGGATTGTAAGTGGAAGGCTAAATTTCAAGATTGTGGGAGGAATGTATCCTGAGCCATTGAAATCTGAGGAACTAGCAACCTTACAATGTTTTGTGAATAACAGTGATGTGACAGTTTTCAGTATTCGAACTGGGTCACCGGAGGTTTACAATAGGTTACTAAGTGTATTTGATGATTATGCATTCCTGATGCCTTTGATGAGCAAGAAGATCAAGAATGTTAGATTTGGTCTCAAGGAGTTCAGCTATTCAACTGAGGAATTTTTCGAGAATATCAATTTATTCACAATGGGAAGTAGCCGATTCCTGGCTTTTAAAGGCATTAGCGACTGGAATATAGTGTTCAAGATATCTGGCTGTGAATTGTCTGGTTTCGAAGATATCTGTCCTGTCTGGGTAACCGTACCAGCTCTTGGAACTCGTAGTGAGTATAAGTTTCTAATTAATGCCAATTTCAATCTAGATGTGGGGAGGAAACAGCTTGCTACATGTACTCACAATAATGACTTAGCTCTTACTATAGGCAAGGAATTTGCCGATACAATCAAAAAACTGATAGACTCTCAGGGTAGCTTTGAGGATAAGCCATCCTTATTGGATAAGTCTGGACTTGATTGCAGTGGTTTATGGAAATCACTTTTCTTTCTGCTTTCTGACGGCATTAGTTGGTCAGGAGAGTTGTCGGATATTGATCGAGTTTTCTGGGAACTGGATGAAGATAATTATTTAGGGATTATTTGCTCCAATCAACTGATTCCTAATGATCTTGCAGAACCATTTTCTTGTCTTGTTAGTTTAAACGACATCAGGTACTGCATCCCTGATTATCTGAACAACTCCCAGACACTTAGTGTTTTAGAAAACTCTGGTTTGTCCAAGAATACACTAATAAGTCAAAACATCCGAGATAGAATTGCTGGCTTACTAGACCATTTTAGCATCAAAGAACTTGATTATGAGCAGATAGCAAATGCCTTGTGTCCTGATAAACAATTGTCTCCCCAAATTGCGGAGGGGCTGGGTTCAGTCCTTATCGTGCTTGAACAGAAAATCAGTCCTGAAGTGTGGGAAACACTTGGCAGGGGATCAAGCTTTAACGCAAAGGATGGGACATGGCATCCAGCGGAGATTCTGGTGCTGGATAATGATCCTGATCTTGAGGGGTTCATATCACATTCAAAACTACTTTCCAGAGATTATGCTGATAGGGGATTATGGTTGTTTAAAAAATTCCAAGGGCAAGGCTCGATTATCTCTGACGGGATAATTTCTGCGAAGGGTATAGCCAGCCAGAAAGCAGCCTTATCATATCTGCTCAAACATTGGGATGAATACAAGGAGACTGTATTTGGAGCTGATTGGCTATTAACTCTTGACCCTGATTCTGATATCACCGATGATCTAGACGATGAGCAAAGAAAAAAGCTTGTTGAGTTGATTAGGCAGATTGCGATATGGGCATTAGGCTCCCCAATGGCTCAATACTCTTTCAAGTGGTTTAAGACAATCCTTTGGGCTTTGAACTACGGAAAAAAGGACGAGTACAAAAGTGTTAGTCAAAGTGTTAGATTCGATGCCCACAAGTTATTGAATGACAAGATAATACTACAGTTATCAATGCCCAGGCGATATATTCTTCAAAGCTATGAAACTGCCAAGAACATTAAGCTGAGCTATGGAGACAATAGTAAACCATTGACGAGTTGCAAGATTGAGAGCGTGACTCTAGCTCCTGACTATGTTGAAGTTCTGTTTGATAAGCCTCTTTCAGAGTCATTAATCAGAGAATTTATGCCGAATACCCAGTTTACTTTGCAATTTGAGGATTTTGTCGATGTGTCCAGACTCTGGCAAAAGGCATATCATGACCTAAGCTATGAAGATGATGATTGTCTGAAAAATGAGCTGAGTGAACATATAGAGTTTATCTTTGGACCTCCAGGTACAGGTAAGACATTCACTTTGGCTTCCAAACTTACAAAATTGGCAATGGATTGCGGCAATATCCTGGTGCTCGCACCCACAAATGCTGCCGCTGATGAGCTCATTAATAAACTCATCGAGCAGAACTCCCCGCTTATAGATCACACTGTAAGGTTTGGTAACTGTACAAATCTAGAGATAAACAACTTGGGGATCGTATCCAACCCGGGGAAATCCAAAAAAGATGGAACAATCCTGACTGTGACGACAGCAATCCGATTTCCCTATGATGGCTATCGAATGGAGAAATTCGCCTCAACTCCCTGGGATTACATTATCTTTGATGAATCTTCCATGCTACCAGTTCACTTTGTCACCTATATCATCATAATGGCTGCTAAACATAATAAGGACTGCAAATTCATAGTAGCCGGCGATCCTCTTCAGATACCACCTATCTATAATTTTCCAGAAATTATGGACGATAGACAATTGGCTGAGAAGATGGACATGTTTAAGAGCGAAGTCGAGGAGCAAACTATCTATAGCATGGTTGGCTTGACATCTTTCCAATCAAGTGTTGAGGAGTATCAACTCAGCCCCTATGAATATCATGTTGAACAGCTTTTAATTCAAAGAAGGTGCCTGGAACCGATCGGGGAGTTGTTTAGCAAGTATTGCTATAATGGCAACATCTTACATGAGGCAAATATTGATCCTGAATCAATACCTTCCCTACCGACAAGTAAACAATTCAATCCTAAACCTATAACGATCGTGAGATGCCCAGTTATCGGGGGGGATGTTTATCACTCGCGGTCGGTCAAAAAGAGCTCTACCCATCCCTATTCTGCATTGCTGGTCGTTGAATATATCAAGAGCATCGTGAATATCTTGGGTGCTGAACACAGCGTTGGTATCATCTGTCCCTACAGATCACAAGCAGATCTTGTGAAAAAACTAATGGCAAAGCAGAACTTTGATAATCTCATGTATCAAGCAGATACCATTCATGGCTTTCAGGGCGGTCAGAAAGACATCGTTTTCTGCATTTTTAACACTCCTCTGAAGTATCCACCAACATCAAAAACGACACAATTCATTGCAGGTACCCAAAATGCGATTATGCTTAACAAACGATATATAATCAATGTGGGTGTCAGCCGTGCTCGTAAATATCTGTTTCTGCTGATCCCAGATTACTATAACAAAGATACCAAGGCTAATATTCCGGGCTATAAGAACCTTACGGAGTTAAACGACTTGCTGGAGATTATCAAAAACCGGATAGACCCGCAATTCGTTCTCGATATACATTCAGACATTATGGAGAAGCATATGTTTGGGACCCAATCATATATCTTGGAAAACTCGATCCTCATTCCACATGACAAGGTGAATGTCTATCAAAGATCGCCTAAGCATTATCTGATAAGTCACGACGAGAATAACATCGACGTTCAATTGGATTACCGAACTCTAGACTCAAGAGGTGAGTTGGAATCTGTCAATGCTCAATCTGACAAAAAGGTGTCACAACCTGCCAAATTGGAGTCATGATTTGACAAATTGCTGTCACTTCTGAAGGGCATGGGATTCCGATGATTTGACAAATGAGTGTCACAAACTGAGGGCTTTTCTGCGGTTTTGTCAAACTGGTGTCACGATTTGACATTTCAGATGTCACTTCTTAGGCGGACCGGCACAGCGATGGCGCCGGGTAGGGGAAAAGCATTGACAATCCGGCCGGAGCCAAAAAATGAGTTTCAAAAGAAAAAATCCTGATGGAGACGTAAATGAAAAACATCCTTGTCCTCGGAGCAGCCGGTCAGATCGGATCGGAACTGGTTCCTTACCTGAGAAAGATCTACGGCGGCCAAAACGTTGTTGCCACCTACCGCAGCACCCCCCTCATCCCCGAGATCATGGAAGGCGGCCCCTGTGAAAACATGGACGCGCTGGAAGCGGAAAAGATGTTCGACGTGGTGAAAAAGTACCACATCGACACCATCATCAACCTGGTGGCGGTGCTTTCCGCCGTGGGCGAATCCAAGCCCACACTGGCCTGGAAGATCAACATGGACAGCATGATCAACACCTTGGAAGTAGCCAAAGCAACAGGCGGAGCGGTGTTTCTGCCCTCCTCCATCGGCGCTTTCGGTCCCAGCACCCCAATGGACAACACTCCGCAGGACACGCTGATGCGTCCCACCACCATCTACGGCATCTCCAAGGTGGCAGCCGAGCTTTTGGGCGATTATTACCACATCAAATTCGGCGTGGATACCCGCGGCCTGCGCTATCCCGGCATCATCTCGAACGTGACCCTGCCTGGCGGCGGCACCACCGACTACGCCGTGGAGATCTATTACGAAGCGATCAAAAACAAGAGCTACACCTGCAATCTGGGAGCCGGGACCTTTTTGGACATGATGTACATGCCGGACGCCCTGCGCGCCTTGGTGGAACTGATGGAAGCCGATCCCGCCAAACTGAAGCACCGCAACTGCTTCAACGTTTCCGCCATGAGCTTCGACCCCGCCATGATCGCCGCCGAGATCAAGAAACACATCCCTGAATTCCGCCTGGAATACAACGTTGACCCCATCAAGCAGGCCATCGCGAACAGCTGGCCGAACTCCATGGACCACAGCGCCGCCCAGCAGGAATGGGGCTGGAAACCTGAATACGACCTGGCTGGAATGACCAAGGACATGCTGACCATCCTGGCTGGCCGACTCGGATAAACATGCTGCGGATCGGTATTGCCGGCGTTGGTCGTCTGGGACGTTTCCATGCCGGCAAATTCCTGGCCAATCCACGCTGTGGACTGACAGGGGTCTACGACATCAACCCCACCCGCTGTCACGAGGTCGCCCGAGAATTTTCGGTGAAGGCCTTTGGCAGCTACGCGGAGCTTTTGGCCTCCTGTGACGCAGTGGACATCGCCGCCACCACCAGCGCTCACTTTGAGCTGGCCAAAGCCGCTCTGCTGGCGGGTAAACCGGTGTTCGTGGAAAAGCCGCTATGCGCTGAACTGGCGGCCGCTGAAGAACTGGTGGCCCTGGCTGAAAAACTCGCGCTGACCATCCAGGTGGGCCATATCGAACGCTTTAATCCGGTGATCCTCGCGGCCGAGGAATTCATCAGCTCACCGCTGTTCATCGAATCCACCCGCATTTCCAGCTTTCAGCCGCGCGGTACCGACGTTTCGGTGGTGCTGGACCTGATGATCCACGACATCGACCTGATCCTGGACTTCGTGAACAGCCCGCTCACAGCGGTGCGTGCCAACGGAGCGGCGATCCTCACCGACAGCCCCGACATCGCCAACGCCAGGCTGGAATTCGCCAGCGGGGCGATCGCCAATGTTACTTCCTCGCGCGTGGCCCTTAAACAGGAACGGCAGATCCGCTTTTTTCAGCGGGACGCCTACATCTCTCTGGACCTTGTGGCCAAACAGGGCAGCGTTGTGCGGCGGAGCGAGAAGGCCGCATCCATGTTACAGAAAATGATGCGGGGTGACGAAAGCATCCGGCCGCAAGAGCTGATCGACGCCCGGCGGCTTGAGCTGAATCCTGCGGCCACAGACGCGCTCACGCTGGAACTGGATGCTTGGGTGGACGCCATTTTGGACGATAAACAACCTGTGGTGGACGGACAGGCCGGGCTGCGAGCCCTGCGCGCCGCCGCCCTGATCGCTGAAGCCATCAACCAACAAGCCAACATCAGATACGGATAAACATGAAAAACATTTTGATAGCCGACATCGCCGCCCATCTGGGCGAAGAGATCACCCTCCGGGGCTGGGTGCGCACCATCCGCCACAGCGGCAAACTGCTGTTCATAGTTCTGCGCGACGGCACCGGCGAAGTGCAATGCGTGGCCTTCCAGCCGGAGTTGGGGGAGGAAATGTTCGAAACCGCCAAACGCCTCACCCTGGAATCCTCCGTTAGCCTTAGTGGCACCGCCAAGCCGCATCAGAAAAAGGAAGGACAGTTTGAGCTGGCGATCAGCTCCGTCTCCCCCATCCAAGTTGCCGAAGATTACCCCATCGGCAAAAAGGAGCACGGCCCCGATTTTCTGCTTTCGAACCGCCACCTCTGGATCCGCTCCTCCAAGCAGTGGGCGGTGCTGCGAATCCGCCACGCGGTTTACTACGCCATCTGCGACTGGCTGAACCAGAACCACTTCGTGCGCTTTGATTCGCCCATCCTCACCCCCAACGCCTGCGAAGGCACCACCACCCTGTTCGAGCTGGATTACTTCGACGAAGGCAAGGCTTACCTCTCCCAATCCGGCCAACTCTATCTGGAAACGGGGATCATGAGCCTCGGCAGGGTTTACGACTTCGGTCCGGTTTTCCGCGCCGAACGCTCCAAAACCCGCAAGCACCTCACGGAATTCTGGATGATGGACGCCGAGGCCGCTTTCGTGGAACACGCGGAAAGCATGCAAATCCAGGAAGGCCTGATCCGTCACGTGATCCGTACCGTGCTGCAGGACTGCGATGCCGAGCTCACGATCCTGGAACGCGACAAGGCCGCGCTCAAAGCCGCGGACGCGCCTTTCAGGACAATGACCCACCGCGAAGCCATCGATTATCTCCGCTCCCAAGGCAGCGGAATTGACCACGGCAGCGATCTGGGCGCCGCCGACGAAGTGCTGCTTACCGAAGGTTCTCCTGTGCCCGTCTTCATCGAAAAATGGCCCAAGGAGATCAAGGCCTTCTACATGAAGCGCGATCCCCAAAACCCAGACCTGGTACTGGGTAGCGACCTCATCGCCCCCGAAGGTTTCGGCGAGATCATCGGCGGCTCGCAGCGTGAAGACGACCACGACCTCCTGCTGCAGCGGATGCGGGCCGAAAACATGCCCATCGAAGACTACCAGTGGTTTCTGGACCTGCGCAAATACGGCAGCGTGCCCCACAGCGGATTTGGGGTGGGCCTCGAGCGCCTGGTAACCTGGATGAGCGGCATCCACCATATCCGCGAAACCATACCTTTTCCCCGGATGATCTATCGGATCTATCCCTGAGCCGCAAGCTACGGGAGTGACTGACGTCCACGCCGGTTATAGCCCGCAGGGTTTTTTGAGAGAATCACAAGTTCCTGCGGAGCATATCAAACGAAGACGTTTGCTTCCAAAGGACCTGACCGCGGCCCAGCATTGAATTTGAAATTAATAAATAAAAATATGGAGTAAAAGGATGAACAAGCTCAATTCCTTTTCCCGAGTGACAAGCGTGATGAAATCATCGCTCATTCGCGAACTGGTGGCCTCCACCAAGAACATTCCGGACCTGATCTCATTCGCCGGGGGGTTCCCCTCGCCGAAAACATTTCCTTCCACGCAACTGGCAGAGATCTTCCGCGACGTGGTGCAAAATGAAGGCCGCGACGTGCTGCAATACGGTGCCAGCGAAGGCGACAGTCTGCTCAAGCGGCAGTTGCTGCTCTGGGAAGGCCTGGACCTCGACCCGGAGGAAATGATCATCACCGTGGGCGCCACCAACGCCCTTTACTACTACGGAAAATCCCTGGTCGATCCCGGCGACGTGGTGCTCTGCGAAGCGCCCACCTTTCTGGGCTCGCTGGTGGCCTTCGACGCCCTGGAAGCTGATTGCCAGAGCGTTCCCTTCGATTCCGAAGGCATCATCATGGAGCAGTTGGAAGCCAAGGTTAGCGCCCTGCGCCAGCAAGGCAAAAAGATCAAATTCCTCTACACCATCCCGGATTTCCACAATCCCGGCGGCATCAGCTACAGCCTCCAGCGGCGCCGGGAACTGATCCGCTTCTGTCTGGACCACGAGATCCCCATTGTGGAAGACAACCCCTATTCCCGTCTCAGATATTCCGGCGAACCTCTTCCCACCCTGTACCGGCTGGCCCGCGAGGAGTTCAGCGCCGACTCCATCGTCACCGAGATCGTCTCCTTTTCCAAGATCCTCGGCCCCGGCATGCGGGTGGCCTATGCCAAAGGGAACAAGGACCTGATCGCCAAAATGGTTTCCTGGCAGCAGAAGATCAATATCACCCCGGACTGCGTGGCCCAGAGGGCGGTCGCCCGCTATCTGGAGCAAGGCCTGATGGATCCGCACATCGAGAGCATCCGCGCTTTCTATGCTCCCTACCTGCGTAAAATGCTCTCCGACCTGGAAGCCTTCATGCCCGCCAACGTCCACTGGACCAAGCCCCAGGGCGGTATTTTCCTCTGGATGACCCTGCCGGAAAACGTTAATGCCGATGAACTGTTCATCAAGGCCGCGCAGAACAAAGTTTCCTTCATTCCCGGCTCCAAATTCTATCCCGAGGGGCAGGAACGCTTCAACACCCTGAGGCTCAATTTCAGCTTCGCCACGCCGGAGCAGATCGAAACAGGCATCCAACGCCTGGCGGAACTGCTGGTGTGAGCGCGAAAGGAAAGACCATGCCCGCGCCTGACATTATTCCAGCCTACTGTCGCCGCCTATTCCCGCTGGTGGCCCTGCTGCTCATCCTGCTCCCGGCCCTGCTAAGCGCCGAAATGATCACCCACCGGGTGGTTACCGGCGATACGCTATACAACATTAGCAAACGCTACGGCGTTAGCATCGACGACATCGTCACCCTGAACAATCTGCGGGGCAACACCATCAGCCTCAACCAGGTTCTCAAGATCAAAGAAGTTGATCCCTACGCCGCCGTGCCCCTGCCGCCGGCTCCGGAAAGCAGCTTGCCCCCCGGAATGAAACTACCCGCGGATCAAGACACTCCCATGTTCTCCGCCAGCATCGATGCCGAGGGCAACTGGCTGAACATCCGCAGGCTGCCAGCCAACGCCCTGCACGGAGAAGACGCCGCCGGAAACCGTTATTACGCCGGCATTTTGACCGGTGAAATGGAATTCGGGCAAATCATCCTGCAGGAAAGAACTTCCCGGGACAACCACTCCGACACCTGGCTGGCGTGTCAGGACAACGCGGGAAAGTGGCGCTGGGCCAAACCTCTGGCGGCCGTACTCAGTGACGTGGAACCGCAACTGGCTCTGGCCGTGGGACCATCAGGTTCGGTTTACGTGGCCGGCTCTTTCAGCGGCGAGATCGAACTCAACTCCGAAAATATCCGGTCCACGGGAGGGAGTGACATCTGGCTGGCCAAGTTCGACAACGGCGGGAACCTGCTCTGGCAGAGGCAGGCCAGTAGCTTGGACAACGTGACCAAACCCGCTCTGGTTGTGGACGCCAACGGCAACCTGTGCCTGGCGGGGGAATTCAGCGGCACCCTCAGTCTGGGTTCCTTGAGCATTGCCTCCGGCGGCGAGACCGATATCTTCGCTGCCTGCTTGGATTCAGCCGGAAGCTGGCTTTGGGCGGTTAAGACCAACGGACCAAAAACAGAAAACCTCCGCAAACTGGCCCTGGCCGAGGATGGTGCTTTCATCATTGCTGGCACCAGCACGGGCAACCTTACCCTGGGTAGCGGGAACATCGGCTCGAAGCCCGATCCCGCCGGCAACGTTTTCTTCACCTCGCGCCTCGGCTCTGATGGAGCCTGGAATTGGGGCAGCCGCGTGCAGCAGCTTTCCGCCGATTGCGAAAAAAAGTGTTTCGACACCGACGCCCTCGGCAACACTTGGTTCGCGGATAATCTTTACGGCAACCCTCTCCCCAACCCGATCTACGACGGCGCTTTGAGCGTGAATTCCAGCCTGACGCTGGTGGACAGCCAGGGAAAGAAGGTTTGGAACTGTGCTCTGCAAGGACCGGACGTTTCCATCGATTGGATCAGCGCCGGCCGGGCCGCGGATGTCTTCGTGGCCGGAACTTTTTCGGGCAGCCTAACCCTGGGCGCACAGACCCTGGCTGCCGGCGAGCAGAGAGCCCAGTTTTACGCGCGTTTTGACAGCGCCGGGAAGTGTCTCTGGGCCCGCAAATGGCTGGGAACGGACCTCCATTTCCTTGAAACCGACCTCGCCGGCAATCTCTATCTGGTGGCCAAATACAGGCCCTATATCGATTCCGGCGGCGAACCCTACTACTTGACCGCAGATGAAGGCAAGCTCTTTGTTGCCTGCCTGGATGAAAACGGTACCTGGCTGTGGGCGGCCCAAACCGGTTCCACCGGTTCACCGGATCTGCTGGGAGCGATCCCGGACACTCGGGGAAATCTGCAGATCACAGGATCCTGCCCGGACGAGATCAGCTTCGGCGCGCTGAAACCCTGATCCGCGGTCCGCTGTGAGGGACCGGCGTTGTTCCTCAACCAGCGCCAGGATCAGGTATAGACCAGCAGTTCCCTGTCCGGATCCGACCAGCTGTATTTAACTTCCCCCACAAAGATGGTGTGATCGCCGCTGCGTACCTGCGTTGTGACCTCGCATTCAAACACCGCCACGGCTTCTTTCAACACGGGCAGCTTGTGCAGTTTGCCCGGCAGGAACTCCACCCTGCCCTTCTCCAGCTTGTCGGTGTCGCGGCCTGAGGTGGAGCCAGCCATGGCGCAGAGCGGTTTCATCTCCACCGAAGGAAACACCAGGTTAAAAAATCTGTGGTCCAGCAGGCAGTCGTGCGAAAAGCGGTTATGGCCTATCGAGATGGCAAACATCGGAGGCTGGATCGAGGTCCGCATGAACCACTCCAGCGTGATCAGGTTGTAGCCGCCGCCGGGTTTTTCCGTAACGGCAAGGGCCACTTTGGCGGGAAGATGGGCCAGGCCGTAAGCTTGGGTGAGGTCGGTCTGTTTCATTCTTGTTGGTCCTCAGTATTTAATGTATAGACATTATAGGCGGTTTTGGCCGGGAAAAAACCACAATGTGCCACGGAAGGTTTCCCCGCTCGCGACCGCCGGTCCAACCTGAGCTTGTATCCGTTGTCGCCGCATTCCATCCTCCCGATCCAACCTACCCTGCTGACGTGCTACTGACCTAAGTGTGATGCCCGGCTGCAGACATGGCTTGGGCGTTGGCTGGGCATCAATGGAACATTCAGCGGCAGGAGTGGAGTGATGCTGTCTGGCCCATAAGGCCCTGTCCCAGATCCCGGATTCGCCTCCCGCCTGATGGCCGCATTTGCTGCGAGTATCTGGCGAGCGGTGTGCGAGGGGTATGGCGTAGAGCGCTCTGGGAGCGCCCGACAGGGTATTGCGGTGCAGGCAGTTATAACTCCCTTCGCTAAATCAAAGGGTTCAGACGTCAACCAGAAATCAACCCGGAGGGATTCACCCACCCGGTTTGAAAGGGAGCCGCTTTCAAGAAACTTGACAGATAAGGGGGCGCGAGTTATCTTGTCCCAAAGAACAATATCAAGGAGTGTCCGAATGAAAACTACCCTGATCGGAATCCTGATCCTGCTGCTCAGTTTGCCCTTGCTGGCCCAGATAGATATGCCCAAACCGAACCTCAATCCCTACAAGGCTGGCGGTTCCCCACTGCTCAGCCTGGACCGGCTTTCCATGAGCCATTCCATGGGCTTTGAGGCCGGCTCCAGCAGCGCCGGGCGCGGATATTACCTGTCCCGCTATACAAACCACATCCGCTACGCCTTCAATCCCAAGCTGGACCTCGAACTCAACCTCAGCTTGGTGAACTATGGATCCACCACCAAACTGGAATTCAATTCCGACAACAGCACCAGGGTGATCCCCGAGTTTCGGCTCAACTACCGTCCCACGGACAGCGTGAACCTCTCCGTGGAATTCCGGCAGGGCGCGCCATGGTACAGCGGAACATCCACTTGGTACGATGACCAGCGGCCCTGGTATGAAAGGTGGTAAGGTTACTTGACACTACTTATAGCGATCATTATAGCTGTCCTGGGCGCTGTCCTGGGCAGCTTTTTTAATGTCCTGATCGACCGCATTCCCCGGGGGGAATCGGTGGTGAATCCCCCCTCGCACTGCACTTCCTGCGGCAAGCAATTACCTCCCGGGCAAAACATCCCCATCTACACCTACCTCGCCCAGAAGGGCAAATGCAAATCCTGCGGCGCGAAGATCCCCTGGCATCACCTCGCGGTGGAGATCGTCACCCCGCTGCTCTTCCTGGCGCTTTTTTTCGTGCAGGGAGTGGAAAGCCTCAGCTTCTGGAAATTCGCGGTGATGTTCGGATTTCTGATCCCCATTTTCTTCATCGATGCTTTTCACAAGATCATTCCGCTGGTGCTGTCGCTGCCGATGCTGGGGATGGGTTTGCTGCTGAGTTTCATCCAGAGCGGCGGCGACTTCATGAGTTTCTTCTGGGTGTATCTGCTGCCGGCTTTGGGGCTGTTCGCGCTGCTCTATCTGCTGGCGCTGGCCTGGGAAAAGTTTTTCCACAAAGAGGGACTGGGCGGCGGCGACGTGATCCTGATCCCCGCGGTGGCGGCCTATTTCGGCGTGATTCACATTCCCTTCGTGATCCTGCTGGCCTGCCTGATGGGGATACTCTATTTCCTGATCTTCATCCGCAAGCCGCAGCAGGCCTTCGCCTTCGGCAATTTTATCGCCCTCGCGGCCGTGATCTGGGCCCTGGCCGGCGAGCCTGTGATGCGCTTAACGGGGCTGATCTGATCGCTTTGACAGCTTAATCGAAAAGGGCGGGCACCAGGGTTTGGGGATCCAGCCGGAAAGCGCTGCCCCTGCCTTCAAAGAACCCGTGCGCTTTGATCAGATGGGTGTTTAGCGAGGTCCAGACCACACTGAGGCCATTGGAGCGGTTGGTGAGCCGGGTTACAGCTTTGCGGAAAATGCCGGCGTGGCCGAAAGGACAGGGCAGTTTACCGCGATAGATCTCCGTTTGCACCAGATATTTGCCCTCGATCAAAGTTTCTTCCAGATAGCTGTTCCAGGAGGCCTGGGTGAAGCTGTCCATCCTCGCCGCGATCTCTTCTTTGGTGCGGTCCAGAGAGGCCAGGACGGCCGCGTCGGCGGCAATGATCTCGTTCAGGGAGCGGGTATCCGAGCCCAGAAATCCACTCAGGGTGATCACTCCGGGCTGCATGCGCTGCAGGGTTTTAAGTTCTTGGGGGGTGGGTTTCATGGCTCATCCAAAACTGTCGTAATAGATTTTGTCCGGGGCGATCCCCAGATCAGTTAGGCCTTTGGTGACGGCATTGATCATGCCGGGACTGCCGCAGAGATAGGCCTCCGTGTTCCCGGGATCGCGAATGGTGTCTTTGAAGTAGGGCATCACATAGCCGGTTTTTCCCTGCCAGTTGTCGCCCGGCTCGGCGTGGGAGAGCACCGGTTCGTAGCGGAAATCCGGGAATACCTGTTCGAAGGCCTTCATCTCGTCGGTGAGATAGAGGTCTTTGGGGGTGCGGGCGCCGAAGAAATAGGTCATTTTGCGGTTTGTGCCCACCACCTGAAGATGCTCCAGCATCGCTTTGATGGGCGCCTTGCCGGATCCGCCGGCCACAAAGAGGATGTCGGCATCAGTGTCGCGCAGGAAGAAATCCCCGTAGGGTCCGGTGAAGTTCACGCGGTCCCCCAGCTTGAGATGATGGTGTACCCAGGTGGTGCAGAGCCCTTCCGGCACCAGCCGGATGATCAGCTGGATGCTGTGCTGGAGCTCGGGTTTGGACGAGATCGAATAGGCCCGGGAAACGCGCTGCCTCAACTTGCCGTAGGGCTCCGTGATCAACTGGACGTATTGGCCGGCCTGGAAATCGATGCTATCACCCTCGTCCAGTTTGAAGGTGATCCCCTTGATATCGTAGGTGTAATCCACGATCTCGCTGATCACGGATGAAAATTTACGGATGTTGAAAATGCTTTCCGGGATCTGGATGGCGAGGTCGGATTTAACCTTCACCTGGCAGCTGAGGCGAACTCCGTCGGCCAGTTCAGCCTGGCTGAGGAAAGGTTTCTCCGTGGGCAGCAGCGGTCCGCCGCCTTCCAGCACCTTGCATTTGCAGGCGCCGCAACTACCCCTTCCCCCGCAGGCGGAGGGGAGAAACACCTGTTTTTCGCTGAGGGAGTTCAGCAGGCTGTTGCCGCCTTTCACGTTGAGATCGCGTTTGCCGTTGATATCGATCTTACATTCGCCGTAGTTGTTGAGCCAGCGTTCAGCGATCACCAGCAAGATGGCCAGCACCACGCTGATCCCGGTGAGTACGCCAATGTCTTTGAGGATGGTCTGTAGCATTGCTGAAACCTTTATTGGATGGGCGCTATGCCGGAAAAACCGATGAAGGCCAGGGCCATGATCCCGGTGATGATGAGGCTGATCCCCGCACCCTGCAAGCCCTGGGGCACCATTTTCTCCCTCAGTTTGCCGCGGATGCCTGCCAGCATCAGGATGGCCAGCAGCCAGCCCAATCCGCTGCCCAAGCCGTAGGCCAGCGACTGGATGAAATTGTAATCGCGGATCACCATGAAGAGGCTGACCCCGAAGATGGCGCAGTTGACCGTGATCAGCGGCAAAAAGATGCCCAAGGTGTAATAGAGGGCGGGAACGTAGCGCTCGATGAGCAGCTCCAGCAATTGCACGAAGGCCGCGATGATGATGATGAAGACGATGTACTGCAGGTATTCAATGCCAAAGGGCACCAACAGATAGCGGTAGGCCAGCCAGTTCAGGCCGGTGGTGAAAACCAGCACGAAGGTGACCGCGACCCCCAGGCCCAGCGAAGATTCCACCTCTTTGGAAACCGAGAGGTAGGAACACATGCCCAGAAAATTGGTGAGCAGGATGTTGCTGGTAAAGATCGCCGCCCAGAAGAGCAGAAAAGCCGATATGTCCATCTTAGCCCGCCTTGTAATATTTGGTGTTAATGATCCAGATCAGCAGCGCGAGCAGGAAAAAGGCGCTGGGGGCCATCACCATGATGCTCCAGTTGGTCCACCAGGAGCCCAGAACTCTGATGCCGAACAGGGTGCCGAACCCGAACAACTCGCGCACGAAGGAGATCACCAGCAGCACCAGGGTATAGCCGACCCCAGCCCCGATGCCGTCCACCACAGCGTCAATGGGTGGATTTTTGGAGGCGAAGGCCTCCAGACGGCCCATCAGGATGCAGTTGGTGATGATCAGGCCAACGTAGGGCCCCAGTTGTTTGCTGATCTGCGGCATGAAAGCTTTGAGCATGATGTCCACCATGATCACGTAGGCAGCCATGATGAGGGTTTGGGCGATCATGCGCACGCTGCGGGGCGTGTATTCGCGGATCAGGGACACGGTGAGGCAGGACAGAGCCAGCGCGAAGATCAACCCGATCCCCATGATCAGGCTGTTCAGCATCAGATTGGTCACCGCCAGCGACGAACAGATACCCAGGATCTGTTTCCAGACAGAGTTTTCCCGGAACGCGCTGGTTACAAAGATCTCTTTGCGGGTCATTTGCTTTCCTCCCTGATCAACCCGGCCACCCGGGCGAGTTCGCTGCCCAGCATGTCGGTAACGGCCTTGCTGGTGATGGTGGCGCCGGTGATCTGGCGGATCTGCGCGGGTCCAATCTCAGCCTGGCCTTCCGGCACGAGTTCCAGTTTCACCGCTCCGTTGGCGTCGAGCACCCGCTTGTGCTTGAATTGGGATGTGAACCATTCTTCCTCGATGCGTCCGCCCAGTCCGGGGGTTTCCACCTGTTCGTAAACGTTGATGCCCAGCAATGTTTGCTGGTCCGGAGTGGTGGCCACCAGGGCCCGCATCGTTCCCCACAGGCCCTTTCCCGTGATGTCGAAAACGTAGGCGATCAGTTTTCCGTCGATCTTCGCGGCAAAGGCGGGACGGGCCAAGCCGTCCTCTTTCCCGAGATACTTCGCGTAGCTGGCTGGATAGGCCGCCATTATCTGCGCCGCGCTTTGACCGCTGAGGCTGGCCAGGCTGTCCGCGCAGAGGGCCAGAACTGTTTTCTCATATGCCTCGCGACTTTGCCTTTCGATGCGGGGCTCGTTGCTCCTGAACATCAGGGCCAGGATACCCACAAAGATCACGCTCAGCAGCAAAACGAACAGCACCGGATACACGGGCTTGTCCCGAAAACCGTTTTCACTTGCCATGGGCGGCCACCTTCTTTTTAGGCAAGGCTTTCAGGCCGTGCTCGATGATCGGCATGATGGAATTGGCAATGAGCAGCGCGAACATGAAGCCTTCCGCGAACAGCGAAAAGCGGCGGATGAACACCGTCAGGAATCCGGTCAGGCCGCCGTAGATCCAGAGGGCGGGATTAGTTTTGGGCTGGGAGATGGGATCGGTTACCATGAACACGATGCCGAAGAGCGCTCCGCCCGCGCAAAGCAGGAAGAGGGGGTTTTCGCCGGGATAAAAAATGAAGCTGAACAGGAGGATGCCGCCGAGGGTGGCCAGCATCGGGATCCATTTGGCGCTCTTCGTGGCCAGCAGATAGACTCCCGCCAGGATGATCAGCAGCGCGGAAGTTTCGCCCAGCGAGCCGGCCTCAAAGCCAAAAAAGGTATCCCGCCAGGTGGTGGTGATAGCCTGCCCCGCCCGCGACTGGCCGAGGATGGTGGCCCCGGTTTGCATGGCGGAGCCGGCGCTCCAGCGCGCGAATCCGCCGGGAAATTCCGACGCCAGGAAAGGACGCACCCAGGCCACCGTCATCTGCTGGGGAAAGGACACATAGACGAAGGTGCGGCCGAGGATGGCCGGATTGAAGAGGTTGGCGCCGAAGCCGCCGAACACCATCTTGCCGAAAGTAACGGCCACCACGCTGCCCAGGGCTGCCATCCAGAGTGGGATCGTGGGAGGCAGGGTGAGGGCCAGCAGGCTGCCGGTCACAAACACCGCCATGGATACTTTGCCGGCCTTTTTCTGGCGGATGAACAGGTATTCTGTTCCGAAGGCCGCGAGGTTCGAGACCAGCACCACGGCGGCGGCGCGCCAGCCATAGATGTATACCGCGAAGAGCAGCAGCGGCAGCAGCGAGTAGAGCACCCGGTTCATCACCGGCTGTTTGAGGATCATGGTTTGGAGCTTCAATTCCCTCACTCCTGTTTAAACTTTGTTATGGCGCGCGGCCCCGTTCAGACCGGATTGAAAACGTTCCCAGGCCCGCAGGAAGCTTTGGAATTCCGCCTCCCGCCCCTGGGTGAGCCAGATCTCCAGTTCCGCGGAATCCGCCGCCCGGGTGTGAGTGGCCAGGCCTTCCACCGAGTCCAGCAGAAAACCGAACAGGCGCTGCCCGGACAGGGGAATGTTCAGGCGCAGGCAGCTTGGCCCAGTCACCTTTTCCGTCACGGGCGTCACCATTCCTCGAAAGGCCTGTCGCCCAGCAGGGTGGTGTCGACGACCGCTTCTTCGAGGACCACGGGTTCCGGGCCGCGGCTCATGTACATGCGGACCACCGAGCCCAATTCGATTTTGGAACCCACCCCCGGAGCGCAGCGGATCACGGTGTTGGGCGCGTAGCTGTCCGAATAGAGGGAATCCGCCACTTCGCCTTTGAGCCCGGCGCTGACGAGGGTGTAGTAAGCTTCCTGATACTTGAGGCCCACCACGGAAGGCACCCCAACTTTACGGGATCCCCGGCTTACGCGCAGATAGATGGTCCCCTCCGGCGCGATCAGTTCGCCCGAAGCGGGGTTTTGTTCCAAAACGGTGTCGATGCGTTCGGTTTCAGACCAGATGGAATCCTTGACCACCGTGTGCAGGCCAAGTTCGCTCAGCTCCTGACGCGCGGCGGCGGAACTCTTGCCAATCAGGTTTGGCACCTCGATCTGCTTGGGAGCGCGGAAGATGATGGGAAAGAAGATCTGACTGGTGATGAAAGCGCTGAGAAAGATGATCCCCGCGCCGATCCCCAGTGTCAGCCAAATCTTTTTGCTTTTATCGCTGGCCACTGTGCGTTACCTCGTTTTGATCATTTTGGCGGCAAAAGCGCCGTCCATGTTGTGGCGGAACGGCAGGCTGCGGAACATACCGCCGGAACTGTGGTCCCGGGGAAGTTTGTCCGTGGCGTCAACCAATGTGAAGCGCGGATTCCGGGCAAGGAATTTTTCGATCTGGCGCTCGTTCTCGTCCGGATTCATGGTGCAGGTGGAATAGACCATGATCCCTTCCGGGCGCACGAAACTCGCCCCGCGGTCCAAGGCCCGTTCCTGCAGTTTCACCAGTTCCTCGATGTTCTGATGCGCCTGCCAGCGCAGGTCGGCTTTGCGGCCAAACACCCCCCAGCCGGAACAGGGGGCGTCCACCAGCACGCGGTCGTAAGCCGGGGCCACGGGTCCGTAGCTGAAAGCGTCGGCCACGATGAGCTTGATGTTGCTCAATTGCAGCCTGTCCATGGCCTGCTTGAGGAGTTTCATCTTGTTGGGGATCTTGTCCACGGCCACCACTTCGCCGGTGTTTTTCAGGAGTTCGGCGATGTAGGTGCATTTCCCGCCGGGAGCGGCGAAGAGGTCCAGGATGTTCTCATTGGGCCGGGGGTCCAGCAGTTCCACGATCAGCGCGGAGGAGCTGTCCTGGATGGAAAAATAGCCTTCGGAAAAGGCCACGTCATCCAGCACCGCGTCCGCCTCATCGGTAAGCAGGGTCATCTTCCCCACCGGGGAGGGCGTAACCTTGATGTCGCGCTTGGCAAAGTACTGCGCCAGCTTTTCCGGGGTGGTGGCTGTGCCGTTCACCCGCAGATGCAGCCGGGGATTTTCGTTGAACCAGATGGCCAGATACTCGGTGTCTTCCTCGCCCCAGAGCTCGATCCAGCGCTCCATCAGTTCCGGGGGGTAAGAGTGTTCGCTGGCGATGCGCTGGATGGGATCGGTGGGCCAAACCACCTCCGGGTTCCGCTGCCAGGCGCGCAGCATGGCGTTCACAAAATCGCCCACCTTGTCGCCCAGAGTTTCCTTGGCCAGCTCCACGGTTTCGTTGATCGCCGCGTGCGCGGGAATGGAATCCAGATAGATCAGCTGATAGAGGCCCAGATATAGCCAGGCCTTGATCTTGAGGTCGGTGGCCGCGAATTTGTCCGCGTCGGCGTGCTGGGCGAGGATGTAATCCAGTTTGCCCCGGAGTTTTACCACGCCCTTCACCATGCTGTAAAAGAGGGCCACGTTTTCGCGGCTGCTCTTAAGCCGTTTCGCCCGCTGACGCAGCAGGGTATCCGAAAACTCCTTGTCCTTAAAAACTCTCAGGATGGTCTGATAGGCTTCTTTGCGAACCATTTAACGGCTTCTCTGGTAGAGGCGGCGGATCACTTCCTTGATCAGCTGTTCGGAGGCCAGCGCCTGGGCCGCTTCGCCCATCAGACTCAGCTCGCGGCGTACATCCTTGGGACTGAAGCCAAGTGTCTGCAAGGCGTTTTCCACCTCGGTGACCTTGTTTTCCTCCACCCCCAGCTCGCCGGGTTCAGCGTAGTCCATCAGATGCCGCAGCTTGCCTTTGAGCTCGATGATCAGCCGTTGGGCGCTTTTCAGGCCAATGCCGGGAACCTTGGTGAGCAGGGCGCTTTCCTCGCGTTCCACGGCTTTCACGAAAGTGGTGATGGGCAGGGTGGAGATGATCGACAGCGCGCTTTTGGGTCCCACGCCGGAGATGCGGTTCAGCTGCTTGTACAGCTCACATTCCGCGGGGGTGGCAAAACCGAAGAGGCGCACGTCGTCCTGCGCCACGTGCAGATGGGTGAAGAGTTTGCAGGGCTGGCCCTCGGCCGGCAGGGTTTCAAAGGTGCTGATCGGGATGAGTAGTTCGAACGCCATGCCCATGGCGGTTTCCACCACCGCGTTCACCGGGCTTTTATGGATGAGGGTGCCAAAGATGTAATTGATCATGCCTGATACTTGATCCTGTGATGGTGGCAGAGCGCCAGGCCCAGCGCGTCGTAGGCGTCGTCCTTAACAGGCGGGGCCTTCAGTTTGAGCTGCTGGCTCACCATGAAGCGGACCTGCTGTTTGGAGGCGTTGCCGTTGCCCACCACGGCTTTCTTCACTTCGCGGGGGGTGTATTCGAAGATCTGCACACCGTGCCGGGCCAGGGTGAGCAGGATTACCCCACGGGCGTGGCCGAGGGTGAAAACGCTGCGGATGTGTTTGTGGAAAAACATGCTTTCCACCGCCGCCACCTCCGGCTTGTATTCGGCCAAAACCTTGTCCAAAGCGGTGTACAGCATATCCAGCCGGGTGGGGAGGTCTTTTTCCTTGATCATGTTCACCACGTCGCAACCGGCCCCGATGATCCGCCGGCCCTCGATCTCAAGCAGGCCATAGCCGCAGAAGCGGCTGCCGGGGTCGATCCCAAGGATGATCACTATTCCTGGCTGAGGGCTTCCATCACGGCGTCGGAAACCTCAAAATTGGCATAGACCTTCTGAACGTCGTCCAGGTCCTCCAGCACTTCGATCAGCTTGAACAGCTTGGGCGCGATGTCATCCGCGTTGATGGTGGTTTTGGGAACCCGGGTAAGTTCGGCGTTTTCCACCGGCAGGCCCAGTTTCTCAAATTCCGCCAGCACGGTGTGGAAATCGCCGGGAGCGGTGTAGATGTCGAAATATTCCCCGTTGAGTTCGATGTCCTCCGCGCCGGCTTCCAGGGCCTGCAGCATGAATTCGTCTTCATCGAGGCCGGCCGAGGGAACGTTAAAATAGCCTTTCTGGTCAAAGTTCCAGGCCACGGCCCCGCTTTCCGCCAAGTTGCCGCCGTATTTGGAAAAAGTGTGGCGCAGATCGGCCACCGTGCGGTTCTTGTTGTCGGTCATCACTTCCACCACGATGCCAATGCCGTTGTGGCCGTAACCTTCATAGACGATCTCTTCGTAGGCGGCGCCTTCGATCTCGCCCGTGCCGCGTTTGATGGCGCGTTCGATGTTTTCCCGGGGCATGTTGGCCGCTTTGGCGGTGAGAATGGCCGTGCGCAGGCGGGGATTCATTTCGGAGTCACCCCCGCCGTTCTTGGCGGCCAGGATGATCTCTTTGACGATGCGGGTGAAAAGCTGGCCGCGTTTGGCGTCGGCCGCGCCTTTTTTGTGTTTGATCGAACTCCACTTGTTGTGTCCGGACATACAAACCTCTTTATCTTTATTGGCTTACATCATTTGATCCGTTCAAACCAGACTCTGGCCGGGGCGGAAAAATGTCAAGCAGTAAAAAAGGGGAAGGCTGTATGATCAACCTCCCCCGGAATCTGAAGCCTGCTGTGAAAGCAGGGATTTTTTATGCTTCGGAATCCTGCCAGGCGGCGATCACTTTGGCCGCGATGTCGTCAGGAACCTTTTCGTAGTGCGAGAATTTCTGGGTGAAGCGTCCCCTGCCCTGGGTAAAGGATTTGAGGGCGGGATAGTAGAAGTACATCTCGGCCACGGGCATCTGCGCGTTCAGATACTGTTTCTTGCCGCGCTGTTCCATGCCCATGATGCGTCCGCGCCGGGTGCTGATGTCGCCCATCACGTCGCCCATATATTCGCTGGGAACGATGATCGTAAGCTCGTGGATGGGTTCCAGCAGGATCGGACGGCATTTCTTGAAGCCTTCCTTCAGGGCCATGGAAGAGGCGATCTTGAAGGCCATTTCCGAGCTGTCCACATCGTGATAGCTGCCGTAATAGACTTCCACGCTCACGTCCACCACCTGATAACCGGCCACCACGCCTTTGTCCATGGTTTCCACCAGGCCTTTTTCGATGGCGGGAACAAAGTTCGAGGGGATCACGCCGCCCACGATGGCGTTGATGAATTGGAAGCCTTCGCCGCGTTCCGTGGGTTTGATGCGGAAATAAACTTCGCCATACTGGCCGCGGCCGCCGGATTGCTTTTTGTGGCGGTATTGCGATTCCGCGCTGGCGGTGATGGTCTCTTTATAGGGGATGCGGGGTTCTTTCATCATGGCATCCACTTTGTAGCGGTTCTTCAGCTTTCTGAGCACCAGCTGCAGTTGCTGTTCGCCCATGCCGGAGATCACGTTTTCGTGGGTTTCCATGTTGAGGTCGAATCTGATGGTGGGATCTTCCGCGATCACGCGCTGCAGGCTGCTGCCGATCTTGTCTTCGTCGCTTTGGTTGGCGGCGCGGATCATCTGCCAGTAGGTGGCGGTGGGAAGTTCCGGCACCGGCAGGCTCATGTCGCTGCCCAGAGCCACGAGGGTATTGAGGGCTTTGGCGTTTTTCAGCTTCACCAGCGCTCCGATCTCGCCCGCTCTGATCTCCTGGGTGTCGCCGCGGTTTTTGCCCAGCATGTAATACATGTTGCCGGCTTTGTCTTTGGCGTCCTTTTCCGGGATGTAAAATTCCATGCCGGCCTTGAGGGTGCCGGAGAAAATGCGTACATAGGCATAGTCGCCCATGTTCGGATCAGCGTAGAGCTTGAACACATAGCCCAGCAGCTCGCCGTCGGCTGTGGCCGTGAATTCGGCCGGCTCGCCTTTTTTGAGTACCTGGATGGGATTGGCTTCCTCGGGTGAGGGCAGGTAGTCGCAAACCGCGTCCAGCAAAGCCATAACGCCTACCCCGGTGTGGGCGGAACAGGCAAAGGCCGGGCAGATGTCGCCGTTGGCCACGGCTTGTTTGAGGCCTTTGAACAGCTGTTCGTCGCTCAGTTCCATGTTTTCCAAAAAGGTGTTGAGCAGTTCCTCGTCGGTCTCCGCCACCGCTTCCATCAGATGCAGGCGGGCGTCGTCCACGGCACTCTGCATTTCGGCCGGGATCTCGCCTTCGCCGGCGGGACGGATGGCTTTCTGGCGGATGATGTCCACCACGCCTTCAAAGGTGTTTTCCTTGCCGATGGGCAAATGCACCGGGATCGGATTGAGGCCTGTATTTTCGTGGATGGATTCCAGGGTTTTCAGGAAATCCGCGTGTTCGTTGTCCATGCGGTTCACCACCACGATCTTGCCCACCCTTCTCTGCTCCAACTGCTCGATCGCCAGTTCCAAACCAACCTCAAAGCCGCTGGCGGCGTTCGCCACCAACACCGCGTTTTCCACGGCCGGGATAGCCACGATCGCGTCGCCGATGAAATCGGGAGTTCCCGGGGTATCCAGGATGTTGATCTTGTGGTCATTGTGGTTCAGCCAGCCCAGACTCAGGCTCAGGGACATCTTTTTGGCCGTTTCTTCGGCGTCGAAGTCCATCACGGTATTGCCTTCGTCGATCTTGCCCAGGCGGCTGGTGGTGTGGGTCAGATGGAAGATCTGTTCCGCCAGGGTGGTCTTGCCCGCGCCGCTCGCTCCCATCAGGAGGAGGTTGCGCAGCTTGGAAAGTTTGTATTCTTTCATTTGGTCCTCGTTTCTCTATTCTATCTACTTTATAAAAATAGTTATTAGCCGTTTTCGCGGACTTCATCCGCCCAGAATAAGTCAGATTTTTTCATCAGCCATACTTGTCAAACGCTTTTTTCCGCTGAGGCTGGCTGACTTCAGCGAGCGCGGCGAACATGGACCACAGCAGCGTCCCTGCTTTCTGTCCACGAATTACACGAATTTACACGAATGAATAGATTGGGGATGAACAGATGAACAGATGAACGGATGAACGGATGAACGGATGAACGGATTGAACGGATTTACGGAAACCCTTCATCCACCCAAGCCCAAGCCTGTCATTCCGGGGTGAGGGCTTCAGCCCTCGGGGCCCCGTCGGGGTCCTCGCCGGACAACTTGTTGGCCGGTGGGGTGATACGAATCCAGCCCTGGCGGGAATAGCCAACCCCGCTGGAGTCCAGCGAGCGTAGCGAGCATGTACTACAGCAGAGCCGGGTATTTACATTTCATACGGATTAACGGATTGAACGGATTGACGGA
>CAZVXH010000018.1:0-1832 GCA_964631015.1 uncultured Candidatus Cloacimonadota bacterium | reverse complement strand
GCAGAGCCGGGTATTTACATTTCATACGGATTAACGGATTGAACGGATTGACGGATTTGGGGCCGGAAGAGCCGAGTGTCCGTCATTACGGGATGAGGGTGTTGCGCCATACATGGCTGTATCAGCTGAAGGCTCAGCCGTTCCGTCATTCCGGAACGCAGCGCCTCCTCGTAGCGCATGATGCCAATCATGCGGAACGCCAGGTCGCAGCATTGGAATGCTGCGCTACGCCTGTCCCCCACCCCGCCCCAAACCTCCGTCATTCCGGGGTGAGGGCTTCAGCCCTCGGGGCCCCGTCGGGGTCCTCGCCGGACAACTTGTTGGCCGGTGGGGTGATACGAATCCAGCCCTGGCGGGAATAGCCAACCCCGCTGGAGTCCAGCGAGCGTAGCGAGCATGTACTACAGCAGAGCCGGGTATTTACATTTCATACGGATTAACGGATTGAACGGATTGACGGAAACCCCTCATCCACCCCGCCCCAAACCTCCGTCATTCCTAAACGTAGCGCCTCCTCGTAGCGCATGATGCCAATCATGCGGAACGCCAGGTCGCAGCATTGGAATGCTGCGCTACGCCTGTCCCCCACCCCGCCCCAAACCTCCGTCATTCCGGAACGGAGCGCCTCCGGCGTGAAGAGACGGAATCCAGCCCTTGCGGGAATAGCTAAACGGACCCCAGCCAGCTCCCGGCACAGAAAGATGCCCCCAAAAAGAAAAGATCCCAGGAGGAGTAACGGCCGGGCATCGCTTCACGAGCCGGCTTAACAATGAATCACTCTGAGCAGCTTGTTTAACCGCAAACGGAGAATGGATCTCAGAATAAACTGCTTTATTATGGTTAAGCTATGTCGAATTAACATCTGATTCTGAAACATGTAGCAGTATGTTAAATAACTTCATTTAGTGTGTTGTGTACGATCTTTTTCACAAATCCTTTTCCATGCTCTTTAAAGATAACGCCCAAAATAATGAATCCGGAGTTGGCACATTCTTCAGCTATTTGATATACTAATTCTTCGTTGAAGAGATCGTCAACTGATTTGAGGTGATGCCAGGCACAAACATACATCAAGTTTGTTTGATTTGGCTTCAACGTTTGCAGCCTTACAAAGCCCTCTTTTCTTCCCTCAAGTTTCTTTCTTGACTGCATGCCTAACGCCATGGCCATTAAAAATAAGCAGATCTGCATCGATTAAACCAATTCTCACTTCAGTATGTTTCCCTTACGCTATATCCTTGTTAAATTGAAAAACCATCACTATCTTTTATTTCTATAGGTCAGAAGCCTAAGTCAGCGGCGACAGATTAACAAAATAAATGTCGTACATGCCTATTTACACCTACAACGGGGAGACTGTACTTCACATCTTGGCGCTTTGAAATCGGGTGGTAAATCCTTTCCTAATTCCTTGAGTGCTGCGTTCTTTATCTTCAGACGCTCCATGATTGGTAATTGGTCCAACTCCCGGATATAATTCTCCAGTTCCTTAACGGACATGGCTCTCACGTTCTTCATAGTTCCTCCTACAAGGATGTATCTTTAAAAAATCTAATGATTAATAGTATAGAAACATGTCAAGGGAATTCTGGATCTGTGTCTTTGGAATGAACTTTTTTGTTATGTGCGTCATCAGATCTCCGATGTATTTAAAGGTCCAGAATCTCTGCACTAAAAACGGGCGGAACATTGTCCGCCCTTTGTTTTGAGCCCTCCGAGTCGTCTGTCTCTTCTGAATAATTGTCCCTGCCTCCCTCCCATTGTTCTGGCGGGGCTAGCTGGCCGCCAACTTTTTCCCCATTTCCCCTTTTCCCTTTATCTCTCTTTCTCTG
>CAZVXH010000017.1:0-34398 GCA_964631015.1 uncultured Candidatus Cloacimonadota bacterium | reverse complement strand
TAATAGTAATATATTATATTGTATATTATCATCCTTCACCTTCTGCTGTCCCAGTTCCATATAATAGAGCGGGGTGAATTGTGAATGAATAGGCTTGTATACCATACGCAGAGAGGCTTTCAGGCCTTGCTACCAACTTGCTACCAACTTCAGTTGGTAGCATAAAGGGGGGCCCCCCCCTCATGCCAGATGTTAACGTTTCCATGATTCCATGATTATATCAGACAGTATGTAGTTTTTGCCTGACCTACCATTAGTCATTTTGTAGGCTTCAACTATTAACGTTTCTCTCTCTAAAAGACTGCTCATGCAATCGTTGAACTCCCTTTTTTTCAGGTGGGATTAGTTTAAAAGGGTTGAGTGAAGCGCTTTCCCATTGTATTTAGTCACCAGCAATTCGCCCAGTTCTACCCAGAGTTCGCAGAGGCTGAAGAGGGAATTTGTAGTAGTAGCCGATGTAGATATGGGTGAAGTAACTCATCAAGTAGGCAATACTTCAAAAAATAACTTGATGGAGGCTAAATTGTTACCCACTATATATGGGGGGTTCACCAATCGGGGAGGGTTGTGGCGGCTGCAGCGATGCTCGCGTGTCGCTCGATTCCAGCGGGCTTAGGCCTGGCACTTTTTTATCCCCACAAATCACGCGAATCTGCACGCGTGGCTGGAATGGGAGAGGGAAATCCGGCCAGCGCCAACAAGTCCGGGAGGATTTTCCACAGCGGGGCAGAGGCTGGAGCATATTTGTATTGACGGAATTGGGGAGTTGCGCAAAACTGGATAAAATGCACTTTATTGTGTGCGGGGCCGGTCCTTCCCGCGGAAGCGGCTGGCGCCAGACACAGCCAAACCCTCAGGGGAAAAGGAGATAGAATCATGTTGCAAGGTTCTTATGTGGCTTTGGTGACGCCTTTCAAACAGGGCGGGATCGATTATTCCGCTTTGGAAGCGCTGCTCGAACACCACCTCGCCAACGGCACCCACGGTCTCGTTCTTTTGGGAACCACCGCGGAAACCGCCGCGCTGGCCTCGGACGAAAAGGAGGCGCTGCTGCTCTTCGCCACGCAGAAGATCAACAAACGCGTACCGGTGATTATCGGCACGGGCACGAACAATTTCAACCAGACCCTGGCCGCCACCAAGCGGGCCAAAGAACTGGGCGCGGACCACGCCCTGGTGATCACGCCCTATTACATCAAACCCACGCAAAACGGCATGTATGAATATTTCAAGGCTCTGGCCGCCAAGGTGGACATCCCGATCGTGGTTTACAACGTTCCCGGGCGCACCGGGGTGAATTTGAACGCCGCGACCATGGTGAAGCTGGCCCGCGAATGTCCGAACATCGTGGCGGTGAAGGAAGCGAGCGGAAACATCCCCCAGGCCACGGAGATCATCCGCGACGCTCCGGCGGGTTTTGCCCTGATGAGCGGCGAAGACGCGCTGAATCTGCCGTTGATGGCTGTCGGCGCCAAGGGCTGCATTTCCGTAACGGCGAACGTGGCGCCCAAACTGATGAGCGAACACATCAGCAGCTGCCTGACCGGAGATTTCACCAGCGCCGCGGCCCAGCACCGGCATTTGCAAAAGCTGAACGGCGTGATGTTCATCGAAACCAATCCCATCCCGGCCAAAGAGGCTCTGCACATGATGGGCCTGATCGAGCTGGAGTTCCGGCTGCCGATCTGTCCGCTGCAGGACGCCAACCGCGAGATCCTGCGCGGTGTTTTGCAAGAATACAATTTAATCTGATAGGAGTTCAACCATGAAAAAGCAGGCTGTGAAGCACGGCTTTGCGCACATCTCCAGCCGCGAGATCCCCGAGATCGCCGCCACGGCGCATTATTACGAGCACCAAAAGAGCGGAGCACGCCTGGTGCATCTGGCGTGCGAGGACAGCAACAAGCTGTTTTGCGCCACCTTTAAAACCGTTCCCACCGACAACACCGGCTGCCCCCACATCCTGGAACATTCGGTGCTCAACGGTTCCAGAAACTTTCCCGCCAAATCCACCTTCATGGAACTGATCAAGGGTTCGCTGCACACCTTCATCAACGCCATGACGGAT
Organism: uncultured Candidatus Cloacimonadota bacterium; assembly: GCA_964631015.1. GTDB lineage: Bacteria > Cloacimonadota > Cloacimonadia > Cloacimonadales > Cloacimonadaceae > Syntrophosphaera. Next base: position 32,330 of record CAZVXH010000017.1, on the reverse strand, counting down.
TCGGACATGACGCTGTATCCCGTGGCCAGCACCAACGCCAAGGATTTTGTGAACCTCAGCCGGGTCTATCTGGACGCGGTGTTTTTTCCCAAGATCTACGAACAGCCGAACATCCTGCACCAGGAAGGCTGGCACTATGAACTCACCGGCCCGGAAGAGGAGTTGAAGCTCAAGGGCGTGGTCTACAACGAGATGCGGGGCGCCTTTTCAGCTCCGGACAGCATCATCGAACGCTACAACCAGCAGGCGCAGTTTCCCGACAACACTTACGGCTGCGAGTCCGGAGGCGACCCCATGGAGATCCCGCGACTCACATTCGACGACTTCATCGCGTTCCACAAGAAACACTACCATCCCTCGAACTCGCACCTCTTCCTCTACGGGGATGTGGACGCGGACGCGCTGATGGAGATCATGGACAGCGAATACCTGAGCCACTTCCAGAAAGACACGGAGACGGTGACGATCGAGGCGCAAAAGGCTTTCAGCAAGACGAAGAAGCTGGAACTGCAATATCCGGTGGAAGAGGGCAAGGACATCACGGACCAGTATCACCTCAGCCTCAACTACACTTTCGGCCAAAACCCCGACTACAACCTCACCCAGGCCATTGTGGTGATGATGAACATCCTGATGAGGACTCCGGCCTCGCCGCTAAAGCAGGCCATCCTCAAATCCGGCCTGGCCAAGGATACCAGCTACTCCCTGCGCGAAGGCTTGCTGCAACCCACCTTCAGCCTCATCTGCAAACAGGTGAAACGGGATAACGTGGAGGCGCTGGCCAGCCTGATCCAAAGCGAACTGAAACGCCTGGTGAAGGAAGGGATCGACAAGAAACTGATCGAAGCGGTGCTGAACAGCCGGGAATTCGCCCTGCGTGAGGGTCAGGCGAGCTGGGGTCCGAAGGGTCTCTATTACGCCTGGACGATGTATCCGCACTGGATCCATGGCGGTGACCCGCTGGACGCGCTGGGCTTCGAGGATTCGCTCAAGGAGCTGCGCCGCGGCCTCAGCGAGCCCTATTACGAGAACTTGATCGACCAGGCCATGCTAAAAAACCACCACTCCAGCCAGATCGTTTTCGTGCCTGTACCCGGGCTGGGCAACCAGTGGGACAGCGAGCTGAAGGACGAACTGGCAAAAATAAAAGCCAAAATGCCCCCCGCGGAGATCGACCGGCTGGTGAGTTTCAACCGGGAATTCCTGGACTGGCAGAAGGAAGAGCCGAGTTCTGAAGACTTGGAGAAGATACCCGTGCTCAGCCTCAAGGACATCAACCCGGTGGCCCAAAGCTATCCCACGGAAGTGGACAAATTCAGCGAATTCACCCTGCTGAAGCATGAGCAAAACACCAACGGGGTGGTTTACCTGCGGGCCTATTTCGACCTCAGCCACGCCGCGGAGGAAGACCTGCCCTGGATCTCCCTCTACACCCAGCTTACAGGCCAGGTGGACAGCCGCGATCACGGCTATGCCGACCTTTCCAACGAGATCAACATCCACACAGGTGATATCCGGCTGATGCTGACGCTGAGGAACGATTACCAGGACCCGGACGAGGTACTGCCCAAGCTGGTGCTGAGCGGAAAAGCCGTTCACAACAAAACCGACAAGCTGGTGGAATTGGCGGCCGAGCTGGCGCTGCGTCCCGTATTCACGGACCACGACCGGCTGAAACTGCTCATCCGCGAAACCAAAGCCAAAATGGAGACGCAGCTTTTCTACAGCGGGGAGGGCGTGGCGATCAACCGCATGCTGGCGCCTTTCAGCCGGGTGCACCGCTACAGCGATCTGGTGGGCGGACTGGACTTTTACCACTTCCTGAACGGCCTGGACCAGAAGCTGGATACGGATATAGAAGAGATCAGCGCGGACCTGGAATGGGTGCGCGAGACCTTTTTCACCCGCAGGAATCTGCTGATCAGCCTTACTTCCGATCCGGCCAGCATCGCGGAAGCCTTCGGGCATCTGCGTCCCATCGTGGAGGAGATCTCCGCCGAAACCTACGTGCCCGTGGACCGGCACTTCGTAGCCAGCGACCTCAACGAGGCGATCCTGGCTCCGGTGCAGGTGCAGTATTGCGCCAAAGGCGGCAATTTCTTCCGCAAAGGCTATTCCTATTCCGGTAAGCTGAGGGTGCTGAACAACATCCTATCCAACGAGTTTCTCCACCGCGAGATCCGCGAAAAAGGCGGCGCTTACGGAGCTTGGTCCAGTTTTTCACCCTACGGCAACATGTATTTCTGCTCCTACCGCGATCCCAACCTACAGGAAACCCTGGACGTTTACGACCGCGTACCGGAATTCATCCGCAATTTCGATTGCAACCGCCGCGAAATGGAGAAATACATCATCGGCGACATCTCCCAACTGGATTACCCGCAGACACCTGAAAACAAGGGCGCTCTGGCCGATAACGACTACATCACGGGATTCACCCAGGAAGACCGCCAGCAGATCCGCGACGAGGTGCTGGCCACCAAAATCGAGGATATCCGCGCCTACGCCGATCTGGTGGAGGCCATCATGACGCGCAACCATTTCTGCGTGTTTGGCAACGAAGTGAAGCTCCGGGAGGCGGAAAAGCTGTTCGACAGGCTTACGCCGGTCTTCAGCTGAGGCGATGAAGCAAAAGGACAGGAAACAGCAGCGTCCTCCGGCGGAGGAGAGGCTGAAAAACGTGCGGATGCCGGACCTTGACGGTCTGGACGACGTGCGTGAAACAGCCCAGTACAAAACCCTGCGCACGGCGGAGAAGCAGCACCACAAATTCAAACGGACCACGGAGCTGATCCCGGGGCGGATTTTGGAAGTGAAAACCAACTACAGCTATCTGGTGGAAGCCGGCGACAAGCTGTATGAGGCCACCCTGTCCGGCCGGCTGAAGCAGTTTTCCTACGCCAGCAAGGCCCTTTCCGCCGTGGGTGACCGTGTGGAGCTGGATATCTCCGGCGATCCCAACTTCCGCATCGAAAACATCCTGCCCCGCGTAAACGCCCTGTCCCGCTACGCCGGAGGCAGTTTCCAAAAAGAGATCATTCTGGCCGCCAACATCGACCAGGTGATCATCACCTCCAGCTGGCGGATGCCGCTGATCAAGCCGGGGCTGATCGACCGCTATATCTGCATCGCCGCCTTGGAAGACATCACTCCGGTGATCGTGATCAACAAGATCGACCTCTGCGAGGATCGCGTCGAGTTGGAGGAGACGGTGGGTTATTACCGGGAATCGGGCTTCCCCCTGCTCTGCACCTCCGTGGAGACCGGCGAAGGGATGGAAGCGCTGCGCGCCTTGCTGAAAGACAGGGAAAGCGTGTTTTCCGGGCAGTCCGGCACGGGCAAGAGTTCGCTGATCAACTGGCTGGAACCGGGGCTGGAACTGCGTACCGCCGAGGTGAGCGATTTTAACGAAAAGGGCAAACACACCACCACGCAGGCGATCCTGAAACCCTGGAGCTTTGGCGGCCACCTGCTCGACACGCCGGGGATCAAGACCGTGAACCTGCACCGCGACGCCAAAGCCGAGATTCCCAAGGTGTTTCCGGGTTTCGGAGAGTTGGCGGATAACTGCCGGTTCCGTGACTGCACGCACACCCATGAGGACGACTGCGCGGTTCTGACGGCCTACGAAGCGGACCTGATCCCGGTGGAACGCTATGAATCGTATCTGAGAATAATGGACTCGCTGTAATGAAAAACTTCGCCATCTTCATCAATCCCGCTTTCGCGGATAAACAGGCTGTCTTTAGCCGGCTGGAGGTTCTGGCGGCTGAAAAGGGGATCAGCTTTTACGGCATCCGCGAGCAGCGCGACCTGCTGCCAAAGGGATTCAGCGTCCTCGACCCAGCCCCGCAGACCGCCCGGAAGATAGACTGCATCCTGGTCTTCGGGGGCGACGGCACCATTTTGCGGGCCAAGGATCTGGCCCTGAGTACCGGAGCGCCGATCCTGGGCATCAATCTGGGCTGGCTGGGCTTTTTGTCCGAAACCACTTTGGGCGAGCTGACCACCTCCATCCGGGACCTGCTGCGCAACAAATTCCAGCTGCTGCCCAGGATGCTGATCCAATGCCAGTTGCGGCGCCGCGGTGAGATCATCTTCAAAGGCTTGGCCCTGAACGACGCGGTGATCCACAAAGCGGACACCCCGCGCCTGATTCGGGTGCGCATCTTCAGCGGCGGGCGTTTTGTCTTCGACACTCGCTGCGACGGAGTTGTGGCCAGCACCCCCACCGGCTCCACCGCCTATTCCCTGGCTGCCGGGGGCCCCATCCTCGCTCCGGAACTGCGCGCCATCGTGCTGAGCCCGCTCAATCCGCATCTGCTCACCATCCGGCCGATGGTCTTCTCCGCCGGGGACCGGATCCTGATGCGGGTGCACGGGCTGGAGGCGCCAGCCGCGCTGCAGTTGGACGGCGTAAATTGCAGCCCGCTGGAGGAAAACGACGAGGTGCTGATCTTTGCCGCCAAACAGCAGGTGCAATTCGTCAAACTCTCCAACCGCACTTTCTACCAGATCCTGCGCCGCAAGATGCACTTGGGGAAATAGATGCTTACTGGGATCCTGATCCGGAATTACCTTTTCGTACCCGAACAGCGGCTCGCTTTCGGACCGGGGATGACTGTCTTGAGCGGGGAAACGGGGGCGGGGAAATCCATTTTGGTGGGCTCCGTGGCCCTCATCTTTGCCGATCCGGCACCCGCGCTGGAGGCTTTCGATCCCACTCTACCTATCTATCTGGAAGCCAGTTTCGACCTTTCCCGCAATTCCGAGGTTCGGGATTGGCTGGCCGAGCAGGGTTATGAACAGGAAACCGAACTCATCCTGGCCCGGGAGGTGAGCACGGCCGGGAAATCCAGCTATTTTCTGAATGGACGCAAGGTGGCGGCCTCGCTGCTGCGGGAACTCAAACCCCTGATGATCGATTTCCACCATCAGCGCGATCAGCAGCGTCTGCTCTCTGCCGCCTACCAACTCCATCTGCTCGACCTTTACGCCCGGAACGACAGCATTTTAAGCGCGTTTTCCACCCAATACAGAGGCCTGCGCGAAAGCCTGAAGGAATTGGCAGGCCTGCAAGAGAAGGCGGAGCAGGACCGCCAGCTGCGGGAACTTTACCAGTATCAGTTCGGAGAATTGGAAAAAGCCGCCCTGCGCGAAGGCGAGGACCAAGAGTTGCAGCAGGAATTCGAGTTGCTCAGCCACGCCCAGGAGATAGCCGAGATCGCGACAGCCGCCACTTTCGACCTCTATGAAAGCGAAAACAGCATCCACAGCCGTCTCGGTGTAAATCTGGCCGCCCTGGCCCGCTTTTCCCATCTGAATCCGCGTCTGGCCGGCGTCGAACAGGGTCTGCGCGACTGTCTGGAACTGGTGTCCGACAACGCCGCGGCCCTGAGCGACCTCAGCCAGGAAGTGAATCTGGACCCCCTCCGTCTGGACGCCATCCGCGATCGCCTGGACACCATCAACAGTCTTCTGCATAAACACAAGGCGCAGAATATCGGCGAACTGCTGGCCATATTTGCCGAGCGGGAGGCGCAGATCAACGCTTATGCCGATCTGGGGGAACGCATCGAAGCGCTGGAACAGACTGTTGATAAAGATTTTAAGGCCCTGCGCGCCAGCGGGGACCGGCTCAGCGCCAGCCGCCAGTCCGCGGCCGCCAGCCTCTCCGCGGAGCTACGCGACAGCATCAGCCTCCTCTCCATCCCGGATGCCCGCTTCAAAATAAGTATTGACAAAAAGACTGATGGTAAAAACATAATGCAAGAATATCTGGATTCCTGTACGGAACATGGTCAGGATAGCTGTCAGTATTTTTTTAGCGCGAACCGGGGCAGCCAGCTCAAGCCACTTTCCGCGGTGGCATCCGGCGGCGAACTATCCCGAATCCTGCTTGCCATCAAAAAGGTGCTGTCCGAGCGGATCGAGGAGAAGCTGATGATCCTGGACGAGATCGATTCCGGCATCGGCGGCAAGACGGCCGAGTACGTGGCGCAGTTCATTTTTGCCTTGGCGCGGCGGCACCGGATAATCTGCATCACGCATCTGGCCCAGATCGCCGCAATCGCCGACCAGCAGGTGGCGCTGCAAAAAGAGACAGGCCGGCACCGGAATGTGATCCAAATGGTGCCGCTGCAGACGGAGCAAAGACTGGAAGAACTGGCCCGGATGCTGGCCGGAGATGTTTCAAGCATCTCGCTGGAGCATGCCCGGGAATTGATAGACAAATATAAGACATGAGGTTATAATGGCTAAACAAACAAAACGGAGACTTCGGGCGGTGGCGATCTTTGTGATCTTCCTCGCTCTGGCATGGGCAGGCTACGTGGCTTTGATGCCCAAAGAAAAAGGGCCCAACTACGGAGCCACATTCAAAGATTCAAACAAGCTGTTTTACGACTATAAATCCCTCAACAAAGCCCAGTTGAGGGTCCGCAGCCTGAACCTGAACAACGCGCTGCAGGAAATGAATGGCCTCATCAACACCTATGCCCTGGAGAAACCCCTGCTCAAACAGCGGGAAAGCAGCCACGGCGCCTATATTTTCAAAATCGAGGAAAGCAAGCTGACCGAGATCATGAAAAAATTCGATGCCATGGGTACGATCGAAAACAACCAGGAGACTGTGGACTCAGCCCTGGTGGTCAGATCGCTGGCCACTGAGGAAGAGTTTCTGGCCTCCGCCCGCAGATCTTTGGCCGAGGAGGATGCCAACGCAAACGTTTATGGTGGCAACTCGGAGAAGAGAGACGCGCTGATCGCTCAGATCCGGGACCTGGAGAACAGGGTCGCCGTGCTTCGCCAGGCCAATACCACCCTGCTGTATGTGCAGATGGTACCCACCATGGGCGGCAGCAGCGTGTCCTCCGTGCGTAAATTCGTCTACAATTTCTTTGGGGCTTTGGTGGGTCTTTTCGTGGCAGTGATCCTGGCCTATTACGGCACCAAGCTGATCATGTATCTGCTGGCTTTGATGGGCGTGAAAGGCTTTAATGCCAGCAACATGGGCGGCACCTACCAATACGGCGGGTATGGCAATTACTCCAACCGCTATTCCTCCCGCTACGGTTACGGCGGCAGCAAGCGCAAGGTGAAACGGATCTACAAAGACAAGCACGGATCCGGCCGCGACGGCGCGGAAGAACCCAAACCGGAAGAAACCAACCCATAAACCTGGGGGAACCAATGATCAATATTCAACCCTGGCACGTGTGGATAATTCTCGGGATCGTCTTTGTGATCGTCGAGATCTTTGATCCCGCCTTCTTTTTCATCGCCCTGGGCATCGGCGCCATCGCCACCGGACTGCTCAGCCTGCTGCATCTGGTGGGCGGCAGCGTCGCCCTGCAGATCATTCTCTTCGCGCTGATCAGCTTTATCGCCTTCCTTTTCACCCGCAAGGTGGGGAAAAGGGTGCTGCGCAACGCCGGGGGGGAAACCAACGTCTATGCCCTGAAAGGCAAGGGCGGGCGCATCACCAAAGCCGTTCCCGCCGAAGGGAAAGGTTATGTGAAGATAGGTGGGGAAGAGTGGGTGGCCGTATCCGCGGACTCCAAACCCATCGCGGAGGATGCCAGGGTCACCGTTATCGACATCGACGGCAACAAGCTGATCGTGAGCCCTTCCGAGTAGACAGAACCAGCTTCCTGCCCTGCCAAGAGTTTGTCTGAAGCGTCACCGCCGGGGTGGCGCTTCTCTTTTTTTGGGGATTAGACTCCCAGTTTTTTGCGCAGCCGCAGCACGCGTTTTTCCAGTTCCCCCACCTGCCTGGCATTGATCTGAGGCCGGGCCAGATGCCAGTGGAGCAGTTTCTGGGCCTGGTCCAGAGCGCTGTCGTGCTCTTTGCGCTTTTCCAGTAGTTTGGCATACTCCAGCCTGCCGACCGGATGGTCGAGGGCTGAGGCCAGGGCGAAACAGCTGTCCGCGGCTTCCAGGTCGCCCTCTTTTTTGTTGATCAGGCCCAGCGCGCAGGCGATGTCGCCGGAAACCATATCCTGAGCCAGCAGATCGGTGAGGATGGCGCGCGCGGTTTCGCTGTCGCCCTGGCTGAGATAGAGTTTGGCCAAGGCGTGGTAGTCGATGCGATGGTCAAAGCCCAGGGCGGGGGGATAGCCCACGCTGTCGCAGATCAGGGTGAAAAGGGCGGCCGTGTGGAGGATGTCGAATTGGTTGTGGATGAAGACGCGGCGCATCAGCTCGGCGTCGCCGCTGATCAGATACTGGAAATAGGTTTGGGGGATGAGGCCGCCCTCGATGTCCAGTTCCTTTTCCCGGATGTAGCCCAGGATGTAGAACTCGATGGTTTCCAGGGCGCAGGAGGGGATCTTGTTTTTCCAGAGCCGCCGGGCCAGATGAAGTAGGTCGATGTGCAGCTTGGCCCGCAGGTCCAGCCAGATGTGGTTGTAAAGCAGGCGGGATTCCAGGATGGGGACGTCGAAGGTCTTGCCGTTGAAGGTGATCAGCACGGACTTCTTTTCCAGCAATTCGATCAGCCGGTCGAACGAGCTCGCTTCGGCTTCGGGTTCCGGCAAAAACAACTGCTCCACCACGAAGCGCCCTTCCTCGTAATAGCCCAGGCCGATCATGAAGGCGATCGTCTGGCCGCGTCCCAGTCCGGTGGTCTCCAGATCCAGCACCAAAATCTCCTCAGGATCGATGCGCTTTCCCGCCTCCAGGCCGGCCCACCGCAAAAAAACCTCTGGCAGGGTCTGGGGAAAAAGGGGCAGCCCGTCCACTTCGGTGAACATATCGTAAAACACCCGGGTAAAAAAATATGGGTAATCCGCGTGGGCGGAAAATTCCCCTGACAGCGTCGCGCCCAAGATGTCGCAAATCAGTTGACGGAGTTCCAGGTCGTGGTCTTCGCGTTCGCTGTTCAAGCTAAAACCAAAAAAGCCACCCCGAAGGGTGGCCGCAAGTTATTTCTTTTTATGACGGTTCTTCCGCAGGCGTTTTTTCCGCTTGTGAGTGGCGATCTTATGTCTTTTTTTCTTCTTTCCGCAAGGCATTTTGGCTCACTCTACTCTTTGACGTTGAGGTCGATGACCGAGGTCTTGAATTCGCGGGAAAACTTGAAGGTGGGAACGGTCCTGGCCGGAACCGGTACTTTCTCTTCGGTCTTGGGGTTGCGGCCCATGCGGGGCTTGCGGGTTTTCAGACGGAAGGTGCCGAAACCGCGGATTTCGATGTGATGACCTTTTCCCAGGCTGTCTTTAATCGACTGTAAAAGGGAGTCAACCACCACTGCAACGTCTTTGCGGATGATGCCGGTGTTCTCTGAGATCACTTTAACCAGATCTGCTTTTGTCATGTTTTTCTCCTTATATAATGTAAGCTATGAATCGCTGTAACGAGTTTGATATTGTCAATAAGATACTCAAAATTATAAGCTTAGGTTTATGTCAAGAAAAAAAACCGCGTACCGCCCCAGACCGCGTCCCACAGCGCTGGCAGGATCGCGAAGTCTGCGTCCGCAAGCGAGTCTGGCACCAGCATCGAATGGTGAATTTCCCCGGAGTCAAATACTTTACGATTGCGCGGCCAGCTTCCATTTGCGGTAATCGCGGAAACTCACGAGCGCGGCGGCGAGGAAAAAGCCGGCCGCCACCACGAAGACCATGGTGAGGCTGAATATCTTCAGCAGCGCGTATCCCAACACGGGCGCGATCAGTCCGCGGACGCCAGTCATGGTCACGTGCACGCTCTGGTAGATGGAGGCGTCGGAATCACCCGCAAAGTAGATGGAACCCATGTTCCAGGTGATGTTCACAGCCGCCATGGCGATGCCAAAAACCAGGTAGGCCAAAAACACGATCACCACTGGCAGCACGGATTCGCCCTGGATCAGTGACGAGACCACGAACAGCAGCGGAAAGACCATCAGCAGTCCGAAGGCCGCGGACATAAAGCGGAAAGGGTGCATGCGGTCGTGCAGTTTTCCGATCAGCGGTGACAGCAGCAGCATGCCCAACTGGGAGACGATCCCCTTGGCCAGGAAATTGGCGGTGTAGGTGAGCTGCAGCTTGTCCACCAGATAGATCGGGATGATGGGCTGCATCATGATGAAGCCCATGCCGTAGATCGAAAAACTGCGCTCGAAAGCGGCAAAGGCCTTGTTTTCCTTGAGCAGCCTGAGGGTTCCGCCGATCGGTTCCAGCAGGGTCTGTTTCCAGTTCAGCCGCGGGCAGTCTCGTTTCATCACCGGCTCCTGAATGCGGATCAGGGCCAAAACGGCCGCGCTGGCGAAACCGACGATCCCGGTGACCACCAAAATGAGGCGGAAACTGTCTTCCCGAACATCGAGAAGGCGTCCGGCGAAGAATGTGAGCACCACCGAGACACCGATCCCCACACTTTGGATGATGCCAAACACCCTGGCCCGGCGGCTGGGATGGATGTTGCGCTGGTAAATGCTGTTCTGGGCAGGCACGATGAGGGAATTGGAGGCAAAGAGCAGGCCCAGCAGCACCAGATACTCGTTCATGCTCACCAGCCAGATGGCATAAACCAGGGTGAGCCGGCCGATGACCCCGGCGATCAGGAAATAGCGCTGTTTGTGGCAACTGCGTTCGAACACCCGGGCCCACCAGACCGAAAAGAAATTCGCCACCGGCCAGATCATGGTCATCAGCATCAGTTGCCAATCCTTGGCGTGCAGAGCCTTGCGGGCAATAATATCCTGCGTCTGGTTCAGCGAGAGGATCACGCCGTTGAACAGCGCCGCCAACACCAGAAGGATGGCGGTTCTCCGCTCCACGGGATTAAGGTTTTTCAAGCGCATTGAGAGTGTTTTTCCTGATTGTTTCGATTGGCGGCAAAGTGTTGGGAGGGCGCTTTTGTGTCAAGCGGGATTCGGATCCGGCCTTGCAGCAACGTCCCGACGGGGCGGCAGGGGTCAGTAGCCCAGCAAACCCCGCTGCTGCAGTTCGATGGTCACCCTGTGCGGACGCTCTCCGTCTTTCAGGGGGCGGTAAAGTTTGTCGAGATACTTGCCTTGAAATTCCCGGGTTTGTGCCTTGATCTCCGTTCGGAAAAAGATGCTGGCGATCTCGATGCCGGCGCTGTCGAAGACCTTGGCCAGCAGATCCACCTGTTCGGCTTTCCTCCCCTTGTTCTCGATCTCGTAATTGATGCGGATGAAATTGGTGTCATACTCGTCGAAGCCCACGCTGTAAACCGTCACGCGTTTGGCACGGACTTCGTTGCTTACCCGTAATAAGACCATCCCGCCGACGGCGGCCAAAACAGCCAGCAGCAGAAGCGCGCCTTTGAGCTTGTATTTCTTGGGGTATTCCAATCGGTCGACTATGGGCATGGGGTTCCTCGCTTAAAAAGATAGTTGCCAGCTGCCGAAGAGCGCGTGGCTGGGCTGGGGGCCAAACTGGGAGCGGTGTCCCAGCAGAAAGACGTGATGCGCCATTATCCCGATCCGCAGCGTGTTCTGCCAGACGGGGGTAACGCTGAGCTCGCCTTCCAGCCAGTAGGCCGGGGCGGTGTCGCTGATCTCGGCCGGGAATTCATCGCGATAGTTCAAACGCCAGTCGTTGCCGCGGCTGCCCTGCCAGGTGCAGGAAAACTGGCTGTCGAGGCGCAGATTGCCCGGCAGAGGCAGGTTCAGTTCGGCCGTTACATCCAGCAGGTTGGCGCCTTTGGGATAGCCCAGGGGCCGGTTTTCCTGGGAATACATGGAAACATTGGTGTAGTGCGTGTAGGTCCAGGGCCGGATGGCGGTGAATTCCAATCCCAGGCGGGTTTTTTTCCCGTCGACACTGACAGGCGGATGCCAGGAGACTCCGGTTTGGGCGGCGTATTTATTGCCCCACCAGTTGCTCAGGAGCCTGCGGATCGTCAGTTCGTCCAGCAGCAGGGTGGCGTAGAGGGTGAGATCTCGCGTTGGTCTGAAATTCAGGCCTCCGAAGAGGTTGAGGTTGTCACGGTCGCTGCTCCCGTATTTGCCCACCCGCCAGTAATTGGCCGGCAGCAGATAGCTTAGGTCCAGCCGGTTGCCGTAGATCACTGTTTCACCATAAAAGAAGTCCAGAGAGGGTTTTGGTTGCCAGGTGAGCTGGTGGATGGCGGCGTATTTGGCGGGGAGCGATCCCGCCACGAGAGTGTCGGCCCGCAGGGTGGTGTGCAAAAAGGAAAAGCTGAACTGCCCCACCCTCTGTTCCAGCAGGACGTAGTCGTATTCGTTCACGCGGTCGGACAGCACCACCGAGCCCGAAAGCGAATTGCCGATCTGAAACCGGCCCCGCCCCAGCGCGGCGCTGAAGTGTTCGCCGCTGTAGCTGAGCTCGCCGTTGAGGTTGTCCACAAAGCTGCCGGTGTTGACGGTGGCGTTGCCTCCGTCGATCAGCGGGGACTGGCTGGCGGCGGCCAGGTCACCGGAAAACCTGCCGTTCCAGAATACAGCCCGCGCCCTGAAGTCATCGTTGAAGCTGGAATTTACCCGCAGGCCCAGCGAGTTCAGACCGTAAGCTCCTTCTGGATCCCAGCGCTGGTCCCAGCCCGTGAACACATTCGCTTCCAGCTCGTAGCTGAGGCTGGAATCGGCATGCGCGTACTGCAGCATGGACCTTTGGTGCTCTCCGGGCAGAAAGGCCTCCAGAACAGAGGACTTGATTGCCTTCCAGCTTTCAAAGGGAGCGTGTACACCGGGGCCCAGAGTGAGCGGATCGGTTTGCCGGTAAGTTTCGTTGTCGGCCAGGTGGCTGGGTACGAGCTGACTGCGTACATCCGGATAAAAGGCGGTGTTGGGAAACGTGGTTTGAGCGCGGCCCGTCGTAACCGTAAGGACCAGCCACAGCAGCAGAGCGAGCCTGGCGAGGCCTGGCTTCCAGTCCGCTTGGTCCATCATCTCCTGCCTTTCAGCGCCGCTACGATTGTTTCCACCTCTTTCACTCCCAGCCGCATCTCGCGGGCGATCTCGGTGGAGGACCAACCCTGGTCCAGCAGCTTCTGCACCATGCGTTGGCGGGTGGCGGGGTCCAGCAGCAGGGTTCTGCCTTCGACAGGCGTCTCCGATCTTTCTTCTTCGCTAGTGTTTACAGGTGTTGCCGGATGCTTGCTCAGGAAGTATTTCAGGATCACCAGCAGGCTCAGCAACGCTGCCGCAGCGATGATCAGCCAGAGCGGCAGAGCGCTTTTGCTTTGAGTTGGCTTGCCGGTTTCCGGAGTGGCCACGGTTATCTCGGAAGCCTCATCAGTTGAAGGTTCCGGCAGGGCTTCCACCGCAAGTGGCTGCTCTTCAGTTACGGGCAGCGGCACTTCGGGAGTGGCGGCAGGGGCCGAAGGCTGTTCCACCGGGGGTTGCGAGTTTGGTGGGGCCAACTTGGGCGCGGGGGCGGGCATCCGCGGAGTGCCGCTCACCCTGTCCGGAAGGCCTACCTTTTTGGGCATGGCCTCCGGCGGGATCTGGGTTTTGGAGGCGGGCGCGGCAGTGGCGGCGGGCTTGGGTGCCGCCGGAGCGGAATTAACGGAGACCGTGATGCGGCTCCGGTCGGAATTTGTGCCGTGCGATATGTCGTAGTCGCCCATGGTCTTGATGTCGATGATGGCGTTGCCGCCTTCCATGCGGGCCGAAACTTGGTCTATCACTTCGCTCAACCGCGGATACTGGGGGTTGCCGCCCAGAGAGTTGGCATTCTTGATGGTGAGCCGGACGCCCTTGCCTCCGGGCAGCTGTTGCACACTGTATTGGGCGGGGTCGCTGAGTTCTATGCTCACCGTGTTCGAGGTTTTGGAAGTATCAGTCGATCGGATCGACTCCACTCCCGTGGCCGCGCAGAGCAGCCAGGCGCTCAGGGTCAGCGCCAGAATAATGGTTCTCTTCAACTTTCCTCCAGCAAACGGATCTTTTGGTCCGTCTGTTCAGTAAATCCAATGCTTATATTCCAGCCGCCCGGTTTTGGCCGGACGGCTGGCAGGTTGGGTTTATTCTATGGGTATGATCCTTTCCACCATGGCCTGAATGGTAAAGGCGATCCGCAGGATACCGTTGATGTATTGCACCTTGGGACGCTCCTTGTCCAGGTTGAGATCGGGAAAAAAGATCCGGCGGTCGAATCTGCCGGTGTCGATCTCCATGCTGTGATAGGTGGTCTGGCTATCCTCAGAGTGCAGTTCGCGCGCTCCGCTGATGCGCAGATACTCGCTGCTGGCGGAGATGCTGATCTCGTCTTTGTTCACTCCGGCCAGCTCCACCAGCACCACCCACTGGGTGTCGGTTTGGTAAACATCGCATTTGGGGTGCCAGAAATCGTCGATGGCGTCTTCGATGGCCAAAGGGCTGTGCGTAAGTGAGGACACCTCGCCCAATATCTTCAGCATTTCGCGGCGGATGCCGTTCAGGTTTGAATATATCTTGTCCTGCATCTTCCATCCCCGGGATAGTTTATCAATATTCGGTTCTTTCGGTAAAGCTGAGGATCACCTGCTTGTCCGGCTGCACCGTGATCTCAAAGGTGGCCAGCTTGTTGGTGTCCTGGGTGTATTTGTAGTTTTCCTGCACCGAGGTGATGCGGCTGTTACCGCCCAGTTGATGCAGCACATTGATGGTTTTGGCGGCGGCGGAGTTGTTGCGCAGGGTAATCTGGATGGTGCGTTCACTCACGTTTTTGCCCAGGTCGCGCTGGTCACGCACCAAAGTGGAGGCCACCAGGTCGAAAGCCGTGCCGGTGCTTATCTTCACCTCTTCGTTCTTGCTGGTGTGCTTGATGCTGTCTTCGCCGATGAACTCCAGGTTGCCGTCGCTGTCTTTCTTATAGACCTTGATGGTGCCTTTGGGCAGGGGTTTGCCGATGCCATTTTCCTCGGTGTTTTTGAACTTGATCACGCTGTTCACGCCGCCGCCCCAGGTGCTGTATTCGTAAGCCTGGATGGCCTTTACGTTTTGCAGTGGATATAGTTCCAGCTGTTTGGTCTGGTTGTTCGCGAAGGACACTTTCTGGTCCAGGGTGTACATGTGGAAATCGTGGAAGGCCTTTTCCTCGAAGCTGGGCGCTCCGGCATCCATGGCCATCGACGGCGCCATCATCTCGTCGTACATGTTGCGTTTGTAGCCGCCATACACGTCATAGACCCGGTTCACGTCGCCCGCGATCAGTTTCAGGGTCACTTCGTCGAAGGCCTTGCCGCTCTGGTTGGTGATGGTCACCCAGGAATTGAGGGCGAGGGTCTTTTCGTCCCAAACGCTGTTGTAGGTGACGTTCCAGCTCAATCCACCGGTCAGGTAGGTCATCTGGAGGGGATGTTTGCCGGCTTTGTCTGCGATCAGGCTCCAGTGCAGGGTGGGCTTGGTGTAGAAGTTGGAGGGCAGTTCCGCCAGTTTGATCACCTGGGTTTCGCTGTCGGCAACCACGAAGAGCCGATCGCTGCCTTTTTCCAGGATCCCGAAGCTGCTGCCGTCATAGAACTTGAGGGTGCCGATCACCCGCGAATCGTCCTTGGTGAGCAGTTCCACCTCGCGCTCGATGTATTTGGCGATGATCTGGGATTTGCCGGCCAGGTCGTATTCATAATTCTGTTCCGCGACCCGCACTCCGCCGCTGAGGGAATGCACGATCACGGAGGGCGCTTCGATGCGGGAGGTGATGTTGTCGAAATTGTATTCCTGGCGACCGGCCTTGAGCTCCAGCTCAAAATTGCTGCGCACCAGGGAAAGGTCGTCATTGTAGATGGTGATCCAGTCTTCCGCGCTGGCAAAGCCTGCCAGCACCAGCAGGATCAGGAGCATGATAACTCTAATGAACACTGTAACCTCCTAAAGGCATCAGTTTTTTTGGTTTCACTGATATTATACTGCCGAACCATGCAAAATCCCCGAACTTTTTGGTCAAGGTTTATGTGAGGGCGGGGAAATTAGATTGACAGAATTCCCGGCCAGCCTGCTTTTGCCACATGGAAAACATCACTCGCAAACCTACCCGGCAGATACACTTGGGCTCTGTCCCGATCGGCGGCGGCGCCCCTGTTTCGATCCAGAGCATGCTCAGCGTGCCCACCCAAAATGTGGCTGCCGCGCTGGCCCAGATCAGCGCTTTGGAAAGCTCCGGCTGCCAGATCATCCGCTTCGCGGTCACTGGCGCTGAGGACATCCGCGCCATCCCAACCCTCGTCAGCGGCGCTAAAGTGCCCCTGATCGCGGACATTCATTTCGACCACAAGCTGGCCCTGCAAGCGCTGGAGGCCGGGATCGCCGGACTCCGGATCAATCCAGGCAACATAGGCTCCCGCGTCAAGGTGGAGGAAGTGGTGAAGGTGGCTTCAGAACGCGGTGTGCCCATCCGCATCGGCGTGAACAGCGGTTCCCTGCCCCGGGAGCTGGTGGCCAAACACGGTGTGAGCGCCGCAGCCATGGTGGAGGCGGCCCTGGAGCATGTGCGCATCCTCGAGGACCTGAACTTCGATGCCATCAAGATCTCCGTGAAAGCCTCCCAACTGCCTTTGATGCTGGCCAGTTACCGGGCTTTGAGTGAGGCGGTGGATTACCCCCTGCATCTGGGCATCACGGAATCCGGCACCCTGCTGGCCGGCAGCGTCAAATCCGCCATGGCCTTGGGGATCCTGCTCTCCGAAGGCATCGGCGACACTCTGCGGGTTTCGCTTACCGCGGACCCAGTACAGGAAGTTATCGTGGCCAAGCAGATCCTGCGCAACCTCGAACTGCGGCAGGGAATTAACATCATTTCCTGTCCCACCTGCGGACGCACCCGGGTGGATCTTTTCAGCCTGGCCGCGCAGGTGGAGGAAGCCCTGAAAGACCACAGCGATCTGCCGCTCACCATCGCCGTGATGGGCTGCGCGGTCAACGGCCCCGGAGAGGCGCGGGAAGCGGATTTTGGCATTGCCGGCGGCGACGGCGAAGGGCTCATCTTCGCCCGCGGCGAGATCGTGAAAAAAGTGCCGGAACCTCAGTTGGTATCCGAGTTGCTGCGTCTCGTCGAAGCTTGGGTGCCCGGTGTCTAAAAGTCTGTTATCGTTATTTTTAACCTTCCTGAAGATCGGCGCCTTCACCATCGGCGGCGCTTATGCCATGATCCCGCTCATCCGCCGGGAAGTGGTGGAAAAACGAGGCTGGATCTCGGAAGAGGATTTTCTGGATGGCCTGGCCGCGGCGCAGTCCTGTCCCGGGCCGATCGCGATCAACCTCAGCGTCTATGTGGGCCTGCACGTACGAGGCCGCTGGGGCATGGCGGCGGCGGTGCTGGGAACGGTTTTGCCCTCCCTGGTCACGATCATCCTGATCGCCGAGCTTTTCGCCCATTACGCCAGCCAACCTCTGGTACGCAAAGCTTTTCACGCGCTCAAACCGGCTTTGGTGGCCCTGATCGCCGTGCCGCTGGCGCAGATGACCCGCTCTGCCAAACTTGATCTCAGCAATTTCTGGGTGCCGATACTCGCGATGGTGCTGGTGGGCTGGTTCGGCGTCAGCCCCATCTGGCTGATCCTGGCCGCGATCCTGTTTTCCCTGGCGCAGAGTTGGCGGGCAAAGGAACGGCTGAAATGACCTATCTTACTCTCTTCCTTACCTTTGCCAAGATCGGCCTGTTCAGCTTCGGCGGCGGCTACGCCATTTTGGCCATGATTCAGCAAGAGGCCGTGGTCCGCCATGCCTGGCTCACCCCATCCGAATTCACCGACGTGGTGGCGATCTCGCAAATGACCCCGGGACCCATCGCCATCAACGCCGCCACCTTCATCGGCTATCGCCAGGCGGGACTTTGGGGCTCGCTGCTCTGCACCTTCGGGGTGATCCTGCCCTCGCTCATTCTGATGCTGGCTATCACTCTCACCTATCTCAAACT
The DNA here is from genome assembly GCA_964631015.1 of uncultured Candidatus Cloacimonadota bacterium. GTDB lineage: Bacteria > Cloacimonadota > Cloacimonadia > Cloacimonadales > Cloacimonadaceae > Syntrophosphaera. The sequence goes on along the minus strand of CAZVXH010000017.1, from coordinate 14,520 downwards.
CCGCCGGCAGCCCTGGTTTAAAAACATCTTTCAAAAACTGCGCTGGGTCACTCTCGGCCTCATTGGCGCCGCGCTGATCCTCATCGCCCAAGGTGCTTTCACCGACTGGTTCACGGTTCTGGTGTTCGCCCTCAGTCTGGGCGTCTACTGGAAGTTTAAACCCAACCCCATCTACCTGATGCTGGGCGCGGCTGCTTTTGGCTTGGTCTTCGGCTGAGTAAAATTCTGCCGTAAAACAAGATAGATCAGTTCTTTTTATATGTTTTTGCGCTTGATCCGCCCTAACCCCCAGCTGGTCCGCCTCCCGTTAGCCTCTCATTAACAACCCGTATCTTGGACGGGTTGTTAATGGGTTGTTGGCAAGAGGCGGACGTGCCAGGGCTTAGGGAGGGACATCCAGGTTTGAACGCCGCTCCGCGGCCTGGGTTAGCAGAGCGCTGGCTCGGATTATGCTTGACCCTCGAAAATAATTCCTTGATTGGAACAAAATGTGTTTCTAATATAAAAAGCAAATCAGCGTATGGCCTTAGGGTTTTTTACGCTAACTTATCAGAGACAAAATCGAAGCATAGGACCAAAAAACATGGCCAACAAACTGATCTTAACAACTCTTGCAGCGCTGCTGGCGCTGGGAATGCTCTGCGCCGCGCCACTGGTGAACACCCCGGTGCGGGTGGTCCAGCCGGATGGCAGCGAACTGGAAATACAGGCCAGCGGAGACGAATGGCACAATTGGCTGCACGACGCCCAAAACTATACTGTGGTCCAGAATGACGCCGGCTACTATGTTTACGCCCGTCAGGACGGCGAAAAAGTGGCCCCGACCGACTGGATCGTGGGACGCGAACTGCCTCAGAGCAAGGGTTTGCAGCCCGGGATAAATCTCTCCCGGCGACTGATCGAGGCCAAATATGACCGCTACCCCGGAATGAGGGATTACAGCGACGCCAGATCCCCGCACTCGGGTGATTTCAACAATTTGGTGGTCTACATCAAATTCGCCAACGATCCAGATTTCAACACTCCCCTCGGTGTTTACGAAGAGATCTTCAACAATCCCGCTGGAAACTCGATGAAACGTTATTTTTGGGAAGCCTCCTACAACCAGTTGACCGTGAATTCAACTTTCTACCCTCTCCCTGATGGCAATACAATTCTCAGCTACACAGATACTTATCCCCGGGCCTACTTCCAGGCTTACAGTCCGACCAATCCGACAGGTTACAACGGTGACAACGACCGCACCCAGCGTGAGCATCAGCTCCTTCTGCGGGCTGTGAACGCGATCGCGCCGCAGGTGCCTGTGGACCTGGTGATCGACGGCGACAACGACGGCTATGTGGACAATACCTGCTTCATCATCAAAGGCTCGCCGGAAGGTTGGGCCGAACTGCTCTGGCCGCATCGCTGGGTTCTTTACACGGTGAACGCCATGATCCACGGCAAGCAGGTCTGGGACTTCAATTTCCAGATCGAGAGCTCCACCCTGGGTTCCGGCGCTGGCGTACTTTCCCACGAAATGTTCCACAGCCTGGGCTCTCCCGACCTGTATCGCTACAACGACACCACCATCGATCCCATCGGCAGCTGGGACCTCATGTGCGCGGACCAGAATCCGCCTCAGCACATGAGTGTATGGATGAAACACAAATACGGGCAGTGGGTTGCCACCGTTCCGGAGATCACCGCTTCCGGAACCTACACCCTCTCGCCGGTGGCCTCTGCCGCCACCAACAACATCTGGCGCGTGCCCAGCTGGAAAAACGGCGAATCCTATCTGCTGGAATACCGCCGTCCTTCTGGGAATTACGATCACAACGTTCCCGGCACCGGGTTGCTGGTTTACCGGCTGGATTCTTCCGAAAGCGGCAACGCCCAGGGTCCGCCGGACGAGCTGTACATCTACCGGCCAAACGCCAACACCACCACCACCAACGGTTCTCTGAACGCGGCGGAATTCTCGCTGCAGGAAGGGCGCACCGCGATGAACGAAGCCACCGTTCCGAGCGGATTCATGAGCAACAACACTCCGGGCGGACTCAACCTTTACGAGGTGGGCGAGGCCGGCGAAACGATCAGCTTCAAGATCAAGCTATCCGAAGTCCAGCTCACCAATCCCCGCGGCGGGGAAACCTGGTTTTCCGGCAGCAACAAAGTGCTCACCTGGAAGGCAAAAAGCCTCTCCGGAACGGTTACGGTGGATTACAGCACGGACGGCGGCACGAACTGGACGGTGCTGAGTTCCGCCGCTCCGCACAACGGCAGCTACGCCTGGAACAACCTCCCCGTGCTTGATTCCGGCGATGTGTACGTGCGGGTAACCCAAAACTCCAACGGGCAGGCGGACAGCAACATCTATCCCCTGGCCATCGCCAGCGAAATGGCGGTTCCGCAAGGAACCTGGCCGCTCAACGGCGCCACGGATGTTCCCACCAATCCTCTGCTGGCCTGGTCCGCCACTCCCGGTGTCACCGGATATCAGTTACAGGTATCGGCCGACCCCAATTTCAGCAGCTACCTGGTGAACGTGATCGACCACCCGGACAATCATTACCAACTCAGTGCGCTGATCCCCTTCCATACCTACTACTGGCGCGTCTGCGGCCTGTCCGACATCGGACCGGGGCCATTCTGCCTGAACCTCAGTTTTACCACCGGAAACATCACCGAATTGCCAGCCCCGCCGCAACTTAACTTCCCGGAACACCTGGCGGTGAACCAGGAACTGGCTCTCGATTTTGCCTGGACGCCGATGCCCCTGGCGGACACCTATACCCTCCAGATCTCGCGGAGCGTCTGGTTTGTGGAACCGGAATTCGACCTCCCGAACCTCACCCAGACCAGCCATTACGTTTCCGGATTGCTGCCGGGCCAAACCTATTTCTGGCGGGTAAGCGCCGGCAACGTTGCCGGACACAGCAATTTCAGCCAGATCAGCCAGTTTTCCACCCGCTATTCAACTGCCGCGGAGGATGAAACGGTGCCGGTGGCGGTGAACGACCTGCGGCAAAATTTCCCCAATCCCTTCAACCCCGTCACCACCATCAGCCTCAGCGTAAAAGACCCTGCCCTGCCCGCTTCCCTGCGTATTTTCGACATTCGCGGACGCCTGGTTCGGACCCTCTTCAGCGGAACGCCTTCCGGGCATCAATTGAATCTGGTTTGGGACGGAAAAGACAACCATGGCCAATCCTGCGGCAGCGGTATTTATCATTATCGCCTGCAGTCGGGTGATTTTATCCAGACCCGTAAGATGATATTATTAAAATAACTTGACCCGCCTAAGCGCGGACCCCGGCAATGAAATTAGCAGTTCAGACGATGGACTGCTAATTTTTATCTTGCTTTTTTGGGATGGGCTGTTAAATTGAACATAGAGATTCATTAAAGGAGGTTTAAAATGAAGATCGTACCCTATCGCAAAGGACAGGAACTAAGGCCCATGGGCACCATGCTCAGCATTTTCGACGATTTCTTCAACCGTGCCTTCGAAGAGGAAGCCGGTGATGAGAATTTCCGCTCCATGGCGATGGATATCGTCGAGCACGACAAGGAATTCGAGATCCTGGCCAATCTGCCCGGATTCAGGAAAGAAAACGTGAAGATCTCGGTACACGACAACCAACTGCTGATCGAGGCCAAGTGCTCCGAAGGCTCCCAGGAGACCAAGGGCACCGTGTACCGCTGCGAACGCTACAGCGGCGGCTACCGCCGTAACCTGCTGCTGCCCGAGAATTCCGATCTGGCCAAGATCTCGGCCAAGATGGAAGACGGTGTGCTGCAGTTGCTCATTCCGAAAAAGGAACCCTCCCCTCAAAAAGAAATAGTCATCGAATAGACCCTGCCCAGAAACTCCAGCGGCGCGGACCGAAAGATCCGCGCCGCTTCATTGTGTCTTGGAATTGGCTTATTTGAAACTGCCGGTGAAGACCAGCTTGTCGGTATCCCAGCCGTTGTCTTTCAGCCAGGTGACGATCTCGTCGTAGAGAAGCTTGTCGATGGCCTTTTCGCGGGTGAGGATCCACAGGTATTCGCGCGTGGATTCACTGACCACGGTGTAGCTGTAGTTGGCCTGGTCAAGTTTCACGATCCAATAATCCGCCTTGATCGGCCAGAAGAACTGAACCTGGAGTTTGGCGTTGCTGCTGTCGACGGTCCAGGCAGTGGCTTTGCGCTGGCTTTTAATGACTTTGCCCTCTTTGTCGGCGTAGCAGGTGTTCACCACGTTTATCTTGCCTTTCGGGTTAAGGGAATATTCCGCGGTGACCAGTTCGCCGCAATCGGCCCTCTGCCAGCGGAAGGGGAAGAATGACTGCTGGTACCAGACCCCCAGATAGCGTTCCAATACTACATTATCAACGGTTTGCACAGGGTTGGCGGTGGTTTGCGCCTGGCAACTGACCCCTACGCTCAGGATCACGAGCCCCAGAATGAAAGCGAGGATGTAATTCATTTTTAATCCTTGGGTTTTTCTTTACAAGATAAGCTGTTTTGGCCGGCCGGCAAATCCGGTTTTCACGGGCGCGGGCGCACCAACACTGTCCGGTTTGCTTCCTTGCAGAGCAGTCCGTCGCGCCAGGAGGCAAGATCCCGCCTTTTCCCTTGACGGATATGCCGACTCCAAAAAACGTGAAAGCATTGAAATATCATAGTTTTGGAGAGTTACATGCTCAATCTCACTCTCGACAAGTCCGCCACCAAGCGGGCCCGCGCCGCTGCCGCCAGCATCGCCGGTTCCTTTGGCTGGCTGTTTGACGATTATTCCTCGTTGGCCATCGAACGCACCGTGCTGCGCCTGATGGGCATCGACGGCGCCCTGAAAGATGGAAAGCCCCTTCCCAACGTGGTTGTGGACCATTTGCGCGCCAAGCAGGCCCTGGCCAAAGGCGCCGCCATCCCGGTGGCCAACGCCATGCTGGCCGGGAACTTGAGCGCGCAGTCAGTAGCGGATGCCGTAGGCACAGGCGAACTCGATCTGACAGCGCTGCCCCAGGCCGCTCCGGATGAGATCTTCAAGGTTTTGGATACCCTGGCTGACGAGATGCTGGGCCACATCGCCAGGCAGCGCGCCACCCGGGAAGGGATGTTCAACACATACGGTCCCCGGCGTGTTCCGGCCATCTATGTGATCGTGGCCACGGGCAACATATATGAAGACGCGGTGCAGGCCAAGGCCGCCGCCTCCGAAGGCGCGGACATTATCGCCGTGATCCGCTCCACTGCGCAATCGCTGCTGGATTATGTGCCTTTCGGCGCCACAACCGTTGGTTTCGGAGGAACTTACGCCACTCAGGAAAACTTCCGGATCATGCGCGCCGCCCTGGACGAAGTATCGGCCCAAGAGCGGCGCTATATCAGCCTTACCAACTACGCTTCCGGGCTTTGCATGCCGGAGATCGCGGCCATGGGGGCCATCGAGCGCCTCGACCTGATGCTGAACGACGCCATGTACGGCATCCTCTTCCGCGACATCAATCCCCAGCGCACTTTGCTGGACCAGTATTTCAGCCGCATGATCAATGCCTATGCCGGCATCGAGATCCAGACCGGCGAGGACAACTATCTCACCACCTCGGACGCCGTGGAGAAGGCCTACACCGTCACCGCCTCGCAGCTTCTGAACGAGCAGTTCGCCCTGCTCAGCGGCGTGAAACCCGAAAAGATGGGCCTCGGCCACGCCCACGAGATCGATCCGGAGCTGGAGAACAGCTTTTCCTATGAGCTCGCCCACGCGCTGCTCACCCGGGAACTCTTTCCCAGCGCGCCGGTGAAGTATATGCCCCCCACCAAATTCGCCAGCGGCAACATCTTCAAGACCCATCTGATGGACGCCATGTTCAACTTCATCGGCCAGCTCACCGGCCAGGGCGTGCAGCTGCTGGGCATGATGACCGAAGCGATCCACACTCCGCATCTGGTGGACAGGTCGCTGGCCATCGAGAACGCGCAGTATGTCTTCAAGGCCGTGAAAGACCTGGGAGACAGTCTCAGCCTGGCCCCGGACAGTTTTGTGAACCAACGCGCCAATCAGGTGCTGGGCGAGGCCGCGGAATTTTTGGAGGGAGTGGCCGCTGAAGGGCTTTTCCCCGCCATGGCCAGAGGCGAATTTGCCGATATCAAGCGACCTGAGGCAGGCGGCAAGGGCCTCGACGGCGTTTTCCGCAAGGACGCGGACTACTTCAATCCCTTCTTGAACAAGATGACCAAGGAGCTGGGACTATGAGCAAAAAAACGATGCTTCGCCCCTACGGAGACACCTCCAGCGACGGCAAGATGCAGCTGTCCTTCAGTCTGCCCGTGCCACCGGACGCCTTTGGCAAAGAGGCCGCGCGCCTGCTGCTGAAAAACATCGGCTTCGACGAGATCGAGATCTGCGGTGTGCGCGACCTGCGCGAAGGCTACACCCATTTCATCGCTTACGCCGTCACTTCAGCCTTTGTGGACCCCGCCACCATCAAGGTGAAAGTGGTGGAAACGCCTGTCATGGACATGGAGGCCACCGACGCCTATATCCGGGAAAACCTCGGCCGCGAGATCACCGTGGTTGGCGCCTGCATCGAAAGCGACGCCCACACCGTGGGGATCGACGCCATCATGAACATGAAAGGCTACAACCATCGCTACGGCTTGGAACGCTACCAGTGGTTCAACGCCATCAACCTCGGCGCTCAGGTACCCTCGGAAGAGCTGCTGCGCCGCGCCCGCGCTGAAAACGCCGACGTGATCCTCGTTTCCCAGGTGGTCACCCAGAAGAACATCCACATTAAAAACCTCACCCGGCTCATCGAACTGGCTGAAGCGGAACAGCTTAGGGACAAAATGCTCTTCATCTGCGGCGGTCCGCGGATCTCGCACGAACTGGCCATCGAACTGGGCTATGACGCCGGTTTTGGCACCGGCACTTATTCCACCGATGTAGCTTCGTTTATCGCGATAACGCTGGCGGGATCACGGATGAATAAACAGATCAACAGATGAACAGATTAACAGGGACGCCCGATGCTGGAGCTTTTATTCAAGGAGTCATAAATGGGATCATATCGTGATTTGGACCTATACAAGAAAAGCATGGACTTCGTGGTTCGGGTTTACAAAGCCACAGAGTCCTTTCCCAAACACGAGCTGTTCGGAATCTGCGCGCAGATCAGAAGATGCGCTGTATCCATACCTTCGAACATCGCTGAGGGTTCGGGCAGGAACAGCCGTAAAGAACTTATTCAGTTCCTTTTCATCGCGAACGGATCTTTATCAGAATTGGAAACACAGTTAGATCTAGCCTCACGTTTAGGTTATCTGAAAGAAATAGAATCTTATACCGAGGACGTGAAATACATACGCAAAATGCTCATCGGGCTGATCAAGTATCAGCAAAACAATGGAGCCTGAGAGCTTCGGGACCATCCCTGAGAGTTTCCACCAACTCCGGTAAGTTTTACATCAGATAAAGAGATGATCAGGTTAACAGAATGTAAATGGCCAGCAGATGATCGGTTCATGCTGCAGCCCCAAAGGGATCGTTTCGTGTACAGGCTTTTACAGGATCGGCCTGGCCCCTGTTCATCTGTTCATCTTTTGACCTTTCGAAAGGATAAACAATGACTTTACTATATACGATACTCGCCTTTGGGATAATGATATTCATTCACGAGCTTGGCCATTTTTTGGTGGCGCGCTGGCTCGGGGTGACCATAGAAAAATTCTCCATCGGTTTTGGTAAGCCCATCAAAGAGTGGAAGCGCGACGGAGTTCTCTGGCGGATAGGCTGGATCCCGCTGGGCGGCTATGTGAAGATGAAAGGCGAAAATCCCGACGATCCGGACAAGGAAGCCGAGGGTTCCGTTTACCGCAAACCTTGGTGGGTAAGGGCGCTGATCGGTTTCAGCGGACCTTTTGCCAATCTGCTGCTGGGCTTGCTGCTGTTCATCGCTTCCTTCATCCTGCCCGTTCACATCCAGGACCAGTATCCGGTGCTCGAGCGGGCGGATGGATCCTGGGCGCAGGTTTTCGCTCCGGGCGACAGCATCATGAGCGTGAACGGCAAGCCGGTCAAAGGTTTCAGCGAATTTTTGGAAGGCCTGCTGGAAAAGCCGCGAAGCACAGTTCTGTACAGTCGCTCCGGTGAGCATAAATCAGCTCAGATCGGCGCGAAGGACGTGGATTCCCTGCTGGCCAGCGTTTATCCGATCGCGGACTCCCGGGTGGGCGAAGTGGTGCCCAAAACCGCGGCCTACCATGCCAAACTGCAGCCCGGCGACCGCATCACGGCGGTGGATTCCGTGGCTGTGGCAGACTGGTACGCGATGCGCGAAATGATCATCAACGCCCCGCGGGACCGGGTGTTGCTGACCATCGAGCGCGACGGCGTCAGCTTCCAGAAAAGCCTCAAACTGGAATCCAGCCTCAACACCGGCGGCAGCCGCGCCATTGGCATCATGCAATACCAGCCGGTGCGTTACGACCTTAGGTTCAACGTCTTCGAAGCCATCAAACTGGGGGCCTTCAACGCGGCTAACTTCATCTCCCTGAACTATCAGATGCTGGGCAAATTGCTGCGCAGTCCCGGCGAACTCAAAAAATCCGTGGGCGGCCCGGTGATGATCGCCACCATGAGCCAGCAGATCGGGCAGCGCGGCTTCGGCAATCTGCTGATCTTCTTTGGCGGGATCAGCCTCATGCTGATGATCATGAACCTGCTCCCCATCCCCATCCTGGACGGCGGCATGATCCTCTTTGCCATCATCGAAGGCATCATCCGCCGGCCGATACCGCTGAAAGTGCAGTCAGTGCTGCAATCCATTGGCTTCGTGCTGCTGCTGGGACTGATGATTTTGGCCCTGTATTCGGATGTGGCCAGCGAAGTTCTAAGGTTTGCCAACCGATGAGAAATGGGGAAAAAGGGAAAAAGTTGGCGGCCTGGCTCAAGCCTGTGCCTCATGGTTCCAAAGTGACCAGATGCCAGGAAAGGGTTCTGACAAGTTGTTAGGTTTTTTTGGTAAAGGATGTTGATATGGGATCCTATCGCGACCTGGAAGTTTACGGGAAGAGCATGGACCTTGCCCTGGCAGTTTACAAGCTGACAAACTCTTTTCCAAGCCAGGAACTGTATTGCCTCACATCTCAAATGAGGCGATGCGCAGTGTCTATACCGTCGAATGTGGCTGAAGGTCACAGCCGCAACAGCACTCCGGAATTCATCCGTTTTCTGAACATTGCCAACGGTTCCCTCTCCGAACTTGAAACCCAGCTTGAACTTGCTTTCCGGCTTGAGTATTATCATGATTTTGAATGTTACTCCGCGCAGATCAGGCATATTCGCTCGATGCTCATCAATCTGATCAAAGCTCTTAAGGTTAGAATTGAAAAAGCCTGAGATAACCCTGGCAACCTTAAGCTGGATGTTGCCACCCCGCGCAACCTTTTCTCTTTTTCTCCTTTTCTCCAACGATGTTTAAATTCAAACTCGAGAAAACATCCAACCGTGCCCGCGCCGCCACGATCACCACAAGCCACGGCAAGATCAAAACCCCGGTTTTCATGCCCGTAGGCACCCTCGGCACCGTGAAGGCGATGAGTCCCCACGAACTGGATGAGACCCACGCGCAGATCATCCTGGGCAATACCTATCACCTTTATCTGCGTCCGGGACATGAACTTATCCGTGACGCCGGCGGTCTGCACAAATTCATTTCCTGGTCCAAGCCGATGCTCACCGACAGCGGCGGATTCCAGGTGATGAGCCTGGCCGCGCTGCGCAAGATCAGTAAAGAAGGCGTCAAGTTCCAGTCGCATATCGACGGCAGCCGCCACTTTTTCACCCCGGAGAGTGTGATCGGCATCCAGGAAGCCCTCGGCGCCGACATCATCATGAGTTTCGACGAATGCCCGCCCTACCCCGCCACCCGGGAATACGTGGAACGTTCGCTCAAAACCACGCTCCAGTGGGCCGAACGGGGCAAGGCGGCCTTTAAAAACACTAAAAAACAGGCCCTCTTCGGCATCGTGCAGGGCGGCATTTACGAAGATCTGCGCGAACGCTCGGCTCTGGCCCTGATGGACATGGATTTTCCCGGCTACTCGATCGGCGGACTGGCCGTGGGTGAGGAAAAAGACGACATGTTCAGGATCACGGCTTTTCTGAACGACATCCTGCCAGCCGACAAACCCCGCTATTTAATGGGTGTGGGCACCCCCAGCGACCTTCTTCTGAACATCGCCAACGGCGTGGACATGTTCGACTGCGTGATGCCCACCCGCAACGCCCGCAAAGGCAGCATCTTCACCCGCCGCGGCAAAATGATCATCAAAGCCGCCCGCTACAAGGAAGATTTCGGTCCCATCGATCCGGACTGCGGCTGCTACACCTGCCGCCACTTTTCCCGCGCCTACATCCGCCATCTGATCAGCATGAACGAGATCCTGGGCATGCGCCTCACCACCATCCACAGCCTCTGGTTCTACCAGGAACTGATGCAAATGGCGCGCGCGGCCATCCTCGCGGACCGCTATGCCGATTTCCTGGCCGAAATGCTGCCCGTCCTCGACTTGGTGATCTGAGCCGACAGGCTGGAATCCAGCGAGAGTGGCGGGCATGGATTAACGGCAAACAACTCCCTTCGCTTCATCCCGGACTTGATCCGGGACCCCACCCGAGCCATGGCCCGAAAGAGTATCACAGCTCTTTCGACCATGCGCGAGTATAATCAGCAACTATTGCCAGAATGGCGAAATTCTCCAACATTCCTCCCAAGATCAATACGGGATAAATACGGGATCAATACGGATTTCATCCGTATTGATCCCGTATTTATCCCGTATTGATCTTGGGAGGAATGATCCACCGAGGGCAGTTTTAACCAGGATAACCAGTAACTATAGCTTACAATACCTCCCTCAGCGAGGCGGTCAATCTGCGGAAATTCCTCCTGTCTCCGGTGTAGCGGGGAATGAAGTGCAGATGGAAGTGGAAAACGCTTTGTCCGGCGGCGGCGCCGCAATTCATCAGCAGTTTACAGCCGTCGGGATGGTGTTCGTGCTGCAGCAGTTCGCGCAGCTTGAGGCTGAGTTCATGCAGGGAAGCGGCTTCGGCCGCGCTAAGCTCAAAGAAATCGCAGACGTGGCGGCGCGAGACGATGAGGCAGTGGCCTTCAGAGGTGGGGTGGAGGTCCCGGATGGCGAAAAAATTCTCGTTCTCCAGCAGAATCTGGTTGGCGCGTAAATTGCAGAAAGGACAGTCCATATTGAAGATTCCTTTTTTTGAAACTTATTGAGCCGGCGATTAGCCAGGGGAAGAATGGTCCACGGAGGCGGCCATATCTGTCAAATGAAAATTCCGGCTTGACAAGCGGGGGAGGGGAATTTTGCTGGATTGGAAGGCGGGGTTGCAATGTCTGAAGGCGCAACAACCAAGCCAAAATCCAATTGGGAGGATTGATGAAATATCTCGATCTGGCCATGAACGCGGCGGAGCAGCTCGGCGCCGAATATGCCGACATCCGCGTTCAGAAGACCACCGACGAGGTGATCTTTCTACAGAACCTGAGCCTTAAAAACACGTCCAACAGTGTTCTTTACGGTTATGGGGTCCGCTTTTTCAAGGACGGGGCCTGGGGCTTTGCCCACTCCAATATTTTTAGCGATGAGTCGGTCTTAAAAACGGTGCGTCGCGCCGCCGAGATCGCCACTCTTTCCGCTTCCGTGAACAAAGACAAAAAACTGCGCCTGGCCCCGGAACGCAGTTACATCGCCAAATACGAGACCCCGGTGAAGCTCGATCCGCGCGACGTGCCGATGAAGGAAAAGGTGGAGCTGATGCTGGAGGTCAACCGCACCCTGCTGGCCCATGAGGGCGTGAAGCGGGCAATGTTTTACCTCATCCTGCACCGCGACGAAAAGTTCTTCGGCTCGACCCTTGGCACCAGGCTGGAAAGCAACACCCAGTGGATCACGCCCATGATCACGGCCACCGCGGTGTACGAAGGCGACAGCCAGAGCCGGAGTTTCAACGAAGGCGGCAAGGCCACCGGCTGGGAATGGATCGAAAGCCTGAACCTGACGGAAAAAGCGAAGCAGATCGCGGAGGAAGCGCTGATCAAGGTCAAAGCCGATCCGCTGGGCCCGGAAGAGCGGCGCACGCTGATCCTGGACCCCATGCACCTGGGCCTCACCATGCACGAAAGCGTGGGCCATCCCACCGAACTCGACCGCGTTTTGGGCTGGGAAGCCGACTACGCCGGCATTTCCTTTGCCACACCGGAAAAGCTGAAAAACTACCGCTACGGCAGCGAGATCATTAACTTTGTGGGTGACAACACCCTCAGTGAGGGGCTGGCCACACTCGGTTTCGACGATGACGGCGTGCCCGGCCAGAAATGGCACATCATCAAAGACGGCATCCTGAACGAATACGGCAGCACCCGCGACACCGCTCTGGAAATAGGTTTGGAGTATTCCCGCGGCTGCAACCGCGCCACCTATTACTCCGACCAGCCGATCAACCGCATTCCCAATCTGTATCTACTGCCCGGCACCAAGGAACTCAGCCCGAGTGAGTTGATCGCCGATACCGAGGACGGGGTCTACATCCAGGGCCAGGGCAGCTTTTCGATCGATCAGCACCGCGTCAATTTCCAGTTCGGCGGTGATTTTTTCTGGGAGATCAAGAACGGCAAGCTGTATCGCCCGCTGAAGAAAGTGCTCTACAAATCCAGCAATCCGGAGTTTTGGAACAGCTGCGACGCCATCTGCGACGAACGCTACTGGAGGCCTTTCGGAGTGATCAACTGCGGCAAAGGCCAGCCCAGCCAGTCGGCCAGAATGACGCACGGCGCCGCGCCAGCCAGATTCCGCAATATCCGCGTGGGAGGTTCCCGATGAATCCGCTCTTTGAAAAAATCGCCCAATACATCCAAACCCATGTTCAGGCCGACGATTACAGCCTGAGCGTCAGATCGAACGACAGCCACGAGACCCGCTTCGCCCAGAACGGCATCACCCAGCACATCGCCGGACCCGGACTGAGCATCGATCTCGAGGTCGCCTTCGGGCAAAAGACCGGCAGCTGCAGCGTGAATCAGAGCGACGAGACCACGCTTGACCATTTGATCAAGACGGCCGAGGACATCGCCCGGCTTAACCGTCCCGACCCGGAATACCTGCCCAGCGTTGGTCCGCAAACCCTTCCGGAAGTGAACAATTGCGACCCGGCCACCCGGGATCTGGAACCCGCCCGGATGGTGGAGATCGTGGCCCAGGCCATCGCCAAGGCCAAGGCTTACGGCGCCACGGTTTCCGGCATGACCGAAAAACACCTGTACGAAAGCTGCCTGTTCACCAAAAACGGCTTCGCCGGCAGCGACATGGTGAGTACTTTCGGGCACTCCATGACGCTCAAAAAGGAGGCGGTGGAAACCAAGGTGTCCTACGAAGCCAAGGATTTCGGCGCGTTCTCGCTGGAACGGGAATTCGGGCGTTTATTGGACCAGGCCGAAAGCCTGAAGTCGATGCAGGATTTCGATCCCTGCAAAATACCCGTGATCCTGCGCCCGCCGGCGTTGGAGGAACTGCTGTGGTTCATGGCCTGGATGATGAACCGGCGCCAGAGCGACGAAGGTTTCACCCCTTACACCGGCCAGCTGGGCCAACCCTTCTTCGGAAGCAATTTCAGCCTGCGCTCCACTCTGAAAGAACCGAGGCTCCACTCCCGGCCCTATGACCGCGAAGGGATCGCCAACACCGAGATCAACTGGGTGGAAAACGGCGTGCTGCAAAACCTGCCCACCAACCGGTTTTGGGCCAAGGAAAAGAACGCCCGGCCGCAAAGCCTGTACAATTATTTCATCCCCGGCGGTGACGCCACGGAGGAAGAAATGATGAGGCTGGTGCCGCGGGGGCTGATCATCAACCGCTTCTGGTACATCCGCACCGTGGATGCCAAGGCTGGGGAATTCACCGGCATGACGCGCGACGGCGTGCTGTATTTTGAAGACGGCCAGGTGCGCCACGCGGTGAACAATCTGCGCTTCAACGAGATGCCCCACGACGCCACCAGAAGGATCCTGGCGCTGGGTAAACAGGAATCGCCCTCACCCTCCAGTTGCATACCCACAATGTTGATCGACGCCTTCAATTTTGTGGACAAGACCACATTCTGAAAAATAATGATTGACAGAATACGGGCCCGGCATTTTTTGCGCAATATACAGGGATTAACATTCCATGAGCCTATTCCTTTTTGTTCTGGGAGAGCCTCAAACCCGAATGTCAGATGTCCCAAACACAAAGGAGAAAGCCATGCCAGATAAGACATTGCTTTGCAAAGACTGCTCGAAAGAATTCGTGTTCACCGAAGGCGAACAGGAATTTTACAAGGAAAAGGGTTTGACCAACGAACCCCAGCGCTGCCCGGATTGCCGCAAGGCCAAGAAGCAGCAGTACAACCGCAACAGATTTCAACGCGACTCATATTGAGTTAGCCTGATCTAAGCTACAGCCGCCGTCCTTTTTGGGCGGCGGTTCTTTTTT
>CAZVXH010000016.1:0-35648 GCA_964631015.1 uncultured Candidatus Cloacimonadota bacterium | reverse complement strand
GCGAACTCAACGAATCCGCCCAGTTCATGATCGACTCCCTGGAAGGCAACGCCGTGCTCGAGATCGAGGAATAAACCCGGTCTCTTACCTTATAATGCATCCACCCCGCTTCGGCGGGGTTTTCTTTTGGGATATTTTCAAGCCGAGTGGGTGGAGGGATTGAATGAACACAGAACTTTCAACCGACAGACCTCGGATTATCATTCCGCGTGGATGTGCTGTAGTCGATGCTCGCGTCTGGCTCAACTCCAGCAAATACTCCGGAACGTGACCTCAGCAAATTCTCCCTAAGGCGCCTCCCATTCACCTCCACTTAACCTCCCGCTGAGTTCCCGCCTCTCAGGCAGGAACTCAGCGGGAGGCGGGCAAGGGGCGTACGGGATGGGTCTTAGGGAGAACTGACCTCAGAGTTGTTTGGAATAGAGGCGGAATTTTTTGTAGATCTCGGCTCCGGTACGTTCCATTTCGGCCCGCACGAGAGTGTTGTTTTCCATCTCGTGGTGGCTGTCCATGATCTTGAGGCCTGCGGCGGTGGCGGCTTTCAGCTGGGCATAGCCCATCAGGATGTCCACGCCTTTGCCGCGGAATTCGGGTTTGACGGCGCCGAGATAATTATCCAGCTGCGTGGTCTTATTGGAAGCGCTCATGATGTGGAAGATCCCAAAGGGGAAGAGGCGTCCGCGGGCTTTCACGATCCCGGGGGAAAAGTTGGGGATGGAAACAATGAAGCCGATCACTTCGCCTGCCGGGGTTTCCACCACTTTGATGAAGCGGGGATCGAGCATGGACATGTAACGTTTGGCCAGATGGTCCACATCGTGGTCGCTGAGCGGAGAGTAGCCGTAGATATCCACAAAGCACTCATTCATGAGCTTGAATATGGGCCGGATATAGGCCTGAAGCTCTTTTTTGGCCTTGAATTCCTTCAGGCGGAAGAGGGTGCTGCGGCTGGCGCGTTCGAATAATTTCTGGTAGAGCGGGGTCATGGTCTTCACGATGTCCAGCTTGTACACAAACCAGTCGAGTTCCTTGCCGTAGCCCAGCTTTTCCACATACTCGTTCATCACGGGGGTGTTCTGATAGCAGGCGAGGGTGGGATTTTCGTGGTAGCCCATGAAGATGAAGCCTTCGGGATCTTCTTCAGTGAAGCCCATGGGACCCACGATCTTGGTCATCCCGCGTTCTTTGACCCAGTTTTCGGCGAATTTCAGCAGCGCGTCCACCACCTCGAGGTCGTCGATGGCGTCGAACCAGCCGAAGCGGCCGGTTTTCGCGCTCGCGTATTCGTTGTATTTGCGGTTGATGGTGGCGGCCACACGGCCCACGCACCTGCCGTCCTTCCAGGCCAGCATGTACACGGTATCGCAATAGCTGAGGGCGGGGTTCTTTTTGGGGTTGAGTACGGCTTTGTCGTCGTCGAAGATCGGCGGCACCCAGCCGGGGCGGCCGGCGTTGATCACTTCGGGCAGGAACACGAAGCGTTTCATGTCCTTGGGGGTCTTTACTTCGGTAAGCGTAACGGGCATGATCCATCCTTTGGGAAGAGAGTAATTTACATGGTCAAACACTCCAGCGCAAAACGCTTATCCTGTCAAGCGGAAATCCGCGCAAGAAAATCCTTGCCAAAAAGCCGGGCCTGATTTTTTTGGCTTTTCTGAGATAAATCTTTAAGGAACATAACACTATGGCAACCATGTCAGACATCCGCAACGGGATGATCATAGAATTCAAAGACGCCCTCTGGGAAGTGGTGGAATTTCTCCACGTGAAACCGGGTAAAGGCCCCGCATTCATGCGCAGCAAGCTCAAAAACGTCCGCACGGGCAAGGTCGTGGAAAACACTTGGCGCGAAAGCGACAACTTCAACGAAGTGCGCGTGGAACGCCGCAAGATGGCGTATTCATACCATGACGGCGAGTTCTTTGTGATGATGGACACCGAAACCTACGAACAGCTGCCCGTGGATGGACATGTGATCGGCGATCTGGCCAAGCTGATGATGGAAAACATGGAACTCACCATCATGTTTGCCCCCAACGGCGAGATCCTGGGCATCGAGCTGCCCGTTACAGTGGTGCAGACCATCGCCGAATGTGAACCCAACGTCAAAGGCAACACCGCCTCCGGCAGCGGCAAGACCGCTTACACGGAAACCGGGCTGCGGCTCATCGTTCCTTTCTTCGTGGAAACCGGAGACAAGGTGAAGATCGACACCCGCAGCGGCGAATACCTCGAAAGAGCGAATTAAACAAAATAATCAAGATACGCGCCGCGAGGCGCGAGAGAGGAAACAATGGGAAAAGTGAAAAGCTTTGCCGCCAAACTGGCTCACGAGACTTCCAACGAAGGCAAGATCATATGTCCGGTTTGCAACACCGAGATCAAACAGATCAAGACCATTTCAAACCGTAAAAAAGGCACCGACGGCTGGACCCCCCGCTACGGATTCGCCAAGATCTGCAAATGCAACGAAGCGGATTTCCTGGCTGGTAAGACTCTGTAAGACAACAGCCAAGGCGATGTCGCCGCAATTTGGACCCGCCCGCGCCGGCTTAATCGTTCCGGATAGGCGGGTTTTTTATTGACAGACTTTGGCAGGGCGGATTTATGGGCCTCAAGGTTTTTTATATATTGGCGCCGCGCGCGGCGGAATGGGTTTACGTTTTTAACAATCTGACAGTCAGGGAGAGCTTGTAATGCTTTCAGGATCAAAACAGGCCTTGTGTCTGGTCATGGCGCTCGCGATCGCGGGCCTGCTTGGAGCGATGGTGCCTCCGCACCCTCGGCACAGCCACATTCCGTCCGGTTTCCAGCCCACCCGGCTGGAGGTTCCCGGTTTGGGTTCGGGCAGGGCGGCTGACGCGCCCAAAATCCTTCCCAACAACATCCTGGTGCTGCGGGCGCAGTTTAGCGACGTCCAGTTTGTACCCAGCCCCCAATATCCCGATTCTTTGGCTCACGACGGCGTTTTCTTCGACCGCTGGATGATCCACCTGGGCGACTTTTTCAACGACGCCTCCCACGGCGCCTATCAGCTCAGTTACACGCTGCATCCCACCATCTTCACCCTTCCCCAAACCTTGGGCTATTACGGACAGGATGTGGCCGACACCACGGACGTGAGGTTGAAAGACTTCACGCAGGAACTGATCCAGATGGCCGACCAGGAGATCGATTTCAGCCAGTACGGAGGTGTGATCGTTTTTCACGCCGGGGCGGGCCAGGAATCCGACATCAACGGCTACAACCAGGATGAGATCTGGTCGACCTTCCTCACCCGCGGCCGGCTGCAATCTTGGTTCGACGAGGAAAATGACGCCTATCCCGGCTATCCCGCCGACGGGATCAACCTCACCAACATCGTGATTGTGCCGGAACACGAGTTTCAGGACTATTTTCCCGGCGAGGGCGAGGATAACGCCGACGCTTATCTCTTCAGCATTTACGGGGTGCTGGCCCACCAATTCGGCCACATTCTGGGATTGCCGTCGCTCTTTGACAATGATTCCAGCAACGGCGGTTCGCAGGGCATCGGCAACTGGGGCCTGATGGGAACCGGGATCTGGAACGCCAGTGGTTACGTGCCCGCGCAGGTGAGCCCCTGGTGCCGCGCGCTGCTGGGCTGGGAAACGCCCGTCACCATCACCGAATCCTCCGTTAACCTCTCAGTGTCGCACTTTTTGAACCACATGCCTGTTACCGACCGCGTTTACAAGATCCCCATCTCGGACAGCGAGTATTTCCTGGTGGAAAACCGCCAGCAGAATCCCGACGGCAGCGTAGATCCCTACAACAACCTGCCCAGCTACAGCTTCAACCTTTTGCCCCCGGGCGAGCAGGACTACTATGAGAACTATCCGGATCTGCCCTTTTTTAACTTCATGGAGAACCGCTATAAAGGCAGCGAGTGGGATTTCATGCTGCCCGGCCTGGGCGGACCCATCCCCACCGGTATGTCAATTCCCGTGGACGGTTCCGGACTGCTGATCTGGCACATCGACGAGAATGTGATCGCCCAGAATTTCACCGCCAATTTCGACCTCAACACCATCAACGCCTACGCCCAGCACAAGGGCATCGACCTCGAGGAAGCCGACGGCATCCAGCATCTTGACGTCGCGGCGGCCGACCAGTACAAGTACGGCAGTCCCTACGACAGCTTCCGCGCCGGCAACAACGACTATTTTGGGATGCAATCGCACAACGGTATGCTCTCGCTGCCCACCGCGGCCAGCTACTACGGCGGCATCCCGGTGGAAATCTACGATATCAGTGCCAGCGGCAAGAACATGAGCTTCTCCGTGAGTTTCGGCTGGAGGCTGTCCACGGGCTACAGCGGTCCCAATCCCATTAATGCCTGCAGCGTTGATTTTGACGGTGACGGCAGCCCGGAGCTGGTTTATCCCCAGCCCGACGGAGCGATCCACATTTTCAAGGAGGAGCTGCCCTTGCCGGGATTTCCCCTCTACCGCGACCCCATCGATTACACCTACGTCTGGGACGGCATCGATTTCTACTTTCCCATGCAGGTGGAAAACCTGGCCCGGCTCTTCCGCCTGGACGCCTCGGGCGGGGAGTACATTCACACTTTCGGCAACCACAACTGGGCCACCCACCCCCTCAGCACGGGATCATCATTGTACCTGGCGCTGAACAGCGATCTCCCCGGACAGAGAGGCACGCTTTTCAGCCATGATCCCGTCGAAGGCGGAATGAACGTTCTCAGGGAATTTGAGTATCCGATTTTGGCCAATATGGCCTGGTTCCGCGACCACCTTTACATCCCTTCCCGGCAGGAAGGAATGTTCTGTGTCTGGCAAATGGATCCAGCCAGTCCGGGCACCGCGGATTGCCGCATCCTCCCCGTACCACTGGATTCCACTCTGGTGGCCGTTTTCGTGGCGCCGCTCAAGCCCCAAAACCCTTCCAGCCAGGGCGAGGTGATCGTCCAGTGCCTCAATTCCATCTACGTGTTTGATTCCGATAACAATATCCTGCCCGGCTTTCCCTACATCCACGACATGCGCGCCTCGGCGCCCCTGACCATCGCTGACTGGGACGTGAATGGCACCCTGGACCTGATCATCTCATCAGACCAAGGCGTCGCCGTAATCGACTATGCCGGCTCGAGGATGAGCCCGGCCTCGCTAAACCTGGCGGCATCGGATTCGCTGGCCTTCAGTTCCGGAGTGCTGGCCGCGGACATCGATCATGACAGCGCCAAGGAGCTGTTGGGCGCTTTTGGCTTCAACCGCCTGAATTGCTGGGAAAACAGTTACCGGGTGAAACCCGGCTTCCCCGTCTCCTTCGGACGCCGCAGCCGCAATCTGCCCTTCATCGCTTCGGGTTCCGACGGCCAGATCTATGCCTGGCTGGCCTCCGACGACGGCTCCATCTACCGCCAGATCTTGCCTGAAGCCTATCTGTCCGACCTCCAGACCGGTTGGACCAGCGAATACGGCTCCCTGCTGCGCCAGGCCAGCCGCGACGGCACGAATTTCCCGAACCAGTATCAAACCACTGACCTTTTCGTCCCCGGGGAACTCTACATCTTCCCCAACCCCCTCAAATCCATCTACGATCAAAAACTGACCCTGAACGTCATGACCAGCCGCGACACCGCCCTGGAAGTGAAGATCTTCGATATCAACGGCAGCCTGATCTACCGCCAGACCAGCACCGCCAAAGCCTGGCTGCGCAACCGCGACGTGATGAACCTCCCCGCGGACAGACTGCGCAGCGGCGTCTATATCTGCGTTGTGACGGGTGACCGGGACTCCCGCAGCATCAAATTCGCGGTGGAAAAATAACGGAGCAAGACAAATGAAAGACATACTCCTGATCATAGTTTTGGTGCTGGCCGCCCTCTCCGCGCTGCCGGCCGGAATTCACGACAACCTCGGAGCTTACGGCTACCAGTTTCTGGATGTGAGCAGCAACCCCGTGGCCCTGGGCCTGGCCGGACGGGGCATCGGCAGCGGAAGTGACCTCGCCGCCTTCCTGCGCCAGCCCTCAGCCTCCGCCCTCAGCAGTCACCGCGCCCTCGGCGCCAGCCATATGCTTTGGCTGGAGGACACAGCCGCCAACAACCTCTACTATTCTTTTTCCGACCGTAAAGCGCATTTCGGGGTGGCCCTGCGCACCCTGGACTACGGCGTACTGGAGATCCGCGACGATAACGGGGTCCTGATCGGCAGCTATTCGCCGCTCAACGTGGACCTGCTGGGCAACTACGCCCTCCGGGTCTCGCCCTCGCTCTACGCCGGGATCAACGCCGGTATCGCCTATGAAAAGCTAAACACCGATTCCAGCTACGGCCTGCACACCGATCTGGGCGTCACCTGGCTAACGCCTGTGAAAGACACCCAATTCAACCTGGCTGTGCGCAATCTGGGCTTTTCCTCCGCCATGAACGAAGAGCGGACCCTCTTTCCCCTCAGCCTCGAAATGGACCTTAGCAGAAAATTCAAGCTGGGGGAAAACTCCATCGAGGTGGAACTTAGCGGGATCAAGGCTATCGACGAAAACTGGAAAGGCGCGGTGAGCGCCGAATTCAGCCTTTACGGCCTGGCCCTGCTGCGCGCCGGCTACAAGATCAACCACGACGCCGAAGACCTCACAGCCGGGCTGGGTCTGCGCTGGAAGCGCCTGGGCATCGACTACGGCTGGGCCTCCTTTTCCAGCCAGCTCAGCGATGTGCATTCCTTCGGCCTGTCCTATTATTTCTAAGCGGCAAGCATGAAATTCAAACACCTTCTGACTCTGCCTGCCTTGGCGCTGATCTCAGCGCTGCTTCCTGCTTTGAACCTAACTCCCGGTCAGCTTATCGTGAAGACCAGACAGCCTCTGGACCCCAAATCGAACCGCACCGGGCTCACCGAGTTCGACTCCTGGCTGAACGCCCACGGCGCTGTGAGCCTGACCCCGCTCAAGGGAATGCACCAGCCGAAGTATTTCCTGGTTAATCTGGCCTCCGAGCCGGATTGGGACGCCCTGCGCGCGGGAACGATAAGTTTCCCCGGCATCGAATATATTCAGCCGAACTACCTTTCCACCCTGCACATCGTACCCAACGACCCCCTCTATCCGGAGCAGTTTCACAATGTGGTGGCCAATCCCCAGGCCTGGAACTACTCCACCGGCAGTTCCCAAGTGGTGGTGGGGATCATCGATTCCGGCTGTCTTATCAACCATCCGGACCTGAGCGCCAATATCTACGTAAATCCTGGCGAAGACCCCGCCCTGGGCCTGCACGACAACGGCATCGACGACGACGGCAACGGCTACATCGACGACTGGTGCGGCTGGGATTTCTCCGACGCGCCGGAACTCTCTGACACCGCCGTGGGCGATTATCTGGAACAGGACAACAATGTGGAGGACGAAAACTATCACGGCACGCACGTTTCGGGGATCGTGGGCGCCGTGGGCAACAACGGCATCGGGGTCACGGGAGTTTGCTGGAATGTGAAGATCATGCCCATCCGGGCAGGATTTCGCACCACCGCCGGACAGGGTTATCTGCAGGACGACGACGCCGCCGCCGCCATCATCTACGCCGCGGATAACGGCTGCCACGTGCTCAACCTCAGCTGGGGCGACCCAAACTACTCCCCCATCATCGGTGACGCCTGCAACTACGCCCACTCCAAGGGTGTGACCATCGTGGCTTCCGCCGGCAACGATCCCGGCCCCGTCCTCAGTTATCCCGCCAAGCTTTCCAACGTGATCTCCGTGGGCGCCATCAACCGCAACCGCAACATCGCCGGTTTCTCCAGCTACGGACCGGACCTGGACCTGGTGGCCCCGGGCGAAATGGTGCTCAGCACCTACAAGGTGGACCTGGGAGAAGAGTACTTCCTGCAGAGTGGGACGTCGATGTCCTCGCCGTATGTGGCCGGAGCCGCGGCCCTGCTGCTGTCTTTGCATCCCGGCCTCTCACCGGATGAGGTCCGCTCCCGGCTGCTCACCTCCACCGACGACCTTGGCACTCCCGGTTTTGACCAATTCTATGGCCACGGACTGCTGAACACCAAAAAACTGCTGGAAAACACCCAGCCGCCTCTGGTCTACATCGACCAGCCTTTGGACCACTCCGGCATCACCGGTGGTGTGGACATCACCGGCACGGTGGCCGGTAGTGACTTCTTCCGCTACAGCGTGATGTACACCAGCGCCCAGGTACCCACCATTCTGGATTGGTATGACGTAAATACGCATCAGAACTACCCTTCCCACTATCAGCAGCAGGTGCAGAACGGCATCCTGGCCCATTTCCACATCCCGGAGGCTTTCGCCGAAGGCACCTACACCGTCCGGGTGCAGTATGAAAGCACCGCGGGAAAGAAATACAACTACTTCCGCACTTTAGTTTACGACCGCACCGCCCCCATCCTTAGGGAGCAATCCGTGATGGGATTCAGCCGCTATGACGGACAGAATCTGCGCTATTACGCCTCCGCGGTGTTCAATGAATATGTGCGCACCGAACTTTTCATCACCGATTCCGCCGGCGCGCAGTACACCGTTTACGGTGCCATGCTCGACAGCACGCACGTTTGGGCGATCCCCCAAAATGTCCCCGAAGGCCCCATCAGCGTTCAGATCAGAGCCACCAACACCAGCGATGCGGATTTCCTTTCCGCCACCTATGCGGATTTTCTGGACATCAGCTACGAATTGATCCCCAGTTACGGCTACAGCTGGCAGGAGATCGGTGAACCCCGCGTCCCGCTGAACTACACCTACGATTATGACGGCGACGGTTACAAGGAGTACATCGGCATGGACCTGCCCAAAACCGGTTACGGTGGGGTCTTTGTTTATCAGCCCCAGAGTGGAGGACATATTCTCAAGCATTCCTTCAACGATTCTTTCTGGCTGCTTGGGGCGGGCAACACCAACGATATGGGCCAGGAACTGCTGATGCTCAAAGGCGATACAGCGGTGCTGATGGAGAGCCAGCTTACCAGCACCTACCCCAATCTCCCGCTTTGGGAGGACACTTCCATCACCGGCGGTGTGATCGCGGATTATTCCCGCGACGGCATCGGCGACCTCCTGCTGGTGAAGATCCTGCCCGCCAAACGCGTGATCCAGGCCTACAAGCGTGCCGGAAATACCTTTGTGGCCAAAAACACCCTCGATAACAACAGCGAGACGGATTTCTACAACACCTTCGTTCCCACCATCACTGTAAAGAATTTTGACAATGACAACTATCTTGACATCCTCACCGCGGATACCGATGGTGACGTGATGATCTATGAGATCAGGAACGACAACATGTACGATCTGGCCTGGTCTCACAGGATGCCCATCGGCAATACCTACAGCATTGCCAGCGGCGATTTCGACGGCAACGGCCGCCAGGATTTCTTCATCGGCGGATACTACAAAGACAACCTGGACCCCAATCAGAACTTCTGGTACTTTGAAGGCTTTAAAAACGTCTCCAACAACACCTACACCAGCATGGGCTCCGTGATGTTCAACGAAGTGGCCTCGCAAAACGCCATCCTCGCCCACGATCTGGATAATGACGCCAAAGACGAGATCATCCTCGCCATCTCGCCCAACCTCTACACCATCAAATACATAGACGGTAAATTCAAGCCACAGTTTTACGGCCAAAGCTTTCGTAACTATGCCCTCATGGCCTACAAAGACGCCAACAACCGTTCCTATTTCCTCGCCAATTATGAAGTGGAGCCTGATTCAGTGATCTTTGTGGAATGGACCTCCGAGGACCCCTTCACCGGCCCGTCCACCCCGGCCAATTTCCAGGCCCAGGCCCTGGACGGCAGCACAGTGCACCTTAGCTGGATCGGCAACGGTGCTCAGTTCTACCGCCTCTACCGACGGGGCGAAGATGGCCAAACCATCGTTTTGGACGATGTAACAGCCAATTCTTATCTGGACCTGCAGGTGGAGGAGGGTGTCACCTATACCTACGCCGTCACAGCTTGCGACCCGGCCTACACACCCATGGAAAGCATCCCCACGCTTTGGCAGGAAGTGGTTCCTTACAGCGCGCCGCAGGTGAGCAGCATTACCATGACCGGCTCGAACACCCTGCTGATCATGTTCGACCAGCCTATGTCCGTACAGATCCTCAATCCCAGTCTCTACAATGTGAGTCACGGCATGGGCCGGCCTTCCTCCGTGAACAGCACGTCTGCCCATTTCGGAGCGCAGCTTCAGTTCAACCGGCAATTCCTGGCCATCGGAGAAGATTTCACCCTAACCCTCAGCAATATCATGAGCGTCCAAAACATTCCGCTGGACCAATCCGTGCATACCTTCAGCTGGCAGGAAGACACCGTTGCCCCCAGCGTGGTGGAGGCCCTGGTGCTGGAAGACCAGCAGACCGTGCGCATAACCTTCAGCGAATCCATTGCCGCGGCCAATCCCAACCCGGAACTCCCAGATAACTACATCCTGCACAATCATTCCAACGATCCGGACAACGCTATCGTGAGCATCACCCACGCGGACGATGCGGTGCTGCTCGGCTTGGCAAACAAAGTGCGCTACGGCTCTTCGGCCTATGAGATCACCATCCACAACCTCCGCGACCTCGCCGGCAACGTGATCTCGCCCCAGAACAACGTCGCCCGCTTCTATCTGGTGAACAACCATGACCTCAAGCATCTGGTGGTCTACCCCAACCCCGTGCGCCCGGAGGACAAACAATGCAGCATCATCAATTTCCCTTCCGGCAAAACCGGTAACCTCCGCATCTACGACAGCGCCGGAAGTCTGGTGCGCGCGGCCGCCATCGGACCCTTCGACCCCGTGATCAACCACGTTGACTGGAGCTGGGACCTCAAAAACAACAACGGCCTGAAAGTGGCTTCCGGAGTGTATTTCTACGTGGTGGAAATGGACGGCAAGACCGCCCGCGGCAAGATAGCCATCCTCAACTGATCCAGATTGGCCCGGAACCTTTTCCGCAAAGCGTTCCGGGCATTTTTTTTACATCCCCCCCCCTCCCTGGTTAGGAAAAGAAGTCCCAGCGGACGGCATTTCAGAGGATACGGATCCCAAACGAAGAACAGTCCAGGAGAGATATAACTGGCTTGTGGATCTGGCTGATAAATCGTCCTAACGGGACCTTTGCGGTTACACCTCTTTTTTTTACAGCCTCCTTCACTGGAATCAAGTGAAATATACATGGTGTTACACACGAAAATAAACTTGGCCCAACTTCCGACTTTTCCCCACCCCGTCCCCACGATCAATACGGGATAAATACGGGATCAATACGGATTTCATCCGTATTGATCCCGTATTTATCCCGTATTGATCTCGGGAGCCACCTTGGGGAAATCCCGATTTGAGTAACATAATAATGCTGGAAGATGAAAGGATGGGAGCAGAGAAAGAGCCAGTTCCCAGCGCGTGGGCGCGGCCCAAGAGGAAGACAGGCAGTTGGCGAAAGTGAGAAGTAGGCGCGGTGACCGAAACCCCCGGCAAGCCACGAAAGTCGGGACAAAAAAATCCGCGTCCCGGAGCTGGACCGGAACGCGGAAAGGATCTTAGAGCTGGTAGTTCAGCTCCTGGAAGCGCTCAACTGAATTTGGAGGTGATATCCTCCAAGCCGGGCAGCTTGAACACTTTGAACTGGTCGACCCGCATCTCCGGATCGGCCTGGATGTCCACCTGGTCCTTGTAAGCGTGGAAATAGGCGCTGTTGGACTTGATGTGTTCCAGCAATTCGGGATGGACCACGATGCGGAGTTTCTTGTTGCGGATAAAGTAGTCCGAGCGGCTCAGCCAGCGGTGAATGCGCATCAGCATGGTATCTTTGGAAACGATGCGGCCGCTGCCGTTGCAGGTGGGGCAGGCATCGGAAAATTTGGCGATCAGGGTGGAGCGCATACGCTTGCGGGTGACCTCCACCAAACCGAGTTCGGTGAAGTTGTAAACCTTGTTTTTGGCGCGGTCGCGCTTGAGCCCTTTGCGCAGGGTTTCCAGCACCTCCTGTTTGTTCGGCTCGCTCACCATGTCGATAAAATCGATGATGATCACGCCGGAGAGGTCGCGCAGCCTGATCTGGCGGGCCGCTTCGGCCGCGGCTTCCACATTGGTGCGTTTGATGGTTTCCTCGTAGTGGGACTTGCCGGTGAAGCTGCCGGTGTTGATGTCGATGGCCACCAGGGCCTCGGTCTGCTCGATCTTGATGTTGCCGCCGCTGGGCAGGTAGATGCGCGAATGAAAGATGGTGTCGATCTTTTTCTCGATGCCCCACGCGTCGAAGATGGGCGAATCTTCCTTGTAAATCTCCACGGCGGGGATGAGGTCCGGCGAAAAGTCCTCCAGATGGCGGATGATGCTTTTGGCGAAGGCTTTGTCGTCGATCACCAGGCGGTCCACGTTATCTCCAAAAAGATCGCGGATGAGGTAGTTTTCCAGGGCGTTTTCCTCAAAGACACAGATTGGGCCTTTGAGGTGTTTGATCTGTTTGTCCGTAAGTTTCCAGGTTTTCACAAGGGCGTTGTATTCGTTGCGCAGATCGTCCTCGTCGCAGCCCTCGGCCTCGGTGCGCACGATCAGTCCGAAATCCGGGTCCTTGAAGGAAGTGAGGAGGTTGCGGATGCGGTTGCGTTCGTTCTGGGAGTAGATCTTGCGGGAAATGGCGATCTTGTGTTTGTTGGGAAAGAGGACCAGGTATTTGCCCGGGATGGAGATCTGGCCGGTGAGGCGGGCGCCTTTGCTGCCGATCGGGCCTTTGTGGATCTGCACCACGATCTCCTGGCCGGATTTGAGCAGGTTGCCGATCTGGGAGGAATCCTTGGGGTTGAAGCGCGGACGCTGTTTTTCGTTTTCAAAGATGTCCAAAAAATCCAGCACGATATCGGAATAGTGCAGAAAGGCGGTGCGTTCCAGACCGATCTCGACGAAGGCGGCACCCATGCCGGGCAGCACGTCTTTCACGAAGCCCTTGTAGATATTGCCAACGATATTTTGCTTATCCTTGCGTTCTACGAAGAGCTCCACCAGTTTGTTGTCTTCGAGCACGGCCACCCGCTTTTCGAGGGGGTGAACGTTCACGATTATTTCGGTGTTAAATTTATCTTTTCTCATATTGTTAAACTTCCTGTGGGTCGGGTTGCGCAGCAGTCCTAATTCAGTTCCAACGGACAGAAATAGAGCCACTTACGGGGTTGTAGGGTGTCGCGCAGACGGGCCAGCAAACGGTCTTCCAGGCTGGTTTCGCGGTATCTGATGAGGTCGGCCGCGCTGCTGAACAGGCCACGGTCGCGGAACATTTCCCAAACACTGACGCGCTGGGGATAGTTGCTCACGCTGTACTTGGAGATCTTGGCCAGGGAGGCGGCTTTTTTTACGGCGGCTTCAAGTCCGCCGATGGCGTCGATGAGTCTGTTGTCCAAAGCGTCGGCGGCAATGAAGATTCGGCCTTCGGAAACCGCGTCAATGGCCTCCGGCGCGATCTTGCGGCTGTCCATCACGCGCTGGCGGAATTCCGCGTAAACGCCCACTGATTCGCGTTTCAGCGAGGCCAGCAGTTCTTCGCCGTAAGGCTCGAAAACACTGCCGAAGCCGGCGTACTTGCCGTAGCTGAGGGTCTGGCTGTCGATGCCGAGCTTGTTGCCCAGTTCCACCGCTTCCGGCAGGGCCATGATCACGCCGATGGAGCCGGTAATGGTGTGGGGATCGGCATAAATGTAATCGCCGGCGCAAGATATGTAATATCCACCGGAAGCGGCCACCCCGCCCATGGAGATCACCACCGGTATTTTCAAGGACTTGACGCGCTGATAGATGAGCTCGGATTCCAGAGCCGAACCGCCGGGACTGTTCACGCGCAGCACCACGGCTTTTACCGAGCTGTCTTTTTCGACGTCATCGAGGATCCGCTCAACCTTGCTCGCGCTGATCATCCCTTCGGCGGTGTAACCTTCTGTGGCGGCAATGTTTCCGCTAAGATTAACAACCGCGATCCGGTTGCCTGAGACAGCTGTCTCTGCCGGGGAGGCGTAATCCGAAAAGGAAACCCGGTCCCCGTCCTTGATCTTATACTGGGCCAGCATTTCATCCCAGGTGAGAGTGTCGTCGATCAGTCCGTAGGTTTTGGCTTCTTTTCCGCCGATGAAGAGGTCGGCGCGGTTTTCGTAAATATCACGCACCCGGGTGGAGTCCAGTCCGCGCAGTCTGCTGATGTCGCCGCGCAGCAGATCGTAACGGTTTGACAGCGCCCGGCGGAGATTTGCTTCCGTTCCGGGGCTGAGCGAAGTTTGGGTGTAAGGTTCGCCGGCGCCTTTATAATCGCCGGATTGCATCACATGCATCTTGACGCCCAGTTTTTTTAACGCTTCGCTGTAAAAGAGGATGTTGCTGGACACGCCTTGCAGCAGCAAGCCGCCGGACGCGGAGGGATCCATGTAGATCTTGTCCGCCAGGGCGCAGAGCAGATAGTCGCTTTGGCCCAGCATTTCCGCGTGGGCGATCACCGGTTTGCCGGTTTTGGTAAATTCCTGCATCGCGGCGCTGATCTCGTTCAGATTGGGATAGCTGATCGCCGTCCCGCCGGGCTTGATGATGATGCCCTTAACCTTGCTGTCCGCGGCCGCTTTGCGGATCCGGCTGCAGATGTCCTCGGCGCTCAGGGGACCAAAGCCCCAAAATTCGGAACCGCGTACCTCGGTGTAATCCGGAACGCTGCCGGCGGGATCCAATACCAGCCAGGTGCCACCGGATATCGAAGTGGTCGAGGACGCGGCCATGAAAGGCTTGCCGATGAAGTAGCCCGCCGCGAAAGCGCCGATCAGGACGAGCAGCACAAGTCCGCAACCGAGCATGATGCCAGTGCTTGTTTTCATTGAAAAAACTCCTTGTTAAAAATTGTATGCAAAAGGGGGTGATTGTAAAAGTGAGTGGCGGAGATGCTGGGATTCGAACCCAGGATACGCGTTTTGCACATATACACGATTTCCAATCGTGCTCCTTCAGCCAGCTCGGACACATCTCCGCGTTCGTGGCAGGTCATCTTTTTAAAACCTCATATTCTGTCAATCAAATATCAATGCCGGAAGTGGCGGAAACCCGTAAAGACCATGGCCAGGCCGTATTCGTCACAGGCCGCAATCACTTCCGCGTCGCCTTTGGAGCCGCCCGGCTGGATGATCGCGCGGATCCCGCTGGCGTGCAGGACGTCGATGGAATCACGGAAGGGAAAGAAGCCGTCGGACGCGCAAACCGCGCCGCTGAGAGCGTGGCCGAACTTTTGAGCCTTCCACAGCGCCAGCTGCAGGGAATCGATGCGGCTGGTCTGTCCGGCGCCGAGGCCGAACACGCGATCCCCGCCGGTGAGGGCGATGGCGTTGGAACGCAGCAGTGAAGCTACTTTCCAGCTAAATTTCAAGGCCAGCATCTCTGGGGGTGTGGGTTCGCGCTTGGTCACGTTCCGCCAGGCCGCGGGATCTTCATTCACCAAATCCCGGCCTTGCAGCAGCCAGCCTTGCAGCAGCTGTTTCAATTCCCAGGGGTTTTGAGCTGGGTCAAGCATGCCGGCTTCATAGCGGATCAGGCGCCGGTTTTTCTTTTTACGCAAAAAATCCAGCACCCCGTCCTCATAATCCGGGGCGATGATGATCTCGGTGAAAATTTGGTTGATCTGCCGGGCGGTGTCCAAATCCAGAGCGCGGTTGAGGCCGATTATTCCTCCGAATGGGGATTCCGTGTCCGCCTCAAACGCCTTTTGATAA
This sequence comes from uncultured Candidatus Cloacimonadota bacterium, assembly GCA_964631015.1. GTDB lineage: Bacteria > Cloacimonadota > Cloacimonadia > Cloacimonadales > Cloacimonadaceae > Syntrophosphaera. The sequence goes on along the minus strand of CAZVXH010000016.1, from coordinate 19,917 downwards.
GCCTCCCTCAGCCGCTCCGCGCAGCCGATGCCGCAGGGATTGCAGTGCTTGGTGATCACCACCGCGGGCGCGTCAAACAGCCGCAGGGCCCGCAGCGTGGAGTCGATGTCCAGCTGGTTGTTGAACGACAGTTCCAGCCCGTGCAGCAGGCTGAGGCCGCCCCGGCCGTTGGTGTAGAGCGCCGCCTGCTGATGGGGGTTTTCGCCGTAACGCAAGCTGGCTTCACGTGCGGCGCTAACTTCAAGTCGCAAAGGCAGTTCCGTAACCTGTTCGGTCTGTTCCAAAGAGCCAAAATACCCGGCGATGGCGGCATCGTAAGCGGCAACATGCTCAAAAGCCTTGCGCGCCAGACGGATACGGGTGTCCGAAGTCAGCTCTCCGTTCTCCCGAAGCTGCCGCAGTACGCTGTCGTAATCGCTTGGATCACAGATAACTATAACTCCGGTATGGTTCTTGGCCGCCGCCCTCAGCAGGGAGGGTCCGCCGATGTCGATGTTTTCGATGATCTCTTCCTTAGTCGCCCCGGCCTTGCCCAGCGTGGCGCGGAAAGGATAAAGGTTCACGGCCACCAGGTCGATCCGTTCGATGCCAAGCCTGGCCAGGGTTTCCATGTGCGCGGGATCGGAGCGGTCGGCCAGGATTCCCGCGTGAATGTGCGGATGCAGAGTTTTCACGCGTCCGCCCAGGATCTCCGGAAATCCCGTCACTTCAGCTACTTCAGTAACCTTCACGCCATGCTCTCGCAGATGTCCGGCGGTGCCTGAGCTGGAAAGGATGCTGTAACCCAATTGTTGCAGTGACCGGGCCAGAGCATCCACTCCGGATCTGTCTGAAACCGAGATCAAAGCGTATTTTTTCACTCCTCATCCTCCTCTTCCTCGGGAGCGTCCATGATCTCTTTAAGTTCACCGCTGCTGATGTATTTGTCCAGGTGGCGGCGTAGTTTGCCGTCGTTGTAGAGTTCCAAAGTCAGGCGCATCATCTTGTTGGGTTCTTTGTGGGACAACGGCCAGCGCTTTTTGTTCTCAAACACCGCCACCATGACGATCCCGCCCAGGATGATCAGCCAGTTCACGTAGATCCAGAGCAGCAGGATCGGCAGGGCGGAGAGCGCGCCGTAAAACTTTTGATAACTGGTCATGCGCAGGATGTAGAAATCAAACGCGCTCTTCACCAGCATCCAGATCACGGCGGTCCAGAACGCCCCGCGCACCAGCGACATCCGCTGCACCTTGATCGAGGGCATCAGCGTGTAAAGAAAGACCAGCAGCAGAAACTGCATAACAAATGGGATCAGATAGGAGAGCCAGCGCAGCAGAGGCAGTTTTATCACCCGTGAGATCAGCGGCAACGAAGAACTGGAGATCAGCACCATCAGGATGAACACACCCAGGATGATGGTACCCAGAAACTTGATCAGTTGGCTCATCAGGTCCTGTTTGGTGTGATATTCCATCTTCAGAATGCGGTCGAACGAATCCCGGATCACCTTGAACAGCGAGTAGGAGGAGATGATCATCACGATGAAGTTGATTATATTGAAGCCGGCCCGGCCCTCCAGCATGCCCTCGATCACGTTGTTCACCGCCAGCGCGGATGTGGGCATCAGGTTGTCTGTGATGAGCTCAAAGATCTTTTCCCTCAAGTTCAAGAACGGCAGGTCCGGTACGATGAGCAGGATAAACACCACAAAAGGCACGAAACCCAAGATGGTGATGTAGGTGAGCGATCCGGCTTCGCGCATCACTCGTTCCTGGGTGGTCAGACGATACCAGCGCTTGAGGAAATCCCAAAGATCGGCAAGCACCTTTTTGCGCGAGGCGGGCTCGCTTACATAGCCCCACAGCCTGCCCAGATCGGCCCCCACGGCTTTGAATGAGGTTACGATCAGCGCCCAGAGATTGGCCCAGAAACCTTTTTTTTCTTTTTCCACGGCTATTCCTCCCGCAAAGCTTCCACCGGGTCCAGCTTGCTGGCCCGCATCGCCGGCATGACGCCAAAGACCAGGCCCACACCCGCGGAGACGAGCAGCGCCACCCAGATCATTTGCACGGAGGCCACCACCTGCAGATCCAGATAGGCGCCCACGGCTTTAAGCACCGAAAAACCCAGAATGATGCCCAGTACCCCGCCCAGCGCGGTGATCAGGATCGTTTGCACCATGAACTGCAAAAAAATGTCCCGCCGTCTGGCGCCCACGGCGATGCGCACTCCGATCTCGCGCGTGCGTTCCTTCACCGAGGCCAGCATGATGTTCATGATCACGATACCGCCCACCAGCAGCGAGATCACGGCGATGAGCACGAACACGGCTGAAAAGATCATCGAGCTCTGTTTCATCTGTTCCATCTGTTCCTGCGCCGCGCTAACCTCAAAAACTTTCTTGCCCTGTTTGATGTTCAGCACCACGTTTTCAACCTCTTGCCGCAGTTCCTTCGCCTCTTCCGGCGTGGCGGCCTGCAGGCTCAGGCTGTTCACTTTCTGGCTGGGGTCGATCTTGCTCAGCAGCGTGGAAAGCGGCACGAACGCCCGCTGGTTCATGTATTCCAGCGCGTTGTCCGTGAACGCGCTGCCCCCGCCCTGCGCCGCCATGTATTTTTTTTCCATCACCCCCACCACCAACAATTTTTGGCCGGCAAAGCCCACATACTGGCCCAGCGGATCGCGCGAGGCGAAAAGCTCTCGGGCGGTGGTGCTGCCCAGCACCACCACGTTGTTGTGGTTGTCGATGTCCAGGCTGTTGATGAAGCGGCCTTTGGCCACCTGCCAATCCTCCACCTTTTCCATGTCCGGGTAAACTCCCAGCAGGCTGATCACGAAGCCCAGTTCGCCGTAGAGCATTTCCTGCGGCTGCAGCTGGGTTTGGGGGTTGAAAGCCTCCACGGGCGGCAGCAGCTGACGGATCTGGTTGATCTCGCTCAGGCTGAAACTCGGCTCGCCGCCCCGGCTGAGGTCCCAGGCCCAGTTTTGCCGCACTTCCACCTTACTGAGCCCGCCGCGCTGACCCATCCAGTCAAGCGTGGATTTGTTCATCCCGTTCACTATCGCCAGCACCACCATGATGCTCATCACTCCCAGAACGATGCCGATGATGGTAACGATGCTGCGCACCTTGCGGGTGAGGATGTCGGCCAGGCCGATGGAAAGGGATTCAGCCAGCGAGATCGCCATTTTCGATCTTTCCGTCCATGATGCGGATCACGCGGTTGGCGCGGTCCGCCACTGCTTTGTCGTGGGTGACGATGATCACGGTGTTGCCCTGCGCGTGCAGTTTGCTAAAAATCTCCAGAATGTCGCCCCCGGCCTGGGAATCCAGATTGCCCGTGGGCTCATCCGCCAGCAGGATGGCCGGGGCGTTCACGATCGCCCGGGCGATGGCGACGCGCTGCCTCTGTCCTCCGGAAAGCTCGGTTGGCTTGTGTTTCAGCCTGTCGCTGAGACCCACGCTGGCCAGGATCTCGCGCGCCTTGAGATCGCGCGCCTTGGGATTGGTGCCGGCATACATCAGCGGCAGTTCCACGTTCTTGAGAATATTCAGATGCGGCAGCAGATTGAAGGATTGGAACACAAAGCCGATCTTGCGGTTGCGGATCAAGGCCAGTTCGTTTTTATCCAGCTCGCTCACCAGCACTCCGTCCAGCTGGTACTCTCCCTCCGTGGGCGTGTCCAGACAGCCGATGATGTGCATCAGCGTGCTTTTGCCGGATCCCGAAGGACCCATGATGGCTACAAATTCACCCTCTTCGATGTTCATGTCCACCCCGTTCAGAGCGCGAACATTCACCTTGCCCAAATTGTAATCCTTGATCAGGTTTTTCGTGCTGATTATCATACTCTTCCACTTAATTACGCCAGAAATCCACATCTCTTCAAAATGTCAATCAAAAAACGGAATCCCTGCTCCAGTGGTCCCCAACCCATTTGCGCCCATTTGTGTTAATTCTTGGATAGAATAGGTTGCGTAAAAGCGTGGCTGGGTAGATGCGTTAATCAGTTCAATCAGTTGGTCCGCATAAATTGCACCACCCTGCTTCTCCATCTGCGTTTACTGTGTGATTATGCCTCTTTGTCCCTCTGTGCCTCTGTTTTGATTGAGTCGTTTTTCGTTGATCCGGATAAAACGGAGATGCCAGACTGGTGTCTGGCATCTCTGTGAGAGAATGGCTTGTGTTTTAAGCCATTTAACTTGTATACATTTGTGTAATCTGTGGACAAACCCACCCTGGATCAGTTGTCCGGTGTAAGCATATCCAGGATCTTGTTCAGGTTTAGGCTTCCTCCCTGAGAACTGTTGCCCAGCAGGCTGGCCTTGACCTTGTCGATCACGAAATCCTTGATCAGGTCGACCACAATGTTCTTTACCTTGTCCATCAAACTGGGATTCTGCGCCAGATTGCTGGCCGTGATGTTCTTGCTGCGGAGTACGGATTCCAGTAGGTCGCCCACCAAGCCTTCGCCGCCGATGGCGTCGGTGATGGTGCCCAGCAAGCCGCTGTCCTTGGCCTTGGTGGCGCGCTGCGAATCACCCCCACCGCCCAGCAGGCCGCCTAAAATATCCATCAGGCCTCCGCCGGAACTTTGCTGTGGCTGCGGTTCAGGCTCTTTCTGGCCGCCGCCAAAGAGACCTCCCAAAAGATCCGCGAGGCCACCGGAACTTTGCTGCTGCGGCGGAGCCGGCTGCGATTCAGGCTCTTTCTGGCCGCCACCAAAGAGACCTCCCAAAAGATCCGCGAGGCCACCGGAACTCTGCTGCTGCGGCGGAGCCTGCTGCGGTTCAGGCTCTTTTTGCCCGCCGCCAAAGAGACCGCCCAGGATGTCACCGAGACCGCCGGAACTCTGCTGCTGCGGAGCCTGATGCGGTTCAGGCTCTTTTTGCCCGCCGCCAAAAAGGCCGCCCAGGATATCACCGAGACCGCCGGAACTTTGCTGCTGCGGAGCCGGCTGCGGCTCAGGCTCGCTCTGTCCGCCGCGCAGGAGGTCGCCCAGCACGTCCATGAGTCCGCCGCCCTTGGAACCGGACAGCGCGTTCAACATCACGTTCATTACGCCGGTGTCTTTGTCCTGATCGGGTGCCAGTCCTCTTTTAACTGCGCCCAGGATACCTTCGTCATCATCCGGGGTGTCGTCCCCGGGAGTTAGTTCGTCCATAACTTTTTCCACAACTCCCTGCAGGATGGAGTCGGTGAGTTCTTTTGGTAATTTCATGATTTACTCCTGTATATTCTATCGCTCATTCATAAATAAATTTTGCTTCAGCTGTCAAGGGAAATATTCTGGCTGTGCTATGCAGTCTTTGGATTTGACAGAATGGTGGCTGGATCAGTCACGTTATTTTGGCTACCACCGGAAAAATTGCCCTGTAAGCCAAATTTTTGCCTGACTGGAGAGCGGGTGTTTGTTACAGGAGCAGTCTGTGTGATAACTCCCATAAGAGCCACGGAGGAACCACATTTAGGATAGTAACGGGGGTTTTTTATCACTATATATGATTCCCTTAGGGCTGGCTTCCATTCTGCTGTCCCGCCGAGACTTCTGCAAACTTTTAGATCTGTCTCCGGGTGATATTCTGCCAACGCGAACTTTTTGCTTGACAGAAAGCTGAAAGGACGAAATGCATGCGAAAAAGGAACAAATGCTATCCATGAAACCCAGAATCTGGCTGTTCGCCCTCCTGCTGCTGCCCGCCCTGTTGAGCGCGCAGAGCTTGAACGACGAATATATGTTCCCCGGCGACGAAGCTTGGGAAGATCCCAACTATCCGGTCCTTTCAAAGCCGGATTTCGGTCTGGGTGGACTTTTGGGCAACATTCTGGTGGATGACAACTGGTATTCCCAGATCCGCCTGCGTCCCGAAGTGGCGATCTGGAAAGTGGGCCTCGGCATGGACATCGATCTGCTCTTCGACAGCGAGGGCCGGCTGCGCCGCAAAGGCTGGGAATCTTGGGAAGACATCGCCAAAAAGATCTTTTATCTGCGCTTCGCGGACCGCCGCGATTCCCTCTATTTCAAGATCGGCTGCATTCCCGACTACACCTTGGGGCACGGGCTGATCTTCGACGACTATTCAAACATGCTGCGCTACCCGGAGGAAAAGCCGATTGGCGGTTATCTGGGCGCCAACACCAACGCCTACGGTTTTGGCTTTGAGATCTACACCCACGATATCAGCAAAAACGATATCGTGGCCGGTCGCGCCTCCATCAAACCCCTTCAGGGTTCCCGGCTGCCTTTGCTGAAGAACCTGGCTGTGGGCGTGAACCTCGGCGCCGACCGCGATCCCTACGCTAAATACCCCGATTCTGACGAGGACGGCTATCCCGACGTTTACGACAAATTTCCCACTGATCCCAGCAGCTGGCTGGATACCGACGACGACGATGTGCCCGACCAGGCCGACATTGACCTGAACGGCAATTCCGTTCTGGACCATCCCGACCTGAATCCCTACGTGAACACGGTTTTCCCGAATATCGCGCAGCTTTATCCGGATTATCCCTTCGACACGGCCGTGTATCCAGATTCCGCGGCCTGCTATTCGGCGCCCCGGCCGATGTGGGTTTACAGCGTGGATTACGAACTGCCGATCGTGGACGGCGACAACTTCCGCCTCAGCCATTATGCCGAGTACGCGGTGATGAAGGACCAGGGCAGCGGCCTCATCCTGCCGGGCTTCGCCGCCAAATTCCTGATCTTTGACATGAAGCTGGAATTCCGCAATTTCAACGAACGCTTTCTACCCGCCTATTTCAACTATCTCTACGACGAACAGCGCTGCGAAGTGGTCTATTCCGGCATTGAAAACGCGGACGGGCGCCGCTACTACAGCCTGCGCACCAAAGACGAGGACCTGGCCGGCCTGAAATCCAGCCTGGGCTGGTTCGGCTACCTGAAGGGCAACATCGCCAATTTTGCTTACGTAAAGCTGGCCTATCAGGATATGTACAACGACGGCGTGACCAAGGGAAAATCGCTCTGGGCCAAGCTGACCTTCATGCCGGAAATATTTCCCAAACTCCGTGAAGCCTCTTTTTATTACGCGCAGACCGACGTGGACCGGGTGGATATTAAAAACTGGCGCAACCCCAGCGCTCAGATCAACGGCCGCATAGTATACGGTTACAACGACACTTACAACCTGATCTGCAAATACCGGGAGTATTACCAGGATGCCAACGGGGACGGCGCCATCGAGGGCCGGGACGAGATCATCGAGTCCCTGAGCCTGGGAATCGAATTTCAGTTCTGAGCTGGCAGCGAGGCCAGCCAGAGCTCGCAGTCGCCAGCGAAGTGGAGGTCCTCCGCGTCGGCGGAAACAAAAGCCGCTTCACCTTTGAGCAGTTCCAAGCTCTGCCTCCCGCTCTCCAGAATGGCTGATCCCTCCGAGCAGAAACAGATCAGCGGGTCACACCAATCATCGTAGCCCAGACCCCAGCCTCCGCCCAGATTCACTTTTCTCAGCTCAAAATCCCGCGCGGGACTGGGATAACTGCCGGAAAAGGGTCCGTCCGCTTCCAGACAGATCACTCCGCCAGTGTAGGGGCCAAAATCCAGAACGCGGGCCAGTTCCTCCCCATCCACATGTTTGGGAGTGAGGCCGCCCCGCAGCACGTTGTCCGAATTTCCCATGATCTCTACCCCCGCGCCGCGCAGATAGGCGTGCGGCACTCCCGCCGCCAGGAACAGCGCTTCTCCGGGCCGCAGCGTGAACAGGTTCAGGTAGAGCGGTGCCAAAACTCCGGCATCCTCCGGATAATACCGCAGCAGCGTTTGGCAGCTTGACCGGATGGCAGGGTCCAGGCTCGACGCCTCTTTCAGAGAGCTTTTCAGCGCCGTAAGCGCGGCGGTGAGGGCAGTTCCGCTCAGATTGAGCAGTTCCAGGGCCAGGCGCTGAAACCCGTTTCTGTTTTGATGTTTGGCAAAAGCAGGGTAGCTGCTCAGGCAAGCATCCAAGCCTGCCGCGAACAGGTTGGCGGCGATCTGGGAATAAGCCCGAAAACCGCAGAGGGCGGTGAACTCGGTGAGCGCGCAGAGCAGTTCTGGTTTGGCCCTGGGGTCACGGTAGTTGCGCAGCGGCGAATCGGGTGGCAGGCCGAGGCTGTTTTCCCGCTCCCAGCCGAGCCGGGCCTGCGCCGCGGAAGGATGCGCCTGGATCGAGAGCGGCATCTCCGCCGCCAAAACTTTCAGCAAAAAAGGCAGCTCCCCCTCCGCCAGGTCCGCGCCTCTTCCCAAGAGCCTGCCGGGATCGGCGGCGATGAAATCGCGCAGGCTGAGCTCGCCTTGGGCGGTGCTCAGCCTGGATGACGCCGCGGGATGCGCTCCCATCCACATTTCCGCCACTGGCAGCGCCGCGTTGGGCTCACTGCCAAGCAGGCGGGGTATGAAGTCTGGCGAGCCCCAAGCGTAGTTTTTCAGCGGATTGATGAGCTTGTGGAGGCCCATCTTCACTCACCCAGTTTGCCCAGGCGGGTCTGCAGCAGCTGCAGCATCGGACTTAGCAGGGGAAAATAGCGTTTGGCCTCTTTAAGGTAGTGACGGGCCTTGTCGGTGTGTTTCTGCTGGATGAGCAGGCGGATGATCTCTTCGTAGAGCCCCATCGAATAGGGATTGCGGTCGATGGCGCGTTCCAAAGGCGGGATGGCCAAAGCCGGCGCGCCGCATCTGACGGCGCAATCGGCATAGATCAGCACATGCTCGGTCTGGATCAGGGCGCCGCTCTGATCGTAATCCCTGAAAGCCTGCAGTGCCAGCAGCCAGTTTTTGAAATGGGCGTAGGTGAGTCCCTTGAGCAGCTGCAGATGGCGGTGCCGGCCGATCTTGGCCTCGGCCCGGGCGATGTATTGCTGCGCGGCGGAGTAATCTTCCACGCGCAAAAGCTGTTCGATCAGCAGGAAATAGATGAAGGGATTGTTGTCGATCACCGTCATCAAGTCCTTCATCATCTCGATGCTTTCGCGGTTCCTGCCCAGATAGGCCAGCGCCAGAGCTTTGTTGTAGCGCACATCCGAATGGGGATCGCTGATCTGGTCGTAGTAAACTATGGCCAGCTGATACTCGCCCTGGGCGAAGAGGGTGTTGCCGATGATCAGTTTCAGCTGATTGTCCTCGGGATTGAGTTTCAGCGCCGATTGGTAGCTCTTTACGGCTTTGTCGTAGAGCTGGCGTTTCTGGTAAAAATCGCCCAACGCGATCAGGGGACGCGGGTCCGCGGGATTTTCACCCACCGCCTGGGTCAGCAACTGCACCCCGTGGATCCAGTTGGTCTTCATCAGGGCTTCGGCGCGCAGGATCAGATTTTGCAGGTCACGGTCGGCCATCACGCTCCTTCTGGGTCATGGCAGTTCTTTCAGTATCTCGGCGATGGCGCGCCGCAGTTGGGTGTCGCGGCCGGCGATCTCGTCTTCGGGACTTATCTCCACCACGATGTCCGGCCGCACCCCGGTGCCTTCCATGTTCGTGCCGTCCAGCTTGTACCAGCCGGAACCGGGCAGCCGCATGGAAGAGCCGTCCAGCAGATAATACTGCCAGGTGCCGATCACGGAGCCGCTGGAGGGCTTGCCCACCACTTTACCCAGTTTCAGTTCCTGATACACAGTGGGAAAGATCTCGCCGTCGGAGAAGGAGTTTTCGTCTGCCAGCACGATGCTGGGCCGCGTCCAGGACCGGCGTGGTTCCTGGTTTTGCTGCCCGCTGTAGCGCCGGGAGGTGGAATAGGCGTAGGGCTGTTTGCTGAGCAGGGATATGATCTGGTCGTGCACATGGCCGCCGGTGTTGCCGCGCACGTCGATGATCAGGGCCTCCTTGTCCGCGTTGTCGCGAAACAGCTCGCGCTGGAAGTTTTCAAAATCGCTGTCGCCCATGGCCGGAATGTGCACATAGCCAACCCGGCCGCCGGTGAGTTCATCCACCTCAGCGCGGCTGCGGCCAATCTTGTAGACCTGGTAAAGGGCGCGGTTCTCGCTCCAGCTCAGGCCGTCGGTCACGGCTATCTTTTCCTCTCCCTCCGCCACGAAGCGCAGCCGGATACGTTTGCCGGTCTTGTCCGCCAGCAGCGAATCCAGCGAAGTGGCGCGGGTGATCTGGATCCCGTCGACATGGGTGAGGACGGCACCGGCTTTGATGCCATAAAGCATTGCCAGGCGTGATGTTGGATAAACGGTTAGCAGGCGGATCCCGTGGGGGAGGATCTCGCTTTGGTCGAATTCCACGCCCAGCCAAGCCGGCTGGCCTCCCCGCGGAGTGGAGCTTTCCCGGCGGGGATAAAATCCTGTGTGGGAAGCGTTAACGTCGCCTATCATTTCGTTCACGATGGTGCTGATGTCCTCGATGGAGCGGGCCCGGCGGGCGTAGGGATGATAGAGGTCGTAGAGAGCCTGCCAGTTCTGGCCGTGCATGTTCGGATCGTAGAAATTGAGGCCGAACACGCCCCAAACCTCTTCAAAAACCCGGGTGTTGAGCAGGCTGGCGCTGTATGTATAATCAAATTCTGCGCTCAGCTCACCCTTGGCGCGTTTGTCCAGATCGAACCACCGCACTTTGCCGCCCTGCAGATAGTACACCTTCTGCCCCACCCAGCGCAGGCTGGAGGCGTCCTTGCCCAGGTCCTGCAGTTCCTTGATGTTGGCGCCGTGGATGTTGGCCTTCTTCAGCTTTAAGGTGCCATCCTCCGCGTAGCTGTCGGAGACGTAATAAAAGGTGCTGTCGTCGATCACACGTTCCACGCGCAGCCAACGCTCAGGTTCGCTGAGCACTTCGTAGAGCCGTTTTTCGATGCCTTCCCAAACAATCTTCAGTTCTTTCGGCTCTGCGGGTTTCTCCGCCGCGACCGTGGCCAGAGAGTCAGTATCGGCCTCGATGGTGATGTCCAGCACCAGATCGCTGGTGATGATCTCTGCTCCGTCCTCGTCTTTGGAGGTTGGAGTGAAGATCTCTTTCCAGTTGTCCACCTCGAATTCGTACTCGTCCCGGGGAACGAGGTCCAGGCGGTAAATGCCGCTGGAGCGGCCGATCAGGATGGAGCGGTCGTCCTTGGTCCAAGCCAGGCCGCGGATCCAGGAATCGTCGCTCATGATCTTGCGGTGGCTGTCGGCGGCAAAGTCGTAGAGCCAGAGTTCTCGCGTCCACACGTCCTCGCGGGTGGTGGCATAAACGGCGTAGTCGCCGCTGGCGCTGATGGCGAAATTGCTGGCGATGGGGCGCGTAACCGCCAGCGGACGGAGCCCGGTCAGGCTGGAATCGGCCACCGCGACCCGGCCGCTGAGGCGGTTGTCTCCGTAGCGCACTATCCATTTGCCGCTGGGATCGCGCGTGAAACTTTCCACATCCAGGCTGTCCGCGCCGAACCACTGCACCTGGCTCATCCGCATCAGGCTGTCACAGGTAACGGTGTAAAGCTTGTTGATGCCCTTGTCCATCATCTGCAGCACCAGGCTGCGGTTGTCGGCCATGAAGGCCATATCGCCGATGGAACTTTGGTCGCGGCTGATCTGTTTTACCTCGCCGCCCTTGCGGGGAATGAAGAAAGTGTCGTACTTGTATTTGAAGCCGACCAGCAGGTCGTCGCCCGAGATGGCAAAGGCCTCGAAGCTGTCCTTCATCTTTTCCCGGCGCTCGTCGGGGCGCCAGAGGTCGCTTTTGATGCTGATCTCCAGCTTGGCCGCGCCGGATACGGGGTGCCAGCGCCAGATCTCGTTGAAATGCTCGAACACGATGCGGTCGTTGAGCCGGGCGATGGAAAGGTCGCGCGCGGACCAGAGCGGAAAGTTGGTCAGTTGCCGCGGAGCGCTGAAATTGCCGTTGTCGGCCCGGAAGATCTGAAAGCGCTCGCCGTCCGAGGCGCAGAAGTAGAGCGCGCCATCCAGATGGGAATAGCGCGGATAACGTTCGGTGAAATCGGTCTGAGTGAGCCGGGTGTAAGTTTTGGTGGCCAGATCGATGCTCCAGAGTTCGCCGGCGATGCTGCCCCGGTAGGATTCGCGGTGAGGGTTGCCGTCACGGTTGAAGACCAGGCTTTGGTTGTCCGGGGCCAGCGAGGCGTAGCGGTCGCCGATCTCGGCCAGCAGCACGGGACGGCTGCCGTCCAGCGGCACGCGGAAAAAGGAGTTGCCAAAGCTTTGGCTGTAGCGGGTGCAAAGCAGGCTTTGGCCATCGGCGAACCAATCGCTGATGGTGTAGCTGTCGCGGATGATCAGCTTGGTCTCGCCCGTTTCAGGTGAGAACAGATAAGGCAGCGTGGCACCTTCGCGGTTGGAATTGAAGGCGATCCAGCGCCCGTCCGGAGACCAGCATGGCCCCCATTCCCCGGCCTCGGTGCTGGAGAGCCTGCGCGCGTCGCCGCCGCTGTAGGCCACCAACCACAGATCATTGTCGTATACAAAGCAAACCTGCTCCCCGTCCGGCGAGATGGCCGGATCGGAGGCGAACTCCGGCTCCAGGGCCCAGCCCAGAGCTGCCGTCAGCGTTAAGATCAACAGTAGTAACTGTTTCATGTCCTCTGTCCCTTAATCCTTTTCCCAGATCTCCAGGCCGCTTTGCCTGCCCTGGATGTAGTATTCGTGTTTCAATATCCGCGCCCTCACCGGAGGAAGCACTTCGCCCAGCACGCGCAGGCCCAGCCTGTGTCCGTCCGGACGGTTCAGAAACTTGTTCAGTTCGGCGTCGAGTTCAGCCTCGCAGGCTTTTATCTGCGCGTTCAGCTCTTCAATGCAGCTTTGGTTCTCCTCCGGAGCTTCCTTCAGCCGGATCAGTTCCCGCGTCATCTGCATCAGCAGCGCTTTGTGATAGGGTCCGATGGTGATCTCCACGGTGGTTTCGCTTCCGGCGGGATCGCCCAGGTCGCGCAGCGTCAGGTTGCCCCCGCACTCGGTTTGTCCCCCGCTTAGGTAGCCGTCCGCGCTTTCGATGCCGCCGTCGGCCACGACCTCGCTGCCCGCGATGCCTTGGTCGATAGTGATCCTGCCCCGGCACAGCGCCCGGGAGGACCAGATCCCTTTGCAGCTGATGTTTCCGCCCACTTCCAAACCCGGCTGGCGGCAGTCGCGCACCTCGCCGCTCACGCGAAGCTCGCCCCGGCAGGAGAGCGTGGAATTGATCAGATCACCGTGGATAACCACATCCCCGGCAGCGAACAGGGAGCTGTTGCGCATGCTGCCGCGGATCTCCAGGTCCGCCGGAGAGCGCAGTTCGCGCTCTTCGTCCATAATATCGCCCTCCAGCACCAGTTTTTCGATCACCGAAACGCGGCCGCCAGCGTCCACGCTAACAAAGCCTTTCCGTTCCGTCACATAGTGGCGTCGTTCCAGGCTGAAGGTCACATTTTCCCCGGCCACACCCCGCGCGGCGTCCAGATCGAATTCCTCGTCCTGCAGCATCTCGCCGTAAATGTCGTAGATGGAGCCCTGCCGTTCGAAGATGTTGCTGCTGTAGTCGGCGACCACGGTGCCGGCCTCGATGCAGGTGAGGTTGGCCAGCTCCTCCGGGCGCACCCGGCCGTCGAATTTTTTGGCGAGGTCGAGGTCGAAGAAGTAATTCAACTTGCTTTCACCCTTCACGCGGTTGCACACGGCCACGGGGAAGGCGACGTCAAAATCCTTTTCCAACCCGTGTTTGCGCATGTATCTCGCGGCTTCTTCAAAGCCCGTTTTGATGCCGGCTTCTTCGATCAGGTCCAAAATGTCCCGCTCGCTGGTCAGCCGCCCCGCGGAGCGGATGGTCAGCCAGGCTGAAAGCCTGTCGTCACGCAGCTCCAGCCTCAGGGTCCCGGTCCGGTTGGTGAGGATCTTACTCATATTCAAGTCCGATTAAATTTATCTGGCGGTTGCGGGTCCCGTCCCGCCGGAAGGAGTGATGCACGCTGGATTCCAGGGTGCAGACAATTTGCTGCTCGATATTGTAAAAGGGGATCCCGGCCGCGATCAGTTGCCGGAAAATGGCCAGGCGCAGGTCGAGATGGCGGTATCCGGACGGGTCCGCGGCGCAGCCCAGCGCTTTCAGACCGGCGTTAAAATTTTCCCAGGTGGCCGTGTCCACCTCATAGTGCCGCGCGCAAATACCGGCGCCGATGTGGGCTGTGATCTCCCCTGGTGCGATGCCAAAGTTTTCTGCCAGCGCCCGCACCGTCTTGCCCGCGATATTCAGCCGGGTGCCTTCGCGGCCGCTGTGAATGGCCGCCACCGCGCGGTGGCGCGAGTCCTGCAGCAACACAGGGTAGCAGTCCGCGGTGCGGATCAGCAGATACTGCTTCGGTACAGCCGTGATCAGCGCGTCCGCCGCCGCTATCTGGGGATGCCCGCCCCAGCCCGCTCCGCAATCTGCTTCAGAGCAGATGTGGATCCCGTCTCCTGCGATCTGTTCCGCGATCACCGTCCGGCCGGCCGGAACGAGTTTGTCCCCGATCAGGATGTCGCCCTGGGCCCGCATCACTCTACGGTAATCGGGTGTTTTGGTGCCCAGATGCAGCCAGGTGGTCATCCTTCCACTCCGGGGTACTCCACCGTCACTTTCAGCGGGCGGTAGATCTCGGTGTTGTTGTTGGTCACCAGCATGCGCAGGATGTGGGTCATCAGGCTGGGAACCTTGCGCAGCGCGTGCAGCGACCACAGCAGACAGATCCCGGCGATAATGCTCAGCGCGATCCGCGGCCCCAGCTGCCGGGTGAGCGAGCCGATCAGCAGACTGCCGAAGGGCATCACGGATTGAAAAGTCATGGTGTAAACGCTCAGCACCCGGCCGCGCATGCCTGGATCGGACACGCTTTGGAGAATAGTGTTGGTGGAGCTCATCTGCATGGTCATGCCCAGGCCGATGAAGACCATGAACACCAGGCTGAGCGGAGTGCTGCGGCTCTGCGCCAGGCCGATCAGCGCCAGGCTGGACACGCAGCCCAGCACCGCCGTGATGGAGGGCAGGCCTTTGATGGTTTTGCGCCCCGCCATGTAAAAGGCGCTGACCAAGGCCCCGATCCCCGCGAAGGTGAGCAGCAGGCCCTGGGTTTTGGCCGTGCCTTTCAGCACGTCCCGCGCGAACACCGGAATGATGGAGCCGTAGCTCATCGCGAAGAGCATGAACACGCTAAGGTTGATGATCAGATAGCGCACCGGCAGGCTGCGCCAGGAATAGCGCCAGCCCTCCTTGATTTTGCTCAGGATCGGCGCGGCGCTTGGTTTCAGGGCCGGATAGCTGATGCGGATGGCCAGCAGCGAGGCGATCACCGCCAGGTAGGAAACGGCGTTGATCAGAAAGCAAATGCCTTCGCCGAAAGCCACGATCATCGCCCCGCCGATGGAAGGCCCCACCAGCCGGGCGCTGTTGAACATCGCGGAATTGGTGGCGATGGCGTTTGGCAACAGACTGCGTTTGCCCACCAGGTCCAGCACGAAGTTTTGCCTAAACGGCGCGTCGATGCCCTCCACGATGCCCTGCCACAAGGCCAGCAATATCAGCGGCCACCAGCGCGCCGCGTTGATGTAGCCGCTCAGCACGCCCGCGGCCAGCAGACTGGCCTGCAGCATGAAGAGCGCTTGCGTGAGGATCAGCGTTTTGCGGCGGTCCCAGCGGTCCGCCCAAGCCCCGGCGAAAGGACTCACAAACAACGAGGGGATCATGCTCAGAAAGCCGATCAAACCCAGCAGGAACGCGGAATTGGTAAGCCGGTAGATGAACCAGCTCATGGTGGTGCGCTGCACCCAGGTGCCGATCACGGAAAGCAGCTGCCCCGAAAAAAAGAGGCGGTAGTTGCGCACGGTGAGGCTGATGAAGCGCTCCCGCGCTTTGCTCCGCAGCCAGTTGGCCGCTTGAGCGAAGATCGGTGCCGACGCCGGTTTCATGCCCGCTGTTTCACCTCGGCCCCGGCGCTCAGGCCTGCGGTTCCGGCGCGGGCTGCTCGCTGTGTTCGAACCGCAGTTCCTTCGCCTTGTTAAATTTGGCCAGCACCTGTTCCCGGTCCGCGTCGCCGATGCCGGCCAGCACGAACTCAAAGATCTCCTCGGTGCCCAGGGTTTCCTTTTCATAGAGTTCGGCGGCCAGCTGTTCCAGCAGTCCACGCCGCAGCTTCAGGATCTCCAGCGACCGGTCGTAAGCGCGGGAAATGAAGCCGCGGATCTCGCTGTCCACCAGCTGCGCCGTCTCGTTGCTGTGCGTGTCGCGGCCGATGAGTTCCTTGCCCAGATACACCTCGCCCTGTTCCTTGCCGATGGTCATGGGGCCGAAGGCATCGCTCATGCCCCAGGAGCAGACCATCTTTTTGGCGATCTCGGTAACCCGCTCCAGATCGTTGCCCGCCCCGGTGGTGAGTTCGCCGTACACGATCTCCTCCGCGGCGCGTCCGCCCAGTATCTCTGTCATGATCTGTTCCAGATAGCCGCGCGAATAGCCGGTCTTGTCGGTCTGCAAAAAGTGAGTGGCGCCGGCCGTGAAGCCGCGCGGGATGATCGAAACCTTGTGCACCGGCTCGGTCTTGTCCTGAAAAATGGAGGTCAGCACGTGCCCGATCTCGTGGATGGAGGTGAGTTTTTTGTCGTCTTCGGGGATCACCCGGCTCTTCTTTTCCTTGCCCAAGGTCAGCTTGTCCTTGGCTTCCTCGAAATCGCTCATGTTGATCTTTTGCTTGTTGTAGCGCGCCGCGATCAGGGCCGCCTCGTTCACGATGTTGGCCAGGTCGGCTCCGCTGAAGCCCGGTGTGCCCCGCGCGATCAGTTCCAGATGCACATCCTCGCCCAGCGGCACCTTGGCGGCGTGCACTTTCAAAATTTCCGTACGACCCTTGATGTCCGGCAGATCCACCGTCACCTGGCGGTCGAAGCGCCCCGGCCGCAGCAGCGCGGGATCCAGGATGTCGGGACGGTTGGTGGCCGCGATGATGATCACCGCTTCATTCGGCTCGAAGCCGTCCATCTCCACCAGCAGCTGGTTCAGTGTCTGTTCGCGCTCGTCGTGTCCGCCGCCCAGTCCGGTGCCGCGGTGCCGTCCCACGGCGTCGATCTCGTCGATGAAGGTGATGCAGGGCGAGTTTTTCTTCGCTTGGTCAAACAGGTCGCGCACCCTCGCGGCACCCACGCCCACGAACATCTCCACGAAGTCCGAGCCGCTAATGCTGTAAAAAGGCACGCCCGCCTCGCCGGAAACGGCTTTGGCCAGCAGGGTCTTGCCCGTTCCGGGACGCCCCACCAGCAGCACTCCGCGCGGGATGCGTCCGCCCAGCCTTTGGAACTTTTTCGGGTCCTTGAGAAATTCCACGATCTCCTGCAGCTCCTCCTTGGCTTCGTCCACCCCGGCCACATCCTTGAACGTGATGTTGCTGCGGCTGCCTTCGTGCATGCGGGCCCGGCTTTTGCCAAAGCTGAAAGCCTTGGCGTTCTGATTGTTCATGCCCCGCATCAGGAACCACCAAAACCCGATCAGCAGTATGAAAGGGATGATGTAGGACAGGATCCCGGCCCAGCGCGGCGGCTTTTTCGTGATCACGTCCACGTTTTGCAGCCTCAGTTGATCGATCAGGGTGGGGTCATCCACCGGCGGCAGCAGGGTGTGAAATTTCTTGCCGGCCATGGTCTCGTAGACGATGTCCTGTTCCGTGAAAGTCACCGTTTTCACCTGTTTCGCCGTCAGCGCTGTGGTGAACTGCGAATAGTTCGCTTCGCCGATCTGTTCCTGGCCGCTGAACCAGCTGAACACCATCAGCGCCACCAGCATCATGATCACGATCACAAAGGTCCAGGAAACCGGCGTCTTGGTCTGCCGCGTCAGCGGGCCGGATTGCAGGTTGCGGGGTGTCTGCCGCGGAGTCTGTTGCGGTTTGGGACCGGCCTTGTCGCCCGGTTTTTTTCGCTTCAGCATAAAAATGCGCACGGCGCTGATGACGGTGATGGTCACCAGGGCGACCACGAACCACAGTAGCAGGTCCGAAAACTGTTGCGCCACCGGGCTGCTTTGAGCCACTTTGGCCGGCGCGGCCGGAACGGCCAGGCTGTCGGCTGCCAGGGCGCCTCTCAGCGCCAGCAGCGCGGTGATGATGCCTGTATGTTTCATGAATAGATCTCTTCCTTCAGGATGCCGATGTAGGGCAGGTTACGGTATTGAGAATTGTAGTCCAGCCCGTAGCCCACCACGAATTCGTTGCCGATCTCGAAGCCCACATAGTCGAAACCCACCTCCAGCTTGTGCGCCGCCGGTTTGTCCAGCAGCACGCAGATCTTCAGGCTGGCCGGAGCGTGCTTGCCCAGATAATCCTTTATATATTGCAGCGAAAGGCCGCTGTCCACGATGTCTTCCACCACGATCACATGCCGCCCTGTGATATCCACGTCGATATCCTTGCGGATCTTCACCACGCCGGAGCTGGAGGCCTCGGTGCCGTAACTGGAGATGGCCAGAAAGTCGATCTCCAGGGGAATGGTGATGCTGCGGCAGAGGTCGGCCAAAAAGATGAAGCCGCCTTTCATGATGCCGATCAGCACCGGCACCGTGTCTTTATAGTCATGGGAGATCTGCGTGCCGATCTCCCGCACCCTTGTCTGGATGCGGTATTCGTCCAGCAGCACTGCCGCCAGGTCGCGATTCATCTCATTCATTTTCCTCTCCTGTCTTCTTGCGGTTGGCCGCCCGCCGGGGTTTGGCGTTCAGGTTTTCCGCCGCTATCTTCAGAAAGCGCGTGCTGTTCTCGTCCAGCGCCACTCGCGCGTCCAGCCGGTGTCCCGCGATCCAGATGATCTTGGTCCCGTCATCCAGCACGGGTACAAAGTCGCGCTCGAATTTGCCCACCTTGGCATTGATGAAATAGTCTTTCAGTTTCACCTGATGCCCCAGGCCCAGCGGCATGAATCTGTCGCCCGGCCTGCGGCTGCGGATGCTGAACGGCCAGTTCAGCTTGTCCGCGTCCAGATAAACGTTGAGCTCGTCGTCCTCGCGCCGCAGCGGCAACACTTTCAGCAGCTTGAAAGTGAAGCGGTGATCGCCCCACACGGCCCGGGCGCGGTCTTCCGTTACCAGCACCGGCTCCGGAACCGGCACCGCCGCGCCGGCCTTTTCCAAACTCAATTCACTGTAAACTTTTCTGGCGATCAAGCCCCGCCCCAGCCGGATGTATTTGCTGCCGCCGGAATCCAGCAGCGCCAGGATATCCTCGAAATTGCGGCTGCCAAAATCCCGGCCGCTGCCGCTGAGAGCGCGCGTGAGCTCCTTCAGCACGTGAAACTGCTCCAGCCGCGTGCAGCGCTGAAAGGCCGGGATGGACAGCGTGATCCGCTCCGGCTCCTGCTCCATGCTAAGCTTTTTCACCAGGGTTTTCACCCGTTGCAAGATCATCTCTTCCGCCGCGGCGAAGATCGCGGCCTGCTCGCCCAAACTGCTGGCGACCCGGGGATTCAGCTCCCGCGCCACCAAAGGCAGCAGCGTGAGCCGGATCCAGTTGCGTTTGAAACTCTGGTCCGCGTTGCTGGCGTCTTCGCGCCAGGCGATCTTCTGCTCTGCCAGGATGTCGACCAGTTCATGTTTGTCGAAGCAGAGCAGCGGATGGGCGACTTTGCCGCTGCGGGGACGGATCCCGGCCAGGCCGCTCAGGCCCGCGCCGCGGAAGATATTCAGCAGCATGGTCTCGCTTTGGTCGTTGTTGTGGTGCGCGGTCACGATCAGGTCGAAGCGATAGGCGTCCAGCACTTCTTCAAAAACTTCGAAGCGCTTTTGCCGCGCCCGGTTTTCGAGGTCGCCGCCTGCGTCCAGGCGCACCTTGCGCACGATCAGCGGCACGCTCTGCTCCTGGCACAGCTCCTTCACCAGTTCGGCGTCCGCCGCGCTCTCCGCGCCGCGCAGCTGATGGTCCACGTGCACCGCCAGCAAAGTGAGGCGCCGCAAACCGCGCAGCCGCGACATCAGCAGCAGCAGCGCCACGGAATCCGCCCCGCCGGAAACGCAGAGCAATAGCTTCGC
>CAZVXH010000015.1:0-35660 GCA_964631015.1 uncultured Candidatus Cloacimonadota bacterium | reverse complement strand
CCATCAAACCGGACAAAAACACCGTCGTGATCGAGATCGACGAAACCAACCACGTACGCGTTGAATTTCAGCGCGGAGCCGTCGCCACGATCATCACCGGGGAAACCAACGCCGTTCAGTCCTGATGTCCCGCCGCCCCGAACTTCTGGATATCCACATCTACGGCGATAACGTTCTGCGCCTCAGGGCCGCGGAAGTTGAAGCCATCGACGACGAGCTGCGCCAGTTCGCCGAGGACCTCATCCACACCATGTACAAACGTGACGGAGTGGGACTCGCGGCGCCTCAGACGGGCGTGAGCAAACGCGTGATCGTGGTGGACCCGCACTGGAGCAAGGATGGCACCAGCCGAGAACCGCTGGTGATGATCAACCCCGCGATCGAATCCAGCGAAGGCGAAACCGAAACGGAAGAAGGCTGCATAAGCGTTCCGAACATCTACGCGCGCGTGCTGCGGCCAGACCGGATCAGCGTTTCCTTCACCGACCTGAGCGGCGAACGCCGGCTGATGAAGCTGGCCGGCTATCCGGCCGTGGTGATCCAGCACGAATACGACCATCTGGAAGGCATCCTCTTCGTGGATCGCCTCGGCACCATCGCCAAACTGAAACTGAAGCGCAAGCTCAAGGACCTCGAACGCTCGGCTGTGAAAGGCGTCAACCTTCGCGGCGACGACTGATACAGAAAACAGGGACCATGCGCGTTATCTTCGCCGGCAGCTCAGCCTTCGGGATTCCCTCACTGCGAATGTTACAGCGGCAAGGCCTTCCCCTGCTGGTCATCAGTCAGCCGGACAAGGCGGCCGGACGCGATTTGCGCACCCAGCCCTGCCCGGTGGCGGAACATGCCCGCACACATCAACTGGAGCTGTTTCAGCCGGAAGACGTCAACGCTCCGGAAAGCGTGGCCAGGATCAGGGAATTTGGCCCTGAACTACTGATCACGGCTTCTTACGGCGGCCTCATTAAACGCGATCTGAGAAAACTGCCCCGCTTCGGCGCGATCAACCTCCATCCCTCGCTGCTGCCTCAGCACCGCGGCGCCACTCCCATCCAGAGCGCGCTGCTGCGGGGAGACAGCCTCACCGGGGTAAGCATTTTTCGCCTCAACGCCAGGCTGGACGCTGGACCCATCCTCTGCCAGCGGCAATTGCCCATAGTGGAAAGCGACGATTACGGCACTTTGCACGCCAAACTGGCCGAACTCTCGGCGACCCTGCTGCATGAGCTTTTACCCTTGCTGGCGGCGGGTTCCGCCCTCGCCGTCCCTCAGGATGGCAGCGCGGCCAGCCATACCCGCAAACTGGACAAAGAAGACCTCGTTCTGGACTGGCATAAGCCCGCGAGTGAGGTTCTGAACCAAATCCGGGCTTTTTCACCCCAACCCGGCGCCCAAACCTGGCTGCGCGGCAAATCTCTGAAGATATTGGCCGCAAAACTTATCCCGGAACCCGTTTCGGGAGATCCCGGCAGCGTGGCGGCCCTGGTAAAAAACACCGGAGTGGAGGTGAATTGCGGCGCTCAGCGCCTGCTGCTCATCCGGGTGCAAGCCGCCGGGAAAAAGGTGATGGACGCCTGGACCTGGCAGCTCGGAGCGCGTCTGAGCCCCGGCGACAGCTTCGCCCATCCCCAAATTTCACAACCTTCAAACCCTCATCAGGAGGAATAATGAAAGATCAGGACCAATATCTGTCCGTGGTAAAATTTCCCGCCTTTGTCAGTCTCAGCCTGCTGCTCATCAGCGCCGTCTATCTCGGCCTGGTCTTTATCGTGCTGAACCCGGCAACGGTCTCCTATCTCGTGCGCGGCCTGCTGGTCTTGATGCTGGTCGCGATCGTCTTCATGGTGTTCACTTGGGTGAGGACCCTGATGTCCACGCACATCCGCATCAAGCAGCGCTGGCTGCGTCAACTCAGCAAATGGATGCTGATCCACGTGTTCCATCCCCTGGCCCGCGCTCTCGGCGCGGTCACCTTTTCCTCCCACAATGTGCTCACGGAATCCTTTCTCAATTTTAACAACGAGATAGTGCTTACGGACCAAAAGGACGTGCGCAATTCCAACATCCTGGTGCTGCTGCCGCATTGCCTGCAAAAGGACGACTGCACCGTCCGCATCACCACGGATATAATCAACTGCGAGGAATGCGGCGGCTGCGACATCGCCACCATCAAGAAACTGGTGGAAGAGCAGAACGTGGAGGCGGCTGTGGCCACCGGCGGTTCGCTGGCCCGCAAGCTGATCGTGGACAAGCACCCCAACGTGATCGTTGCCGTGGCCTGTCACCGCGACCTGCTGGAAGGCCTGCGCGACGCCTGGCGCTATCCGGTCTACGCCGTTCTGAACGAACGTCCCAAGGGCCCCTGTCACGAAACCACCGTCAGCATCGCCAGCATCGAATTCGCCATCAAAAGATTCAAGTAGGTGCAGCCATGAAAACTTCCACCGCCATAGTTCTGGCCCTGGTGGTGCTGATCCTGAACGCCGGCATCACCCTGGTCCTGATCAACCAAAAAGGCTTCAACATTCTGCCCACGTCGCAAAACCAGGCACCGGTCTCCGAAAACCAGCGCCACAACGAGATCACCGCCGCCGTTCAGGCTGTGGAGCCCGCCGTGGTGAGCGTCAACGTGACCAAAGTGCAGTATGTGCGCCGTTTTTCGGGTTTCAGTTTCTTCGATTTCTTCGGCGACATCCCCATGCAGAGGCAGGTGGAGAGCATCGGCAGCGGGATAATCTACGATCCCAGCGGCCTGATCGTCACCAACGCCCACGTGGTGCAGGGAGCTTCGGAGATCACCGTGGTGCTGCCCGACAAGCGTGAATTCAGCGCCACCCTGGTGGGCATCGACGACACCCACGACATCGCCAAACTCAAGATCAACGGCTCCAATCTGCCCGTCGCCAAACGCGGCAGCGCCAAAAACCTGATGATCGGCGAGTGGGCCATCGCGTTGGGAAATCCCTACGGTTTCATGATGAGCGATCCCAAGCCGACCGTCTCCGTGGGCGTGATCTCCGCTCTGAACCGCAGTTTCGCGCCTCAGGAAGGACGCAGCTACCGCGGCATGATCCAAACCGACGCCGCCGTCAACCCCGGCAACAGCGGAGGCCCGCTGGTAA
This sequence comes from uncultured Candidatus Cloacimonadota bacterium, assembly GCA_964631015.1. GTDB lineage: Bacteria > Cloacimonadota > Cloacimonadia > Cloacimonadales > Cloacimonadaceae > Syntrophosphaera. The sequence continues at coordinate 32,538 of CAZVXH010000015.1, read as the reverse complement.
ACATCAAGGGTGAAGTGATCGGCATCAACACCTTCATCGTTTCCGAAACCGGCGGTAATATCGGCATCGGCTTCGCCATTCCCATGGACCAGGTTAGTTCGATTTTGGACAGTCTTTGATACTGAACCCGAGTACCAGTTTTAACCCCAGGTTCGCCTGCTCGCGGGAAAACCCTGGCTTCGCGGGGAATGGGGCGGCCGGCAAAGCCGGGTTGGTAACCCTCCTGGCGTTGCTGCTGCTGGCGCCCCTGGCCGCGCTGAGCCCCTACAACGCTGTTGGCGACACCCTCACCGTGATCCAGCTATCCCTGCTGAACCTGCCCGCCATCCACATTCCAGGCGAAACTCTCACCATCACGTGCATCGCGCCGCCCTCCACCACCGGCTGGCAGGTGCGGCTGGTACACAAACACAAGTCTGTGGCCTTGGAACTGCTTGCCAGCCAGTATCTTTACACTCCCGACCGCTGGGAACTGCAGGCCGTGATCCCCTCCCTGCCTGTGTTTGAGCTCTACGACCTGCGGGTTTCCGCCTCCGGCGGCCTCGACGACACCAGCGCCAACGCCGTCAAGGTGGTGCCCACCCGCAAAAACAGCTACTATTTCGTCCATATCACCGATCTCCATCTACCCACCCAGATCTATTACCCGGACAACGGTTTCAACAGCGATTCCACCTCGGTTAACGATTTTCGCGCCGTGCTCGACGACATCAACCTGATCAATCCAGAATTCGTGCTCCTCACCGGCGATCTGCTCAATGAAGGCGAACTGGAAGGTTTTGCCGGACAGTACTGGTATGGCTGGACCCAGCGGCTGCTGGAGGAGTTTGAGGTACCCTGCTACGTTACCGTGGGCAATCACGACGTGGGTGGCTGGAACGCGACCCCGCCGCCTCAGGGCAGTTCGCGCCGCAACTGGTGGCGCTATTTCGGCTGGCCCTGGCTGGACAACCCCGATTCCAACTGGCCCCTGCACACTCAGGATTACGATTTCCTCTATGGCGATCTTCACTTCATCGCCCTGGAAGCCTACGACAACTATGACAACTGGCGGGCCAATATCTATGGCGGGCAAAGCTTTGTCTACGATCAGATCTATTGGCTGAACCAGCGCCTCAGCCTGCATCCGGACAAGACCCGGGTCCTCTTTCACCATTACGATTTCTCGGATCAGCTTGCCCTGTCGGCGCTCGGAATCGATATGGCCCTCTGGGGCCACATTCACGGCAACAGCGGCTCGGTTTCCTCTTATCCTTACAACCTGGCCACCCGCAGCACCTGCAACGGCAACCGCGCCTATCGCGTGATCCGGGTGAACGGCACCCAGTTGCAGCCTCTCAGCACCATCTACGCCGGCAGCAGTGGCCAGGCGATAAACGTGCTCTGGACCCCCTCCAATGCTGCTGTGGCGGACAGCGTGGCCGCCATGTTCAACAACAACCAGAGCGTGGCTTTCGAGCACAGCCTGCTCAAATTCCGCATGCCGCCTGGAAACTGGTCCTACAACGTAACCAACGGCACCCTGCTCCAGGTCGACCGCTCCGCTGCCGAAAACGTCTGCCACGTGCAGGTGAATCTGCCCGCCATGCAAAGCCGCGTCGTGAGCGTGGCCGCCCATCCCGGAACCGCGTCCGAAGACCCTCTGCAACCGGAGTTTCCGCTCATCCGCGGCACCTGGCCCAATCCCTTTGCCGGCTTGCTCAACATCGATCTGGATTCCCGCCTCGCCCCGCCCCGCGTGCGCGTCTACAACCTGCGCGGCGCCAGGATCCGGGATCTGGCTGTCTCTCCGGATGGAGAGAGTTGCGTTTGGGACGGCAGTCTGGAATCCGGAGAACCCGCCCCACCCGGGATCTATCTGCTGCGCGCGGAATCCGGTAAAAACTCGGAACTGCGCCGGGTGGTTAAAACCCGCTGACGGGGTCCGCTTAGGCTTCATATATTGACAGTATATATTACTAAATAATTAACAGACAATAGATTGCCAATCATCATTCCACAACCCGCCAATGGTCTTGCACTTAGGCTCAACTTGCTTTTTTCCCTTGACTATATCCCCGCCTCACCTAAATTGTTTTCAGACCCACGGGAAAACCAGATGTCCACCGCCCCCTTGCTGGAGCGGAGGAAAGTCCGGACACCACAGGGCGGGATACTTCCTAACGGGAAGCCGCAGCAATGCGGAGCAGCTCCACAGAAACAAACCGCCCGGCGCGCTCCTTTTTTGGTTGCCGTTGAGAGACCGCAGCTTTTTTGTGCCGGGCAAGGGTGAAATGGTGGTGTAAGAGACCACCGGAAGTCTTGGTGACAAGGCTTGACGGGAATGCCTTATCCGGTGCAATGCCAAATAGGGAAGCCACGAAGCGCTGCCCGCGCGATCACGGCTTCCGGGTAGGCAGCTTGAACCCGTTCGTGAGAGCGGGTCCAGAGGAATGGACATCAGTCTGCGCGCGAGCGCGGGCTACAGAATCCGGCTTATCGTTTTCCCGTGGGTTTGTTTGTTTAGCCCGCGGATCCCCACGGAGTGCCATCTTGGGTTCCGCTTCACCTGGGCAAATGGCTACCGACTTGCCGTGATCCGTGGTGCCGCGGCTATGTCCCAATGCCGGTTTCCGCTGATTTTTTTCCGGTCCCGCCCAGAAGCCCAGCTTATCCGCCCCTTGCCCGCCTCTCCTTGAGTTCCCGTCGGTTGGACGGGTTGTTAACGGGAGGTTAACGGGAAGTGAATGGGTTGTGTAATCAGGGCGATGCCAGCTGTTTTTCAACTATTTTTAGGATCTTTTCCGCGGCCCCAGGTATCAAAAACCAGTTCTCGTGATCGTTTACATCTTCTTAGACTTTGATCACACTAGTTACGTAACCGTCTCATGTAGGATATATGAAGCCGATACATGGAAACCTGACCTGGAGAAAGTCATCTACACCATCGACTTTGAATAGAAACCTCATATCTTCATCCCCTGTAAGCGACTTGCTTTTTGTAGATGTATATTATATTGTAGCCAGAATATTGCAGGGTTGGCTGATGCGAGATTACGCGTTGAACTTAAAGGAATACTGAGAATGATTTTATAAAGTACAGGAAATGGCTGAAGCCGAGTACAGGCGGAAGTCAGTAGCGCATTGGCAGAGCTTTCAACGCCAGCGGGGGAGGGATAAGTAGTGGTAAAAGGAAAAATGCTCATCAAAGTTTTTATTGGCATAAAAACAAAATCTAAAAAAAACAACTTGACATCATATCATCTTCTCTCATCTTCGGAGTCATGGATTTTAAAGCTATAAGCAAAGTGTTTCAACTGGTCTGGGCAATGGCCTGCATGCTTGTTATACAAGTTCGATAATGTTTCAATTCCTGAGTTTGGCGCCTGAAATCTTCTTGGATGACGGCAGTAGATTTTTCAAACATTTAATGGTGTGGAGGTTTAAATGCAGTCTATATTCATTTCATTATTGCCAGGAATTCTGATAGTAGCTCTATTTGTGCTTATACTCTCTAACTATTCCAAGAAAGCCAAGCGAACCAATATGAATTCTACGCTTAAGGAACCAGATACTCTTAGCGAGGAACAAACAATAGATCAAGATTCAGTGGATGAACTCACAAAGTTAACGGAAGAAGCAGGTGTGGAATGTTATCAAATCAGACCATGGATCAGATATTGGGCCAGAATTCTAGATCTGTTAATCTTCCAAGTGGTATTTACTCTTCCAGCCACTTATTTTCTAATAGACCCGGCAACCTTAAACTCCTTAATATATTCACCCCTGTTATTCACTACTCTAAATATTTTCATAATGTTTATATTTTGCTTTTATCAAGCAGGAATACACGGATTATTCGGGGTGACACCTGGAAAGGCACTAATGAAAGTCAGCTTGATCAATGTGGATGGAACTCCTCTCTCCTTTCAGCAGCTACTAAAGAGGGAGTTTGGTGTTTATACTGCCGGCATGGCAATTGGAGTACCTTATCTTGGTGCTTTCTCAATGCTGTGGTCGATGAAGAAGTTGGCGACGACTGGAAAGACATTTTGGGATGAGGAAGGTGGCTTTACTGTGCGCCACCAAGTTATTGGGTCTGTGAGAATCGTTGCCTATGTCGTTATCATGCTTGTAATTTTGTTTGGCATATCTTTTCTACGTGTGTTAGCCACAAACGGATAATCACATCAGAAGACGTATTTATGAAGCGTTGTAAAAAAATATCTGATTCTATGGGATCACGAAAAAGTTATATTAGGGTTTCGACATGAAAAAAATGAAGATAGTAGTTATTCTATTATGCGCTATTCTTAGCGTATACGCGGTTGGCTGCGGGAGCAAGCTACAGCGAAAAAGCGCCGCAAGTTACGAAGACTGGGTGACTGTATCTTTGCCTGGTGTCTGTACCTTTCAATATCCTCAAACAATGGAGCTTGAGAACGAAGCACACAGAGAGTTCAAAGAGACGCTCGCCAAAGAGATTCTAAACATCACCACTGATCTTAGCCGGGTTGTGGTGCACCAAAAAGGGCTTAACGATCACAAAGGGAAGGCGTTTGACAGATATGCCAGGATTCTAGTAAACACAGAGCAAGTAAATGCAGGGGACTTTCCCCGTTTGGATGACAAGCTGGTGTTTTCAAAAGCCGAATTGGAAGAATTGAAAACATATTTTGAAGAAGGGATGGCACAACAAGGACCAACAATCCAGGTGCTTGAAATGTACCCTTGCGAGGTCGTAAACATCAATGGGACAGATGCTCTGAAAGTATCATATTTAAGAACAGGCCCTTATCAAAAACAAGTTTTTGTGTCCCAATACATCTTCTACGATTACGACCGCAGCTATACTATCACAACCTCATACAGGGTATCAGAATCCGATATCTGGAAATCTGACATGGAGAAAGTCATCTATACATTTGACTTTGATTAACAGCACCGTTATTGTCAACCATCAGTATCGATACTAACGTTGTCGTTCGAATAACCGCTCCGGTCATTTTTCACTTTCAATGCAATTAAGAAAGCCACGGCAAATCCAATAACCATAAAATAGTATCCAATTGAATAGCGCGAAGTAAATTTTACATAATCAACAACTATTTTATCCTCTTGGGCTATCCCTAAGAATGAGGATGGACGAAAAATCAATGTTGTGACTAATCCTACCATAGAGAACCTTAGGACCCATACTTCAGTTTTTTCATATGCTAACAGTGCAGATATGATCCTTAATACTGGAACCGCCATTCAGGCGGCTGGAGACATTATCAATTCTACGGTTGTACAGAACATCAATGTGGGTAAGCCGTCTTTGTTTGATCTTGCTTCAAGACACAGTAATCATTTAGATGAAATTCCTTATACATATTATGAACCACCTCTTCCCGTCAATCATATAACTAGAAATAATGATATTGAACAGCTCAAGAAGTTGCTCTCTGAATCACCCATAGTTGTGCTGTACGGGGGGCGGTATACAGGGAAGACGATTCTATCATTGTCGCTATCCAAGCTGTTAGATTATCAACTACATTACATCCCAATTGTGGGGCAATTTTCATTCATTCATGCTGTCGAGTATTACGGGAAGAGATTGAAAAAAAAATTTGATCTTACCACGATGAAGGGTTTTTCTTCATTGATCAAGAAGAATAACTCTTTATTGGTCATAGATAACCTGCCAGCCACATTAACAACAGAGATGGAGATTAATGTATTAAATGATCTTATTTCTGCTCATGTACAGGCTGGGAATTTGATATGTATTAATGCATTAACCTCGAATCTGAATCCAAAATTCAATCTGAGCTCTGCTCATTACTACAAAATCCCACCTATCTCACATAAGGATATCGCACTATATCTAGAATCAAAAGGTAATAGGCAATTTGCACGGTTGATAGCAAATATAACCAATGGCAACCCAGTATTAGTGAAGACCTTAATTGAATATCTGGATAAATCAAACTGGGATTTTGGAAACTTTCAAACCATTGAAAATGTTATCAGAGAAAGATATGCTTCAAATTCGATAAATTACATTCGAACAGAGTTTATTGAAAATACTGTTGATGACGATGCTAGAAATCTCATTTACAAGCTAGATCTATTATTAGAGCCCATTAGTATGAATACAATATCCCAGTTATCTGAATTACCGCCTGTTACATCCAATTTGGATAAAGCTCTCCAACAGGTTGCCGGGATATGGCTTGATCAGACACAAGGCTTATACTCCATTAATCCGTTAATCAAAAGAATGGGTGAGAAGTATATCTCTGAATCTGATAAAAGGCAGATATGGCAGAATCGCGTGCATAACATAACTCATGCAAGAGGGAAAAGAATAGATGTTTTAACATCGAATTCAGTAATAACGTATGCCATTAAGCTGAATGACTTCAACTTATTGCTAAGTGAGTGTTTTATAGTAACATTGGCATTATTGGATGCACCTGATGCCGTCTTTAACATGGTAGCTGACGATTTCTTGCTTATACCTTTATGGGCATCTAAGAGCATCCCAGAACTTGTACCGATAAGCATACAAGCTCAGATCAGATTTTTCCAACTATGCATTGGCGAGAGATTAGGGAAGGATAGCACATTTATCAGAGACGACTTGATCCGGTTGTTAGATTTACCCGGCGAGTTCGATTATATGTCTGTTATGAGCATCCTAGGATTACTTACAAAAACTAACAATCTTGATGTTGGACTATACCTTAGAGTAGTAAACATAGCTCACCAGAATATAGACAGCATTCAAGCAGTAGTAGATGATCAGAATAGCAAGCTGTATTCTGCTAACTTAAAAGATTCAATACTGAAAGTAAGCGGAAGCACTGATATTCTCGATATGTTCATCAACTATTTCTGGCTTTGTTCATTGAATTTTGACTTAGAGCAATTCAATGAGGTTTTTGAGACAGCATCAACATTTAGCATCGTTATGAAATTAAGACTCTTCAAATCTTCTGTGTTCGACGAACAAGTATTTAGCATATTCGAAGCAGTTTATCTCAGATTGTATGAGAGCCAAAGGACAATGGATCAAATCCAATACTGTCTATCTGTTTTAGAAAGAGCTAAATCAATTTCTGATGAAATTGAAAGTACTTCCATGAGGATTGCTATTGCTAAAAACGAATTGATAATACATGGTGAGGAACTAAAAGAGATTAATAAGGTATCTGTGATTTACTCTCAGTTAGTTCAAAATTATCATGATTTAGATCCTGAATCTAGGTACTACCTTTATTCAACATACGCGTCCCAATTGTACCTTGCGAATCTTGGAAAATCCCAAGATGATTTTGCTTGTCTTCTGTTTGAAAATGCATTGAACAGCTACACACCCGACAAAAACAATACCAGAGTAATTGACTTGTACTTCAAAATCAAGCAGTTAGCTCATTTAACATCACGATCACTTTTGCACGATAAAACCGTATATGTTGCTGACATGATTAAGACTACTAGACGAAATGCTTACCTAAAGAATGAGATGAAAATTGACTGTTTTCAAATTATGGCAGCTCTTTATCTTTCTCAAAGCAAAGTAATTGAAGCCGTGAAAGAGCTATCAGAGGGATTTCTTTACGGGCTAAAAGAGCTAAACTTCGATCCCACAGTATATAATGATACTGAAAAGAGCATATTGATTCGGGTTACCTTATATATTAAAAATGTTTGGATCTGTGAGGTTTCTAAAAGCGACAATCTAGAACTAAATGATGAAACAAGCGGACTACCATTAACCTTCGAGAATTTGTGGTACAATTACCCTCAACTGCACCTGGCTTGGTCATACGATTATTTGATTACAAGTGTAACTCTTCTGGTTGTATTGTTTAATGTGTTGGGTGATCGTGAGCTGGCATACAAATGGATAGGTCTGTTTTATCAATTGTATTTGAAGAACAAAGAGCACATCTTTAACTTGGAATATATGTACAAAACTCACAGCCAATACCTTATTACATTGATTGAGAACGATAACTATGTATCCATAAAAGAGCAGCTAACAGCCGTAAAAAACTCGAAATCTGGTCTGATCTCTGAAGCAGAGCAGGTAGCTGTGTTGTTAGGTGTTGCGAGTGATATCTAAACCAATGAATTGATATGCAGAAATCCTGTCACAATTTGAAGTTTTCGGTGATCTTATTTGCAGAAATCCTGTCAAAAACTACCTAATGGGGTCTTGGTAAGGATGAGTAATGATGAGCTACGATGCGACAGTTTGCAGATTTCGCTGCACAATTTGCAGATTTCGTTGTCACGTTGCAAACTGTTTTGCAGCGCGCCGTTATGGAGCGGAGGCAAAATTGCTTGACAGATTTGGGTATTGCCGGCGTTTTGCCTGTACGAGGTGGAATCTGCAAAAAAACCTCCGAAAAAGCACATGGGAGTAGCCGTGAAGTGGATGATCAGGACCCTGCACACCTTCTGGCACAGTTTGATCCTGGCCAGATTCTTTGTCCGGTCTTATTTGATCCGGCTGTTTGCTCGGAATCCGGTCAAACGCCGCTGGCTGGAGATCAAAAACACCACCCTTACCTCCAAACGTTTTCTGCGCGCGTTCAACGTTAAGTTGAAGATCAAAAACCCCGAGCGCCTGCGGGAACTCAAGAACCAGAATTATCTGGTGGTGGGCAATCACGCCTCGTTTTTGGACATTTTCGTGTTGGGCGCGGTGGAAAACTATGTGTTCATCACCTCGGTGGACATGAGCGAAACCCCTTTGGTGGGTGATGTGATCCGCAAAGCGGGCTGTCTCTACACCGACCGTAAAAAGAAGGTGAGCCTGCCGGACGAGATCAAACGCTTTTCAGACACGCTGCGCTCCGGCTTCAAGCTGGTGCTCTTTCCGGAACAATCCGGCACGGACGGCTCCCACGTGAAGGAATTCCGCCGCTCCCTGTTCCAGGTGGCCGTGGAGGCCGCCTGCACCGTTGTGCCGGTCTGCATCCGCTATCTGCGCCTGGACGGAACTCCGGTCACGGACAGCAACCGTTCTGTGATCTGCTGGTACAAAGGCATCAACTTTTTCAAGTATTACTGGAACCTGATGGCGCGGCGTCTGGAGGCGGAACTCTGCTTTCTGGAGCCGGTGGAATACGATCCGCAGCGCGACCGCGGCGAACTGGCGGAACTGGTTTACGCGCAGGTTCGCGACACCTTTAGCAGTTACGATACCCAACTTACATCATAAATAGGAGCTAAAATGGCCAAGAATAACGACCGCCTGCAACTGGGCCCCGTCAATTTCATCATCTTGGGAGTGGCGGCAGTGCTGCTCATCCTGGGTTACGTGATCATGTCCGCCAACGAGATCGCAATCTCGCCGCTGATCCTGATCCTGGCCTATGTGGTGCTGATCCCCCTGGGACTTCTGTATAAAAGCAAACCCAAGGATTAAGGCTTGGCCCTGCTCACAGAGGAGACCGCGGCCAGGCTGAAACGCTTTCAGCTGCAGTCCCGGGCGATCGTGGAGGGTTTTCTCGTCGGTCTCCACAAATCCCCCTACCACGGCTTCAGCGTGGAATTTTCCGATCACCGCGAATACAACAGCGGCGACCCCATCAAAAACATCGACTGGAAGATCGTGGCCAAAACCGACCGCTATTACGTGAAGCGCTTCGAGGAAGAGACCAACCTGCGCTGTTACCTCATCCTGGACCATTCCCGCTCGATGTTCTACGGCTCCGGAGAGAGCACCAAGATCGACTACGCCTGCCGTCTGACCGCGGCTCTGGCCTGGCTGATGGTGGGGCAAAAAGACGCCGCCGGACTGATCACATTCAATTCTGAGATCACTTCCATGCTGCCGCCCAAGGCCTATCGCGGCTATCTGGGCCAGATCTTCCGCGTGCTGGCCGAACTGGAGCCCAAAGACTCCACCCGCCTGCTGGAAAACCTCCACCAAGTCGCCGCGTCCATCCGCAAACGCAGCCTCATCATCCTCATCTCGGACCTGCTGGACGATCCGGCCCGCGTGATCGAAGGCCTCAAGCATTTCCGCTCCCAGCACCACGAAGTGCTGGTCTTCCACATCACCGACCTGCAGGAAGACGAATTCAGTTTTCGCCAGGAAACCGAGTTCGTGGACAGCGAGACCGGCGAAAAGATCGTGGTAAATCCCTGGCAGATTAGGGCCGAGTATTTGGCCAGATACTCCGACCACGTGAACCAACTCAAAGCCGGCTGCCACCAATATCAGGTGGAATACAACCCCGTAAGCACGGCCACCCCCCTGGAAGACCTGCTCCTGAAATACCTCTTAATGCGCAAAAAGGGTTGAGGTTAATAGCCAATGTGCGTTAAGCGGCAAACACTCCAAAAACACGCCCTTCCGGGCGTTTAAACGACCATGTCTGTCAGGACTGTTTCCGCCGCTGCGATCAAAGCCCAGGTGATCTCTGGAATCGGCGAAATTTTTTGCCGTCCGACGCAGGAGACCGCGGAACTTTTACGCCGGGCCATGGACAGCGAAAATAATGAAATCGCCCGCGACATGCTGGCAGCCATTCTGCGGAATCACACCATCGCCGCGCAAGAGGAACTGCCGCTTTGCCAGGATACGGGCCTGCTGATCGTGTTCGCGGAACTGGGATCAGAGGTTTTGATCGTTGACGGGGTGCTGGAGCGGATCATCTCAGAAGCGGCCCACGAAGCCTGGCGGGAATTCCGGCTAAGGGATTCGATCGCGACCTGCCCCGGGCGGAACAGCTTGGCTGTCAGTGGGATACAGGATACGGCGGTCAATTGTGAAGACAGAACGCTTCCCATCATTTTGCACCTCGAGCAGGTTCCGGGTGACAAACTTATCCTGCGCCTGGCCCTGAAAGGCGGCGGCGCGGAAAACTGCAGCGCGCTGAAGATGTTCCTGCCCGGCGCTGCTCCGGAGGAGATCGAAGAATTTGTGGTCCAGACCGTTTTGGTGGCTGGGGGTAAACCCTGTCCGCCGGTATGGGTGGGGGTGGGTATCGGTGGCGATTTCGAGGTTTGCGCGATCCTGGCCAAACGGGCCTTGCTGCTGACCGAGCCCAAAGACCCGGATTTGGTGCGGATGGAAGAGCGGATCCTCAAGCGGATCAACCAACTCGGCAAAGGCGTGATGGGTATTGCCGGCTCCACCACTGCTTTAAAAGTATCCATTCTCACCCGGCACCGCCACATCGCGTCGCTGCCTGTGGCGGTCAATCTCGATTGCCATGCCCATCGTGCCACCACCCGGGTGATCTGATGTTTCACGTGAAACATCCCTGGTGATCTCGAATAACTAATGAGAGTACATAAACTTAGCCTGCCGATCCCACCGAAAGTTCGCACCGAACTGAAGATCGGAGACAAAATCCTGCTCAGTGGAGAGATCTTCACCGCCCGCGACCAGGCGCACCTCAGGCTGCTGGAATTGCTTAAACGGGGGGAAACCCTGCCGCTTGATCTGGCCCACAGCGCGCTCTTTTACAGCGGACCGGCTCCGGTTCCCCCGGGCAGAACCAGCGGTTCACTCGGACCCACAACCTCCTCCAGAATGGACCCTTATACCATTCCCTTGCTGGAAAACGGACTGAAGATCATGATTGGTAAAGGCGAACGTTCTCCTGAGATCGAAACTTCCATCCGGCAACACGGAGCGCTCTATCTGGTATGTGTGGGTGGCATTTCCGCCTTGCTGTCCCAATGTGTGGTTTCACATGAAACCTATCTCTGGCCAGAGTTGGGTGCCGAGGCGGTCTATCGCCTTGTGGTGAGTGACCTTCCCTGTTACGTGAGCATCGTCTAACTGATTTTCTCCACACAGAGACACAGAGTCGGGGAGACTCGGAGAGGAGGAATTGATTTTTGAACACGATGTTTTGCTTCAGTCGCTCAGCTTCACTCCAGCTTCCTCGCCTCAGGGTTAACCTCCCCCGGACTTGATCACTTTACGCGCAGAAGCTCCCGCAGGGTGGCCTCTATGTTTTGCGGTTTCAATTGGCTGTAGGTGAGTACTTTAATGCCCATTACCCTGGCCCGGCGGAGGTAGTGCTGATTGTGCCGCAGGCCCTCTTCCACGTCCGGATCTGCAATTCCCAGCCAACAGCGGGGCAGCAGCCCGAAATCTTTGCCGAGGGAATCCAGCTTGTAGAGAAATTCGTTGAGGTCGCCGATGTTGGCGGAGGCTTTCAATTCCACGAAATGGAGCCGGTTCTCATGCATGAAGGCGCAGTCCAGTTCGTTCAGCACCCCGTCCCTTTCGATCACAACCCCGTGAAAGACCTCAGACACGATCCTGCCCAGCCAATGGGCCATGTATTCCTCAAACCAAGCGCCTTTAATGAAAGAGAGCCAGGCGGGGCTTTCAACTTCGTGGGCGGAGATCCTCAAAGCTTGGCTGAATCTCCTTGCCAGCTGGGTCAGGTTGTTATCTTCGCTGGCGCTACGGTTTTCCGCGCCCAGGCGGTTCAGCCGGCTCATAAAGCGGGAATTGGAGTTTTGGGTGATGATCGCGAACATCTCCTCCATCTGCTCCAAGCTGTGTTGGCTGGATGACCGGCGCGTGATCTCCACCCCGTGTGCCTGCAGACAGCTATCCAGGCTCAAATTGTATTGAACAGGAAGTTGGTGTTCCACGTGGGCGGGCCAGAGTTGCATGAACACATTGTGATCTGGCGGCAGGTACAGGATGGTTGACCCCGCCCGCTTGAAGTGGTCGTAGGCCGCCAGGGCCATGATCCGGGAACCGGCGGTCAGGTTCACCCAATACTCCGGTTCAGCGCTGTTCAGCTGGGTTTTCAGGGTCCTGTCGATGTCCTCGAGGCTGAATTCGTCCACTTCCAACACAAGCGGATCGGAGATTCGGGAAACCGCGCACAGACGCCGGACCTGTTCACGCGGCTCCACGCCCTTGGGGCAGAGGAACACATACTTGTCAATTCCGGCCAAGGTCTTGATCAGCAACAGGTTGGGGATCATCAGTTCCCCCACCAAAGACACCAGATATCGGGACATTTATCACCTCGGAAAACGTTTAGGGACAAAAAGCCCGCGGCCGCGGCTCACGTCAATCATTATTCCGAAGCGGCTTCCCAAACCCGTGTTGGTTGGAGGCGGAGATTCCGCTTGACATTTCTGCCGCGTGTGGATTATGCCAACCTGGCTGCCGCGCCCCGGCTGAACTGTCGCCCGCGCTTGCCGGGAAGCAACAGGGTAAAACTCTCGCCGGGATCGCCCGATAAAAATCTTCAAGGACTACAGCAATGAAAGAATGGACAGGACTCAGCGCGGAGGACGCGCGTAACCGCCTGGTTGAATATGGACGCAACGTATTGCCGGAGAGCCGCTTCAGCCTGCTTAAACTGATCTGGCGTCAACTGAAGGGCATCTTCAATCTGCTGCTTTTGGCCGCGGCCGTGGTCACCCTGCTGCTGGGAGAGCCGGTCGACGCGGCCTTCATCGTCTTTTTCATCGTGTTGGGCACCGCCCTGAACGTTTTTCAGGAATTCAAGGCCAATGCCGCCGCCGCCAGCCTCAAAAGCTATCTGGTGAATAGGATCACGGTACTCCGGGATGGCCTGGACCAGGAACTCGACACCGCGGAACTGGTTCCGGGTGACATCATCAAACTCCGGCCTGGCGACATCGTACCCGCCGACGCCGTGGTGCGCGAGACCCGGGATCTGATGGCGGATGAGACCACCTTCACTGGCGAAAGCATCCTGGTGTCCAAACACGCTGTGGCGGAAGGCGATACACCCACCGAAAAGAACCTGCTGCTGCAGGGGGTGGTGATCGTGGGCGGCAACGCCCTGGCCGAGATCACCGCCACAGGCACCTCCACCCGGCTGGCCGCCATCTCCGCCACGACCTCCGAGGTGCAGCAGGAAAGCGAACTTACCAAAAGCATCGACCGCATCAGCAAATTCATCCTGCGCGTAACCCTCATCACCCTCGTCTTTGTGGTGCTGGCCAATATTTTCCTCAACAAGGGCAAAGACTTGCCCACCTTGCTCATCTTCGCCATCGCGCTGGCGGTTTCCGTGATCCCGGAAGCTTTGCCGCTGGTGCTCACTTTTTCCCTCTCCCGCGGGGCTCTGCGCTTCGCCAAAAAAGGCGTGATCGTGAAACGCCTCTCCTCAGTTCAGGACCTGGGCGGAGTGAACCTCCTCTGCACGGACAAGACCGGCACCATCACCGAAAACAAACTCTCTCTGGCGGGAAGCTTGAAAGCGCCGGATTCGGCGTTCGATCCCCTGCTGCTGGCCAGACTGGCCGCCCACGACCTGGACAAGTTGAATCCGGAGCCCTTCGACCGCGCCCTGGATGAAGCCGTGAACGACGAGCTGAGAAGTCAACTGGCGGGATACAAAGTGCTGGAGGAAGAGGGTTTCGATCCGGCTTTGCGCAGCAATGGCGCCTTGGTCCAAACCCCGTCCGGTGCCCGGATCCACATCCGCCGCGGCAGCCCGGAATACTTCATGGATCAGGGTTTGGCCGGCATGGACAGCCACAGTGCCTGGCTGCTGGCCGAAGAGCGCCTGGGCCACCGAATCCTGGGGTTGAGCTACCGGGAGGGGGGCGAGGCCAAATTCGCCGGTTTCGTTTCTTTTATCGACCGGCTCAAGGCCACCACTCTGGAAACGGTGAAAACCGCCCGGGAACTGCATGTGCAGATCACCGTGATCACCGGTGACGCGCTGCTGGTGGCGGAGGCTGTGGGCCGCGAGGCCGGTCTGGTGACCAACCCGGATGAAGTGACGGAAGCAGGCGCCTTCCTGGCCCTGCCGGCGGAAGAACAAGCCGCCCAAGCCGGCCACATCAGGGTTTTCGCCCGCACCACCCCGGAACAGAAGCTGCAGCTGATCAAACTGCTCAAGCAGCAGTTCACGGTGGGATATTTGGGCGAGGGGATCAACGACGCGCCGGCGCTCAAGGCCGCGCATGTCTCTTTGGTGGTGGATTCCGCTGCCGACGTCGCCCGCGAGACGGCAGACATCGTGCTGCTGGAAAACGACCTCCGCGTTATCGTGGACGGCATTCGCTCCGGACGCGAAACTCACGCCAACATCCTCAAATACATCCGCGCCACCTTGGTAGCGAACTTCGGCCATTTCTACGCTGTGGCTATCGGCTCCATCTTTATAAACTTTCTGCCCATGCTGCCCAAACAACTGCTGATGCTCAATCTACTCTCCGATTTTCCCATGATGGCCATCGCCTTCGACAACGTGTCCAAAAGCGAGCTGGAGCGGCCTCAGACCTACGATTTCCGCTCGCTCTACATCACTTTTCTCACTTTGGGATTTGTGAGCACCATCTTCGACCTCATCTGTTTCGGCCTCTTTTTCCGCCTCGCGCCCGGCGTGCTGCAAACCAACTGGTTCATTGCCAGCGTAACCATGGAATTGCTGTTGGTTTTTTCCATCCGCTCGATGCAAAACGTGGAAAAAGCGGGCTGGCCAGCGCCGCTGATCATGGGTCTTTCAGGTGCGGCGATGCTTATGGCCCTGACCCTGCCGTACATTTCCTGGACCGCCACGTTCTTCGAATTCAAGCGTCCTCTGCTTTCTCATCTGGCCTTGATCCTGGGCCTCGCGCTGCTCTATGTGGCGGTAACCGAACTGGTCAAACGCCCGCTCGCGAAACACTTGCGGGAATCGAACAAAGCGGAAGCCTGACAGGATGATGTCGCGGTATCCAATTATTTGTATGAGGTAAGCTAATCATGATAGCTAAATGCAGAATAGCAAGACTGAGCAGAGCCACAGCGGCGGCGATTTTGGCCCTGTTGCTCGGCCTGAGCGCTTGTGGCCGGGGCGAAGTGCGCTTCGCGGTTACGGCGGATGAGATCCTGCGTGATTACCGCTCGAACCCGGTGGCGGCCGAAGCCAAATACCTGGATGAAACCGGCAAGATCGCCGGGCAGGTGAGCACGGTGGAGCCCCGGGACAAAGGCCGGGCGATCCTGCGGCTGGCGGGACTGGGCTCAAGCTCCGAACAGGTGTCCTGCATGTTCACCGGCAACAAGGCGCTGGCGGCTTTGGCCGGCTTGCGGGGCGGTCAGGAAGTGACCGTGATCGGCAAAGTGATACCCTACAATGCCAAATACGGGGTCCGCTTGGCTGATTGTACGCTGGATCTGGAGATCAAGGTGAAAGAGCTGGGCGAACCCAAGACCAAACCCGAGCCAAAGCAGGAAACAGCGCGGGTGCCAGCCTACGTGCCTCCGGTCAGTTCAGGCGATCAGTATTCCTCCATCTCCGCTGTGGTTGAGGCCTGGTCCCAGGCTCACAACAACCGGGACATGGCCCTCTTCAGTTCACTCTTTGCCGACCAAGTGCAATTCTACGCCAAAACCTATTCCCGGAACCGCTGCGTCGAAGAAAAACATAAGCTGCTTTCCACCAAATATCCCGATTTCCGTCAGGAAACATCCGACCTCAGCCTGAGCGAGCTTCCGGGGGGACAGATTCGCGCGGATTTCCTGAAAGTGGTCTACTATTCAGGTAAATCCAACACTTACCAGGCCTACCTGATCCTGGACAACCAATCCGGCCGCTGGCAGATCACCAAAGAAAGCGATCTGACCACGGAGCGCAATCTGAAGTTACGCTAACCGCTTACTTGCCGCCCAGGCTCAGGTTGCTAAATTCGGTGAGGCCGATCTCCTGGTCGGATGCCTGCAGATAGGTAACGCGGAGGCGGTCGCCGGTGCCGGTGAGGGGCAGCAGGTTGCTCAGGTTGCTGGTGGCGATGAAGACCTTGTCCGGAGCGCTGTCGAGGCGGAAATAGTAGTAGGTGCGGCCGTCCTTGATGTCGCTGCCGAAGCGGATCACGGTGCCTTCGAGGCTTACGCCGCCCTCCAGCTTTTCGCTGATCCTGCCCACCCGGCTGTCCGCCATGGCCAGCTGAAAGTTGTCCCGCGCCTCGCGCACAGTATCGCCCACGCCCACCAGTGAAAAATCGCTCACGGACACGAAGCTGAACATCTTCACCAGGCCGGAACTATCCTTGAGGGTCATGAAATAGATGGGTTTGCCGCCCAGGTTCACCAGAATGGGGAAGGTGGCCCGGTAGCGGTAATTCTGCACCTTACCCTCGGCGGAGCGCATGGCCGCGGTCTCGGTGGCCCCGGAAAGCAGGTAGAGATGGCTTTTCTTGCTCCGGGTGTCGATCAGCGCGAAGCCCACAGTGCCTTCATCCGAGCCCACGCTGGAGAGGCCTGTGTAGAAATAGCTGCGCTGATCGCGGCCATAGATCACGCTGTAGCCCTCGGTCACGCCCAGCACGTCGCGCTTGCCGAAGAGGGTGTTCCAGAAGCCGTGCACATAGCGTCCCCACCAAGAAAGCTGGGGCATCACGAAATAGGAGGGCTGCACGCGGTCCACCCAGGCGGGAAGTTTGGAATCGTCGTAGCTGCCGTCGGGCCGCTTGGTCAGCCGATAATACTTGATCTTGCCGGTAATCGCGTGCACGGTGGCCAGTCCGGTGGCTTCGGGGGCGTTCACGCCGATGGCGTGGGTGTAGGTGGTGATAGTCCAGTACGGTTCGCCCTTGTCATCCAGCTCGAAGGTGTCGCCAGCCAGGCCTTTGCCCATGAATCCGTGGAAATAGAGGTGGCGGTAGAGGTCCTGGCCGAAAAATGAATTACGCTGGTAGCGGATCTTGATCGGCTGGCCTTTGAGTTGGCGGATGAAGGTGATATTCTGGGGGTCGGTAGCCGAAACCATGATGTAGCCGGGCGTTCCATCCTTCAGATTGGTTAGCCACTTAAAGAAGCCGCTGTGGAGGAGCGGGACCACCCAATACAGTTTGTTGTCCACCATTTGGATGGTGGGCGTACCCAGAACCACGCGACTGCCCAGGGCAAAATCGTCACCCAGCTTCTTCTCTGCCAGGCTGGCCGCGAAAGAGGAGTCGATGATCGGTACCTGGTCGAGGTTCACGGGGGATACCAGCTCCGAAAACTCTGTTTTCGTAACCTCGCCGATCAGCTTGCGGTGTTTGCCGGGATTGAACATCCCGCTGGAAAAAAAGGGCACCAGCACCAGCCAGATGAGCAGCAGGGGTATCAAGACCGCCACCACCTTGCGCAGTTTAGCCCAACCCAAAAGCGGCACCAGACAGATCACCAGAGGCACGATCCAGCCGACAAAGCGGAAATTGAGCACCGGCAGCGCGATATACAAAACGAGGCCCGCGATCACTACGAACCAGATCAAAGCAACCCAATAACGCAGCTTTATCTGCGGAAATTTCACCGGGGAGATCACCCGGGATTTTTGCCGTAACATTGTTCCTCCCTTTTTGGGCGGTATTTTGATTTCATCATCGGTGCGGGTCAAATTTTTGTCAAGCTGAATCCGCAAACCGGCCTGACCAACTCCAGCCAAAGCGCAGCCCCAGCCGGTATGCATCCCTATCCAAGAGGGATTTGCGACCCTGTATGTCCAGCCGCCAAGGCCCGCTGCGCCAGGCCAGTCCGGCTGCCAAGAGTTTGTCTTCCGCGCTTTCCGGCACCAAAACCCAGGGGTCCAGTTCATCCACCAGCCAAAGTTCTTCGGCGCTCTGCCAGGCCAGATAATCCAGACCGAGTTTCCAACCCTTGTGTTCATACCCAAAACCAAAGCTGATCCGGTATGTGTTTCGGCTGTAGTCGCTTTTGTCCTGCAGGGTATAGCTGAAATCCAGACGTTGGTAAAAACTGGTCAGAAAGGGGATTTGGCCGCTCAGCTGGAAGCGCCAGTTCCTTGGATCGGAGGAAACGTAGGTGGAATCCACGAGGCTGATGATCTCGCGGTCGTAGTTGTGAAACAGCAGTTTCAGATGGCTGCCCTGGTCGCTGTAGCCCAGCGAGCCCGTGAAGCGGGAGAGGGCGCCACCGCTGAAGCCGGAGCCGCTGCTCAGGGTATAGCGGAGTTTCAGGCTCGTATGCAGAGGCAAGCCGAGGCTCAGGTCGCCGTTGAATTCGTCTCTGGAGGCGGCCGGGGAAAGCACTCCGGGGGCGAGCGCGTAGGGTAACCGGTCCGGAAGGCCATTGCGGGCATAGCTGAGGCTTTGGCTGAAATTCTTGAGCTTGTAGCTGCAGGCGAGCAAAGCGCTGGAAATTCCTTCCGCCAAAACCGCTTCTCCATCCAGGCGCAGGTTGTTGTGGATAAAGGCTGCGTAGAGGCTTCCCGCCCAGAGCGCGCGGGAGGTGCCGCTTTCGGCAAAATCCCTGTCGTATTGACGCCAGTAGAGCAATCCACCTGCCTGGACGCGGGGCAGTGCCACTCCGGCGGCCAGGCCCAGAATGTCTTCCCGGGTGGTTGTTAGCCCTCCGGAGCGGGTTTTGGGCAGGCTCTGGATCTTTCCGTCCGCGTCGATCCTGGCCTCCCGTTCCTGAACGGAGCCAAAAACGGTTGCGCGCAGGGCGCGGTGTTTGAGAACCAGTACGGCGCCCAAAGGACTGTAGTTCCTGGGGGAAAGCGGCTCGAGCAGGCTGAAGAGGCTGTCCGGCTGGGTCCGGGAGGCGGAACCGCTTACGAGACCGCGTCCGAAGCGAAATCTGTAGCTGCCGAGGGCGATATTCCAGCGGGGCGAACTGGCGGCCAGGCGGAAGGAACCGGCGCTGAGGCCGTCAGGTTGGCGGTGGCTGAAATGCAGCAGCAGTTCGGCTTGGGCGATGCGGTAACTGGCGCTGGTTTGAAACTGGTAATTGGCCGGGGCGAGGGTAGTCCGGGCCTCGATGGACAGAGGTTGCGCGCGCAGCTCCTGATAGATCTGTTCCCAGGCGGCTTCAGACTGGGCGGCGTAGTCCAGCTCGGTCAGTTCTTCGGGAATTTGGGCCGCGAGGCAGGAAAGTGAAAGGAACAGCCAGGCAACAACGCCGGGTTTCACCAGGAATAGCCGAGATCGAGGCTGTGGGAGAGGCGGAGATCAGGGTGGGTGCGGATGGCGTACATCAGGTCCCAGCCCTTGAGCCGGAATTTGAGGCCGGCGCCGAAGCGGTTGGGCGAGCTTTGCCAGGAGCTTTGGAGCAGCAGGTTATCGGTTACCTCGATGGAGGTGGCGAGGCGGTAGCCGTCATCTCCGGCGGGGACGTAAACGTAGCTGGAGGCGGCCTGGATGCCCGGCACGATCACGGTGCTCACGCTGAGATGGAGTTCGGTGTCCTCGCGTCCGATCCTCATCAGGCGCGCTTCATAGCCATAGCCGTAGCCGCGGTAGGCCAGGGAGGCGTCGCCGGACCAACTCTGATAGGTGTCCGCAAGAGAGCTTTCCAGCACCAGGTGTTGGGCATAGCCGGCGCTCAGATCGCCGACGTTCAGTCCCAACCCCAGACGGAAATCCTGAACGCTGTAATCCACGTCCCCGGCGTGGGAGACCCCGGCGTTGAGCACCAGAAACTTGAGGCCATGGGCGGCCGTGAGGGAGAAGGTACCCGAGTCTGTGGCGCTGAAAGGAAGATGGCCGGAGACGGCGATCCCGGTAAAGGACAGGGCGGGGGATAGCTGGAAATCGGCCACGGATTCCGAAAGCAGGGTGATCCCCGCCAGGGCGTTGGACGAGGCTGTGTTTTGGGGTATGAGCGCGCTGAGAGGCAGAGCCAGAAGGCAGAAATAGCCAAGGATCAAGCGGCGCATAAGAATCTTGTTTCGGCTCAGACCAGTCGTAGCTCGGTATCCGGATCGAAGAAGTGGGCCCGGGCCAGGTTGAGGCTGACCTCCAGAGGGGCGCCGGGAACTGGCAGTTCCTTGGGATCGAAGCGGGCGGTGAATTCGTGTTTGGCGGTGCGGAGCACCACATGATACTCGTTACCGAGGGGTTCCACAATGTCGCAGGTGGTGGCAAGTTTCTGGGGAAAATCGGCCATCGAATCGTAGCGGGCATCGAAGATGTCTTCGGGCCGGATGCCCATTATGACAGGCTTTCCGGTGTATTTTTGCAAGGCGGCACGGTGGGCGGGGAAGATCTCCAGCTGAAAGTCGCCGCTGTCGAAGACCAACTCTCCTCCTGTGGTTTGCACCCTTCCCTCCATCATGTTGATGGCGGGGGAGCCGATGAAACCGGCCACAAAAATGTTGGCGGGGTCGTTGTAGATCGTCAGCGGGGGGTCGATCTGCTGGATCAGGCCGTCCTTCATCACCACGATGCGGTCGGCCATGGTCATGGCCTCCACTTGGTCGTGGGTAACGTAGATCATGGTGTTGGCCAGCTGGCGCTGGAGTTTCACGATCTCGGCGCGCATGGCCACGCGGAGCTTGGCGTCAAGGTTGGAAAGGGGTTCGTCGAAGAGAAAGACCTTGGGGTTGCGCACGATGGCGCGGCCGAGGGCCACCCTCTGGCGCTGACCACCGGAAAGATGGGCCGGCTTGCGCTTCAGCATGTCCTGGATACCCAAAAGTTCGGCGGCATGCTGCACCTTTCCGCGGATGGTCTCTTTGTCCTCGCCGCGGAGCTTGAGGGCGAAGGCCATGTTGTCGTAAACGCTCATGTGCGGGTAGAGGGCGTAATTCTGGAAAACCATGGCGATGTCGCGGTCTTTGGGGGGAACGTTGTTGACCAGGGTGTCCCCGATCCAGACCTCGCCGCTGGAGATCTCCTCCAGCCCGGCGATCATTCTGAGGACAGTGCTTTTTCCACAGCCGGAGGGGCCAACGAGGACGATGAATTCTTTGTCCTCAGCCTCGAAATTGGCGTCTATGACGGCATGGACGCCGTTGTCGTAATACTTGTTGAGGTCCTTAACCACGATTTTGGCCATCTGAAAACTCCTTTGGGCAAACAAAAAATACGGGGGTCAAAGCTGTCAAGCAGGAATTCAGTCCGCGGCGCGCACCACCTGGTCACGGCCGGTGTGTTTGGCGGTGTAGAGGGCGGCGTCGATGCGGGCGATGTAATCTTCCAGCACTCCGGGTTTGAGGGTGGTTTGGGGGCAGATCGTCCAGCCGATGCTCACCGTGATCCGGATGATGTGTGCCTGCCAGCTGAAACGGTGGTTCCGCACCTTCTGGCGCAATTCCTCCATCAGGGCCGTCATGCGCTCCGGACTGGCGTCAAAGAGGACCAGCAAAAACTCCTCGCCGCCATAGCGGATCACGGCATCGCTCTTGCGGAAGGAGGACAACAGCAGTTTGGCCAGGCTTTTCAGCACCTGGTCGCCGGCGAGGTGGCCCAGGCGGTCGTTCACGCTCTTGAAAAAGTCGATGTCGAGGATGGCGAGGCAGATGGGCACCTTGTGGCGGGCGGCCAGCTGAAAGGCGTGGTAGAGATTGTTGGCCAGATAGCGGCGGTTTTTCAGGCCGGTAAGGTTGTCGGTGATGGAGAGTTCCTCCACTTGGCGGAGCAGGGTTTTGATGGTGGCGTAGTTTTCGTGCAGCGTTTCCACGTAGGCGTTGTTCTGCAGGCTGATCTGGCTGCCCAGCTCCACCACGCGCTGCTGAAGATAGGTCATGGCGCGGGAATACTGGTTGTCGTATAGGTGGGCGCGCAGGAAGAGGGAAAGGTTTTGTAGGTAAGTCCAGCTTTTGTGCAGATAGTAGTTCGAGTGCTGGAATTCGCGGATGGACTGGGGAAAACTGACCTTCACGGCGGAGAGATAATTTCCGGCAAAGAAATGAAGGTACTGCAGCTGCTGCACGCTGAGCAGCGAGGAGGGATGGCGGAGTAAAAGCTTGGTGTAGAGCATCTTTTCGCTGGGATTAGCGTGACGGTGTTCCTGGTTGAACAGTTCATAGAGCAGGGTGGCGGAAAGGAGGTCCTGGCGTTGGCGCAGCCTGGCGCCGAACTTTTGCAGCACCTGTTTGCGGAGGGCGGTGTCGCGGCCCCAATTGAGCATCCTGATCCATCTGAGGATGAGGTAGAGGGCGGTGGCGGGGCCGTCCAGACAGTTGTATTCGCAAATGATTTCCAGCCAGAGTGAGTTGAAGCTGAAGCGCTTCCCCCTCTTCTGGAGGACGCGGGCCAGGGAGAGCAGCCAGATGATGTGGAGGCGGGGCCGCTCCAGTGAAACCTGGGATTCCAGTTCCTTGCGCAGCGGTCCGGCGCTGTCCAGATCGCCCATCAAAGTAAGCAGCCAAAAGAGCTCCAGGCGTCGAAACAGCTGCTTGTCCTCCTCACCGGGGTCTTCGGGATAGATCAGGCTCAGGGCCGCGGCTTCGCGTTCCGGGTTGAGGGGAAAATTGTCCAGATGCTTGAAGAAAGGCAACAGCTTGCCCGGCCCAGGGTTGGGATCGGCGCGCAGGAGGCCAATGAGCTGTTCCTGAATGGCCGCGCAGAGGCTGCGAGTCTCTCGCAGGGAGGGTTCGCGGCCGGATTCACCGGTGGCCCGGGACAGGATCACATTGATCAGATACTCGCGCTGGTTGCCGCTGGAATCCAGCAGCAGAGCCAGCATTTCACGCAGACTCTTTTTCCGGCGCCAGCTTACGGACTTGAGCGCGGGGCTTTCCGCCCTGTCTGTCATCCGCCCACCCAGCCGCGGATCAACTTTAAGCGCCGGCAAGATCTAATCACGGGTTCAGTCACCGCCGGTTTTTTTGGGAGGTTTGTCCAGACTGTCGCCCTGAGCCGGTTTGAAAACATAGGCGGTTTCGTCCTCGCCGTAGATGCCTTGCGAGGCCCGGATGGCGCGTTTGCGCTCCTCCGGATCGGTCTTCAGGCGCTGGTTTTCCTGCTTGAGGCTGTCGTTCTGGGCCGCCAGGGCTTTCACCAGGCTCTCTTTCTTGCTGGCGCTTTGCTGCAGGCGCCATTTCTGGTAAAAACTGTTGGTGCCCCAAACCACTATCCAACTGAGGATAAAGAGGAACAGCGCCAGGTAGATGAGGTTGAACAGGGCTTTGTTTTTGGGTTGTTGCTTTTTCATCTTTCAATGATCCTGGTGAGAAAGGTTTTGTGAATGTCCACCGCGCCGTGGGGACACATTTCGTGGCAGCACATGCATTTGATGCACCGGCGGGTGTCGATCCGGGGCAGAGTGAACTTGCCGGGTGCCGAGATCGCCTGCATGGGGCAGCTTTTCACGCAGATGCCGCATTTCTGGCAGCGCTCGCTGATCACGGGGCGCTTGCTGTAGTAGCGCTGCGCCAAATGGCGGGCGAAGCGGGGCACGCGGCGGAGGAAGCGGTAGCTGTATTTCACGGCCCGGATATCCACGTCCGGCAGTGTGAAATCGCGGAAACTGGTGGGCACGCGCACCCGGGAGGGCAGCACTCCGTCCATCTGCAGCGCTTCGCTGAGGTAGGGAACGTCATCCAGCCGGAAACCCATCAGCCGGGCGGCGGCAAAATCCAAAGAGGAAACGGAACGGGAACCCAGCAGCAGGCCGAAATTTCTGGCCCGTCCGCCGGAGGGGCCGATCCCGTCCATACCCAGGATGCCGTCGATGAAGTTGTAGGAAAGGCGGTCGCGGGTGAGGGCGTACAGCGCCAGCAGCAGGTGGAAAAAATCCACCGAATTGGGATAGCGGCTGTGATAATCCGATTTCACCAGGCCAGGCACCAGGCCGTAGAGGTTTTTTAATGCGCCGGTGAAGCCCACCAAGCCGTGGGTCTTGTATTTGGCGATGTTGATCACGATCCCGCACTGCCAGAACACTTCGGAGATCTTCACGGGGATCCCTTCCCAAGTAAGTTCGCGGTAGCCGGCGGTGGAAAGATTGACCAGTTTCACGGGGTAGCGCGCGGCCAGATCGCTGAGGCCGCAAACCTTCCAGACTTGCTCAACATTGGCCGTGCCGCCGGGGCTGTCGCCGATCCAGACCTCTTTGCCGAGATCAAGAAAGTGGCGCACCAAAGCCTCCAGCAACACCGGGTGGGTGGTCACGGCCCGCTCGGGCGGAAAAGCGCCCAGCAGGTTGGGTTTGAGCAGCACCCGCTTGCTGCGCTTCATCCTCAGCCGGTTCGCCTGGACCAGAAATTCGCCCACCGCCGCCTCAAGCTGCGGCAGGTCGTAGGTGTCGATCTTGCGGATCTGGACTCTGGGCATCAGTCGAAATAGAGGAAGTTTTTGCGCTTGAAAGCGCTGAAAAAGAGGTCCACGGAGAGATTCACCTGGGCGATGGGGGCTTGTCCGGCCACGTCGATCAGGCCCGCGAGGTTCACCCGCACGTCCGGATGGTTCCAGGAACTGCCCAGTGTGAGGATATGCTGGCTGTTTTTGGCCACCTGGCCCTGGGGCAGCACTACGTCCCACCAGATGGAAGTGGTGTCCGAAGCGGCGTCTGGGAGGTCGAAAGCCCCGTCCCACACCTGCGGATGATAGATATAGCCGGCGCGGTAGGTGTAGCGGCGGATGGTCTTTTCAACGCCCACGTGGAAGGTGTAGCGGTCCTCGAAAGCGGAGCTGATGGCGCTGCACTGCTCGTAGTCGAGCTCGGCGGTGAGGTTGGTGCTGTCTTTGCCGTAAGCCACGCCCAGAGCGATGTTCAGCGGCAGGCGGGTCTCGTATTGGGCAAACTTCAGGTCCCAGTTTACGTTCTGCTGCGGCACCACGCTGAGTCCCGCGCTCAGGACCTCGCCACCGTAAAGCAGTCCCAACTGTGGCCGGAGCACATATTTGGTGTCGCTGATGCGCTCGAAGGAACGCAGGAAGGTCACATCGCCCAGATGGTAGATCTGGTTGTGCAGATTGAGTCCCACGTGAAAATTATCCTTGTGCCAGGCGGCGTTGGCGGTGATCTGGTTCAGGTAGAAGCTTGGATAGCGCTGGATGAGGCCGTAGCCCATGTTGATCTCCACCCCAAAATTGTCCACCTTGATGGATTTTGGCAGGCTGTAGAGCAGGCCGTAAGTGAAGTTGGGGCCTATGTTGCCTCCCCCGCCGATGATTCCCACCGGCACGGGCGAGTTCATGGTTTCCGGTGTCATCTGATAATAGACGGAAGTGTCCGCCAGCGCGTAGATATCGCTGTCCACCGGGGGTTTCACCAGCAGTTCCAGATGCAGCGAGGCCTTGTCCGGCCGGTAACCGGCGGGGTTCTTGAGCACATTGTCCACTCCGCCGGGGATGGCCAGGCCGGTGTTACCGCGGCCCATCGCGCTGGTGGAGATGTAGTTCCGCGTGAAACTGTCAAAGATGGGGTTCACGTATTGGGGCTGGGGAAATTCCAGGGGCTGGGCGGAAAGCGCCGTTCCCAGCAGCATCATAACCACCAGCCAGAGTAAGGTCCTGCGCATGTTAAAATCTCCTTATATCACTTCACAACAATGGTTTGCATACGGTCTTTACCCACCGAGACCAGCTCGATGGGAACCTCCACAAGGTCTTGAACCGCCTCCAGATAGTCTTTGGCTGCCTTCGGCAGACGGGCCAGGCTGCGGACCTTGCCGAGGTCGGCGTCCCAGCCCGGCAGCGTGAGATACTCGGGTTCGAGCCGTTCCAGATCGAGCGGATGCGGCGCGTAACCGGGTAGTTTTTGGCCATCCAGCCAGTAGCCGGTGCAGATCTGTAGTTCCGGCAGGCCGCTCAGCACATCCACCAGCGTCAGCGCCATGGCATCGAGTCCGTTCAGGTGAGCCGTGTATTTGGCGGCGACGGCGTCGAACCAACCGATCCTTCTGGGCCGGCCGGTGGTGGCGCCAAACTCGTTGCCCGCGGCGCGGATCCGTGCGGCGGTGGCGTCGAGTAGTTCGGTGGGAAAGGGTCCTTCGCCCACCCGGGTGGAGTAGGCTTTGTACACGCCTAGGATCTTGTCCAGCCAGCGCGGGGGAAAACCGATGCCGGTGCTGGCCCCGCCGGAGGTGGTATGTGACGACGTTACATAGGGATAGGTGCCGTAAGTAAGGTCCAGCAGCGTGCCTTGGGCCCCCTCGAAGAGGATGGATTCCCCGGCCAGATACCAGTTCCGCGTCAGTTCGTCCGTTTGAGCGGCAAAAGGTTTCAGGAATTCCCAGACCCCGGCCAGGTCTTCAAGTTCGCCCGTCAGATCGCGAGGCTCGAGGTCGTGATAGGCGTAAAGGCTTGTCAGGCGCTGTTTCAGCCAGTCCGGATGGCCCAGATCGCCGAAGCGTGGGCCGCTTCTGGCCGCCTGGTCCGAATAGGCGGGGCCGATCCCCTTGCCGGTGGTGCCGATCTTGCTGGCGCCGAGTTCCTCTTCCGTGCTGCCGTCCAGCTGTTTGTGCACCGGCAGCACCAGCCCGGCTCGCACATCGATGTACATCCTGCCGGTGAAATCTATGCCCTGGTCCATCAGCGCCTTCATCTCGTCGCGCAGGCCGTGGGGATCGATCACCGTGCCGGCGCCGATCACGCACTTGGCCTTGGGGTACAGGATGCCCGATGGCACCGTGTGAAAAACGTATTTGGCCTCGTTCAAAACTATCGTGTGTCCGGCATTCGCCCCACCCTGAAAGCGCGCCACCACATCGGCGTCCACGCCCAAAAAATCGACGATCTTCGCCTTGCCCTCGTCACCCCACATGCATCCAAGTACCGTCAATGAACTCATTTATCACTCCCTTGCATTCGTAAAGGCATTCTTTTACCCTGATGATTTTCTGTCAAATTATTTCTTGAGCGCGCTGCGCCCCGCCCGATGAACTGTGAAAATCCAATGTGACAACGAAACCTGCAAACAGTCGCATCGCGGTCAATCCTTACTCATCCTTACCATGAACCATTTGGGTGGTTTATGAAAGGGCTTTCCCTAAATCGGATCAGCAAGACAGGTGATATTGATTTTAAGGTTTGGATGAGAACTCATAACGACCTTGGCGTTTACCGGGCGTATTTGTCAACGAACATCGCTATGGGGGTGGTGCCAAAAACAAAAAACTTGACATATTGCGGAACGTCGGGCTGTTTGAATTAACATGGAAAAATCCCTCAGCAGGGGAAATTGAATACGCAGGGAGTGACTTATGCAAAAGAACACTGTCCGCCTTCGGACCGCGAACATCTCGGATATCGGCAGAAATCCGGCCCGCACCAAGAACGAAGACTATTTTGGCCATTTTCAGGGCGAATTCGGCGACCTTTTTCTGGTCTGCGACGGCATGGGCGGCCACGAGGGCGGCGAAGTGGCCTCGCGCCTGGCTGTGGAGAGCATCCGTAAATATTTTGAAACCAACTACATCCCCGGCGAAGAGCAGGCCGTCGTCAGCCAAAGCATAGATTTCGCCCAGCAAAAGATCAACGAGCGGATCGAGCTGGAGCCGGAGCTCGCGGGCATGGGAACCACACTGGTGCTGCTGCTGGTGCACGGCGTGAGCTATTACCTGGCCCATTGCGGCGACAGCCGCATCTACCTCAGCCGCGGCGGTTCGATCATGCAACTCACCAAGGACCACTCCGAGGTGCAGATGATGGTGGAAAGCGGGATCATCACCCAGGAACAGGCCTCCACTCATCCCCGCCGTAATTTCATCACCAAGGCCATCGGCCACACCAGCTTCGCTCCGGACATCTCCGGACCCCACATCCTCAAGCAGGACGACGTTTTTCTGCTCTGTTCGGACGGCCTCACGGAATATGTGAAGGAAGACGAACTGCATCAGCAGATGGAGGAGGAGCCTCAGATCGCCTGCCAGAATCTGGTGGAGATGGCCAACGATCGCGGCGGAAGCGACAACATCACCATCCAGATCGTCCACGTGCAGCAGTGCTCCCCGTTCACGCTCAGCGAGGAACTTCCCGCCCCGCGCAAGAAAAAAATGCTGCCGCCTCTGGCCCTGATCGCCACGCTGCTGATCTTTCTGGGCGCTGTGTTCTGGTACGCCAGATACATCCAGGCCCCTCCCTCTCCGGCGGTAACGGCGGCCCGCGATTCCCTGAAAGTGGCCAAAGCTGAGGCCAAACGCCTGGCCAAAGAGGAAAAGAAACGCCTCAAAGAGCAAGAAAAGAACAAAGGCGACAAAACCCCGGACAAGGCCATCGACCCCAAGCTGGTGGTGGCCGATTCCACCATCGCCAACCGGCTGAGTCCTTATGCCGCTCAAAACCCCTATCTGGCGGCGTTTAACGCCATGAGCAACAAAACCGCCCAGGCCAAAAACCTCAAATTCGTCGGCAAATCGGAAGCCAATCAGGTGATCTACATCGTTCCCGGCCAGACCATCTATCTGGATTATGCCAAACTGGGCACCGCCGCGGGGCATGAACTCAAAGCGGAGGATATAACGGCCCTGATCGCCATCGCCGTGCTGCGCTCTTCCGGAAATTTCAACCTGGCCAAAGAGGGCTGGGAAAGCAAGTTCATGGCCTCCGGCACCACCCCGATAGACGAACAGACCTGGGCCGCGGCCCGCGAGCTCTATAAAAAATACGACAAAGACAACGCCGACCAGCTGTTCAACAAACCCGAACGCTTGACTCGCCTGCGCAACCGCATCCTGCTGGGGCCCTACGGCATCAGCCTGAACAAAGCCTGATCAACACTACGGAGATAACAAAACCATGAAATGCGTCAATTGCGGAGCGGAGATCGAGGCGGACAGCAGTTTCTGCGTTGTCTGCGGCAAACCTGTCACCCCTTCCCGGCAGCTGCGGATCGGCCGTGATGCCGAT
Source organism: uncultured Candidatus Cloacimonadota bacterium (assembly GCA_964631015.1). Taxonomy (GTDB): domain Bacteria; phylum Cloacimonadota; class Cloacimonadia; order Cloacimonadales; family Cloacimonadaceae; genus Syntrophosphaera. The sequence goes on along the minus strand of CAZVXH010000015.1, from coordinate 3,078 downwards.
AACGACATCGTTGTGAACCACGAACGCATCTCCCGGCTGCACGCCGTGATCAGCCGCGAGGGTTCCCAGTATCGGATCACCGACCAGAACTCGCTGAACGGCATCCAAGTAAACGGACAAAGGGTGAGCAGCGCGCTGGTGCGTCCGGGCGACAGAGTTTCTTTGGGCGGGATCGCCGACCTTGACTGGAACGCGGTTGTAGCCGCCTTTTCCGGCACCCCGTCCGGAACTTACACCTCACCCCGGCAGGCCCCGGTTTTTTACCAGCAGGAAGCGCCCCGGCGCAGGAAATTCCCACCCGCGCTGCTTATCAGCCTCATTGTGCTGGGCGTGGCGGGCCTGTTCACCGGAGCTTACTTCCTTTTTGGGGAAGACATTCTGGCCGGTAGCGGCGAAACCTACAACATCCAAACCGAATATACCTACACCGTCAAATCCGTCGAAGAACGCGAAATGTCCGATCGCCGTTCCAAGGTGGAAACGCTGGAAGACCTGCTGGTAAAAGCGCCGGCCGTGCTGAACATCGAGCAGTCGCTGGCCCTGGCCTATTGCCTGCTGGACGTGAAGGTGGGCGAGCCTCAGACCATGCCGTCGGCCAGCGGTGAAGCGGGAAAGATCCTGCGCACCGCCAGCGCCAACATCACGGAAAAGGATTTCAACGCCCGCTACGAATATCTGCAAGGCAAGCCGGATCACCTGGCCAGGATTAAAGAGGCGGAGGCCTCCCTGGCGCAGCGGAAGAACGAGCTGCGTTTGGCTGAAGTCCAGTTGGAACTGGCCAGCAAAGCGCCCGAGGCCAAGGGATTGGTCAACGATGTGGTCGATCTGCTCAAGGGCCCGGGCAACCCCGGCCAGAAATCGCCTTTGGACAGCTTGAAGAGCGATGAGGCCATCGACAGTTCAGTGGACCAGGCTCTCAGCGTTTACGACGAAGCCCTGGGCAACCTCGAAGGCGTCTACGATTCTCTGAACTACATCAAATCGGATGTGGCCGCAGTGAAAACTGACAGCAAAAAAGGCGGCCGCACCCTCAAATGATCATCAAACCCGGCGATCTCATCCGCAACTACCGCGTGCTGGACTACATCGGCGAAGGCGGCATGGGCAAGGTCTACGCCGCCGAGGAGGAGCTGCTGGGGCGCAAGGTCGCCATCAAAATGCTCGATCCGGCCGTGACCCATCAGGAGCATTTCCGCCAGCGCTTCATCAATGAAGCCCGCATCCTGTCTCAGCTTCAGCATCCGCACATCGTTGGCCTCTTCACTTTCTTCCTGGAGCAGGAAAGCTTTTTCATGGTCATGGAATACGCCGAAGGCCAGACCCTGCGCGACCTCATCGCCACCATCGGGCCCGTGCCGGAACAGCGCACCCGCCGCATCCTCCGTCAGATCCTGGCCGCTTTGGATTACGCCCAGACCAAGGGTGTGGTCCACCGCGACATCAAACCCTCGAACATCATGATCGGCGACCGCGACGACCTCAAGATCCTGGATTTCGGCGTGGCCCGCATCCTGGCCAATCCGCAATCCACCCTCACCGGCTCGCGGCTGGGCACCATCTATTATATGAGCCCGGAGCAGGTGCGCTCGCCGCGCGATGTAGACAGCCGTTCGGACATCTATTCCACCGGCGTGGTCCTCTACGAAATGCTCACCGGGCGCCTGCCCTTCAGCACGGAAACCGAGAGCGATTTCCTCATCGAAAAAGAGATCGTGGAACGCCCCCTGCCCAATCCAAGGGAACATTATCCCTACATGTCGGACCTCATCGTGGATCTGATGAACGCCATGACCGCCAAGGAACCCGCGCTGCGCCCCACTCCCGCCGACGCCATCAAAGCTTTGGACACCGGCTCACTCGGATCCATCAAAACCGCGCTGCCTTTCACCGATAAACCACTTCCCATCGCGCCCGCGGCGCCCATAGCCATTCCCCCGGCCAAAACCAAAAAAATGCCCGCCGCGCTCCGTTCTTTCCTCATCATTTTCATCATCGCCATCATCCTCGCCACCCTCGGCCTCACCCTCAAATCCTTTCTGGACGTCAATCCCGACTTATTCAAAACCAAAACTGAAGAGACTGTGGTGGAAGAAACGGTGGAGGAAACCGTGTGGGAGGAGGAGCCCAGCGCGGAGGAGATCGAGGCCAATATTGCCGCCAAACAGAGGCTGGAAGCGGAAAACACCGTCCGCTCGCTCCGACCCCGCTTCAGCACCATCGCCAGAAAAGCCCAGGAATACCGGGATCGGGATGAATTCGGCGACTGGCCCATGAGCCTGGATGCCTTCACGGACCCCGCGGAGGCCGAAACCGACCAATTCAGCTTCGATTGGTCGAACGACGGCATCATCACCGCCATCAGCAACCGTGCCTTCGGCAAGGCCGGGATCGAGATCTACTATGTCCTCGCTACCGACCAATTCGAGATCTACGACCCCGATCCCCAAACCCCGCCCAACATCGATCCCGCCTGGCTGAACTGAGCCTTTTCCATCTCCTTTTCCCCGTCAGTCCCGATTTTATTCTCCGTTTCTTCGCCCTAAAGTTCAACCCATTCGCCCCTCACCTGCCTCCCCCTCACCTCCTGTTGCCCGGGCGGGAACTCAGGGGGAGGCGAATGAGAGGTGAATAGGTTGAACTTTTGGGCGGGGCTTGAGGGTTTTGCCATGATTTGCTGTTTTTCACCCGGCAGGGAGATCCATGTATAGTGGGTAACAGCGGAAGACATGGTCAAGTGAATAACACTCAGGCTTCGTACCCGCGAAGTTGAAGGAGAGTTGTAAATGATGGATGGAGCGAAGTAAAAGATTAACCAATATGTCATAAGGGCCAGAAACCGGAATGCCAATCCTCCTTGTACCTGAGGCAGTTACCGCAAGCAAATCATGGAGATGGCTTTGAGCATTGTTTGACAGCTATTGAACAAGCATCGCAAAGAAATATCTTGACTTAAATAAAAGCTGGTGTAGGAATGGTCTAAATAGGTAACAAACACGCAAACAGGAGGTTAACGTTATGAAACGTTTAACCCAACTAATGCAGTAGGATATTCTCAGTCCCGAAAGTGGGACTGATATG
>CAZVXH010000014.1:0-36058 GCA_964631015.1 uncultured Candidatus Cloacimonadota bacterium | reverse complement strand
GCAAAGCCCAGCTGGAGGCCAAAACCGCCACCGACGGGATCCTGCTGGGCACCGAAGCCGCCGTGCTGAATCTGGTGAGCGCGGCCAAGCAGGTGAAGGCCTCCAAACTGGCCCTGGATTTCACCCGCCAGAGTTTTGAGCAGCTGCAGCAGCGCTTCCGGATGGACCTCATCTCACCGAAGGACCTGCTGGACGCCGAACTGATGCTCTCAGCGGCCCGCGTGGCCTATTCCAACGCGGTTTACAATTATCACAAAGCGCGCGTCAACCTGATGCAGATCCTCGGCATCACAAGCGACGCCGAACTCGACGAAATGATCTTAACGGGAGTATATAAATGAAAAGGTATCCATTGATAACAATCCTGATCCTGCTGCTGGCCCTCACCGCCTGCGGCAAAAAAGGCAAAGACGCCCCGGCAACGGTGGAGGACATCCAACCAGTGACGGTGGAGGAACTCAGCCTCAGGGAACTCGACGACTTCATCACCGTTTCAGGAAAACTGGAGGGAGCGGACACCTACACCATGAGCAGCGAGGCCTCCGGACTGGTGCTGCAGGTCACCAAGAAACTGGGCGACCGCGTGAGCAAGGGCGAAAGCCTCGGACGCATGGACAACCGGGCCTATCTGGATCGCCTGACCCAGGCTGAGGCCGGATTGGCTTCCGCCGAAGCGAACCTGAGAACGGCCACCCAGAACAAAACCTTTGCCAACAACGCTCTGGAACAGAAACTCATCTCCCAGGCCGAATACAACAACGCCGTCTCCGCCTACAACGGGGCGTTGGCCGCCCGGGACGGGGCCAGGGCCGGGGTCGAACAGGCCCGCGCGGCCAGGAACGGTTCGCTGTTCCAGGCTCCCGCCTCCGGTGTGATCTCTAGCCTGAACGTGGCTTCCGGACAATATGTGGCGGCTGGAATGCCCGTGGCCACGATCGTCAGCGACGGCCGCCTCATCCTCAAGACCGGCGTGGGCGAAAGCCAGATCGCCAAGCTCAAAAAAGGCCAGGGCGCAGTGATCAACTATCCCGGCCTCGCCGAAGCCCTCTCCGGAAGCGTACGCGGCTTTGGGATCAGCCCTCTGCCCGGTTCCGCCACCTATCCCGTGGAGATCGAGATCGCCGGTTCCCAGGGCCTGCTGCCCGGTATGGTGGTAACCGCGAAGATCCTCACCAGTCGCTACAGCGACCTGCTCTATTCCTCCCTCACCTATTTCTCCAACGAATTTGGCCGCAGCTATGCCATGGTGGTCGACGCCAAGAACATCGCCCACAAGCGCGAAGTGAAGCTGGGCCGCGTGATCGGCGAACACGTGCTGATCGAATCCGGGGTGGAGCCCGGTGACAGGATCGTGACCAGCGGCGCGGAAAACCTGGAGGAAGGCAGCAAAGTGGAGATCAGGAAATAGCCGATGAAAGTAGCCGAAACATCCATCAAATACTCGATCCTGATCAACCTGCTGTTGATCGCCATCGTGGTCATGGGCGTCTATTCCTTGGTCAACCTCCCCCGCGAGGAATTCCCCGCCGTGGAATTCGGCCGCGTGCTCGTGATCACTGTCTATCCGGGGGTTTCCGCCGAAGAGATCGAACAGCTGGTGTCCAACAAGGTGGAAACCGAACTCAATGACCTGCCCAACCTCGACAACATCACCAGTTCCTCCGAGGAAGGACGCTCCATTGTCTCGATCTCTTTCGACACCGGTGTGGATTCCGAAGAGGCCTACGACCTTGTTTCCCGCGAGATCAGCAAGCTCAACGACCTCCCCAGCGACGCCCTCGACCCCGTTGTGATCAGGCTGGCCATGCGCGAACTCAACCCCATCGCCCAGGTGGTGATCGGCGGCGATTTCAAGCCTCTGGCTCTGCGTGAACTCGCGGACGACCTCAAGGACGGCATCCTGCGGGTTTATGATGTCTCCAAAGTGGAACTGGTGGGTGCTCGCGACCATCAGATCTGGGTGGATGTCGACCAGGCCAGGATCGACGCCTACGGCCTCAGCCTCAGTGACGTCTCCGCCGTGCTGCAGGGGCGCAACCTCAACATCCCCGGCGGAACCGCCAAATACGGCAAATCTGAATTCCTCGTGCGCACTCTCGGCCAGTTCAACAGCACCGAGGAGATCGGACGCATGATCGTAACTTCAGATGCCTCCGGCCGCGCCATCCGCATTTCCGACGTCGCCACCGTGCGCGACACCCTGTCCAAGATGCAAACCCGCGCCAAGCTCAACGGCCAGGAAGGCATCAGCATCTTCCTCTATAAACAGGGCGACGGCAACATCATCTCGATCATGGAAGACGTGCGCGCCTATATTGCCGAGTTCGAAAAAGCCCATCCCGGCGCCAAGATCAGCGTGCGCAACGACGGTTCGGTCGACGTGAAGAACGGCATCGGCGCCCTGGGCATGAACGCCCTCACGGGGATCCTGCTGGTGTTCGCCTCCCTGTTCATTTTCCTGGGCTGGCGCAATGCCCTGTTCGCCTCCACCGGCATCCCCATCGCCCTGCTGATCACCTTCATCGTGATCCCCCTCTTCAATATCACCCTGAACAACCTCACCATTTTCGGCCTGATCATCGTGGTGGGCATGGTGGTGGACAATTCCATCGTGGTGCTGGAAAACATCCACCGCTACCGGGAACTCGGGTTTGACCACAAATCCTCCATCACGGAAGGCGTAAACCAGGTGATCTCGCCGGTGTTTTCCTCCACCCTCACCACTGTGGCAGCCTTCATGCCCATGCTGCTCACGGGAGGCATCATCGGCCAGTTCCTTTCCGTGTTTCCCATCGTGGTCACCGTGGCCCTTCTGGCCTCCTGGTTCCAGGCCATGGTGATCCTGCCCACGAACGTCCATCAGTTCGGGCATCGCATGGAAGCCAAGGAAGACCGCACCACCAAGCTCATCCGCCCGCTGAATAAACTCTACCGCCGGGTGATCACCAAAGCCCTCCACCGACGCAGACTGGTGATCGGTTCCGTGGTGGGGCTGCTCATCCTCTCCTTTGTGGTGCTGGCCAGCGGCGCCATCTCCTTCGAATTCTTCCCCTCCTCTCTTTCCCAAACCATCCCGCTGGAACTGCACACGCCGGTGGGTACCTCTCTGGAAGAGACGGACAGGATCGTGGGCCTGGTGGAACAGCATATCCTGAACATGAAACAGAAACAAGACATCGAGTTTGTGGTAAGCAACGTGGGCTCCCTCAGCGGCGAGGGCCTGCGTGAGAACAAGACCTCTAACGCGGCTGTCAGCATCGATCTGGTGCCGCTCAAAGAGATGAAATTCACTCACGAGGACATCAAAAGCGAGATCCGCCGCTATCTGGATACCCTGCCCGGACTGTACACCTACAAATTCGGCACGGCCCAAGCCGGACCGCCCATCGGCAAGGATATCGACATTCGCGTGAAAGGCCAGAGCCTCGAACGCCTTGCCTACATCGGCGACGTGGTGAAGTCCAACCTCAAAAAGATCCCCGGCGTGGAAGACATCGACGACAGCTTTGAAGAAGGCAAGATGGAAGCCCGCATCTCGCTCGACCAGGAAAAACTCTCCATGTATTCGCTCAGCGTGGCCCAGGTGGCCTCCGCCATCCGCGTGGCCAGCACTGGCAGCGAAGTTACCCAGTTCCGCGGCAACGGCGTGGACGAAATTCCCATCCTGGTGAAGCTCGATGACCGCTATACCCAGGAACTCGAAGCGCTCAAGGACCTCAAGATCCGCTCCCGCACCGGCAGCCTCATCGCCATCCGCGACCTCGCCACCTTCGAGATCAGCAGCAGTATCTCGAGCATTGGCCACTACGACGGCAACCGCGTGATCTCCGTGACCGCGGCCGTTGGCGGGTACACCGAAAACGGCAAAAAGCAGAAACGCACCACCTCCGAAGTGATCAATCTCCTTACCGGCGACCGCCTCCGCGGCACCAAGGGAACGCTTTCCAGTTTCGAACAGCGTTTCCCGGGTTACACCCTGGAATTCGGCGGCATCCGCGAACAGCAGACCAAATCCTACACCTCGCTGGTTTACGGCTTCCTGATCGCGCTGCTGGCCATCTTCGCCATCCTCGCCTCCCAATTCCGCAGCTACGTGCAGCCCCTCATCGTGATGGCCACCATCCCCTTCGCCTTCATCGGCGTGATCTTCGGCCTGCTGGTAACCGGGCTCTCCTTCTCGCTGAACACGATGCTCTCGGTGGTCGCGCTGGCCGGCGTGGTGGTGAACAACGCCATCCTGCTCATCGATTTCATCAATTCCGAACGCGAAAAGGGAGTGGACCGCTGGCACGCCATCATCAACAGCGGCGCCGCCAGATTGCGCCCCATCCTGCTCACCACCGCCACCACCGTGGCCGGAATGCTGCCCCTGGTCTTTTCCAGCGATCCCTCTTCCCAAGCCTGGCGCCCACTGGCGGTGAGTTTCGTCTTCGGTCTCACCTTCTCCACCCTCGTCACCCTCTTCGTGATCCCCGTGATGTACAGCGCCGTCGATTCCTTCTTCGGCCGCCTGAAAATGACCCGCTTCCAAGAACACACCAAATTCAGCGAGGCCATCACCGCGGAAGAAGAAAGCGGCAAAAGCTAAACTCCGTCATATTGGAACAGGCGGTCGCCGGACCGCCTTTTTTTATTATACCTGCGCTTCGGCGAGCGCCGGTACTTTACTCGATGTCATCCCTGCGCAGAAGTGATGTCAGGATTGGGGTGGGGACGTCTCGTCGCCACAGCGGCCGGTGGACGCTTCCCAGGCAGCGGAAGCTACCTCTGTCGACCGGGAGGTCGCCAGCCCCAAGGCGCTTCGGAGAGCGCATGTAACGGCCGCTTCGGCAGCTTCGCAACTCCCCCGTGTCTCGTTGTTGTACATGCACCCCCTATATATAGAGGGTAACAAAACCTGATCCAAGCAAGATTATTTTCGCCAACAACAACCACGACCTGGTGAATAAGTACAAGGGCAAGGCCCGTCACTCTGACCTGATGAATATGTCGCATATGAAGAAACGTGAGTTCAAGGAATGCGTGGAATCGCTGATCGAAAGAGAAGCAATATCAGTTGAAACATACACAGGACTGAACAACAAGGGAGCAAGAGTTTATGTTATCGATACAGAGATTCTACAATCCTGGGATCAGATAGTTAAAAAGTAGTTCCATTAAAGCTGAGGGGAGGCAACCCTCCCCTCAGTTAAGCAGAAAATCTTCAGTTAAATATCCTCTTAATATTCCGTAACACACTGATGCGCATAGTTTTATTGGTCAGATACGCAAAATATACACTCCTTCTATATATCTGGATTGCTGCGTGTGATTGAATAGACAGATAGATGTAAGTATATGATAGTATATATAGATATATAATATATATATATATTATAATTTAATATTTTTATATAATTATATTCTTAACTACCTCTGCACTCCTCCCCCAGTCCAGTTATATATAGAAGAGGTGCATTATTATGCTGATTTGTATTTAATCTCTTATGGCACAATTCGTTGCGGCTAAGCAACACCATATTTAACTGAAGTATTTATGCTTTTTTGACCTAAACACTTGTTTTGTTACCCACTATATATAGAGGGTCCATGACTTGCCTCCAGATAACAACTCATCCACAACCCATTAACAACCCAACGCTCCCTTGGGATGTCAACGGGAGGCGGACAAGAGGCTGATACGCAAGCTGTAAGATCTAAAAAACATACATAAAAACAGAGGCACAGAGACACAGAGAAATGATCCGCTTCATCCGTGTTCTATTCCCTTCGGGTGAATTCGTGTTAACTCGTGTAATTCGTGGACAAACAAATACAAAGGAAGAGCAACCATGAAAGTCTACGTCAAGAACATGCTGCTGGCCTATCGCGGCACTTGCGACGGACTGTACGGGGCAGAGGAGCTGCCCTGCGGGCGTTTGGCTATTGCCGCTTGGACTGGATTCCGTGGCCCCGACGGCTAAAGCCCCCACCCCGGAATGACAGGTTCGGGGCGGAGTGAGTGATGTGGGTGGAGTCCATGCTCGTTCCTCGCTGGACTCCAGCTTGTCGCCAACTATTTCCCCCTTTCCCCTTTTCCCCTTTGCCTGACTCCAGCAAGCACAAATAGATTGACAAAATGCGGCTCCGGCCGAGTTTGGCGCGCACCGTGCGGGTGTCCTCAACGGAAGGTGGAAAACTCTCCCAGACAGATCAGGAAGGTGTTTCCGCCCTGCGTTGAAAATATCAACAGGGAGAACGAATGCGGACATTTGACGCCATTCTTCCATATCTGAAGAAGAGTTATGGCAGAATAGCCGGGGGCATCGTGATGCTGATCCTGGTGGACATCGTGCAGCTGATCACGCCACGGGTGATGCAATACGCCATCGACAGCATCCAGGAGCGCAAGATCAATTCCACGCAGCTGATCTGGGTGGCGCTGATCATCATTGGGCTGGCCCTGGCGGTGATGGTGCTGCGCTATTTCTGGCGGGTCCTGATCATCGGCAATTCCTTCCGGATCGAGAAATACCTGCGCCAGGATTTTTACAACCATCTGCTGAAGCTTTCCCAGAATTTCTTCAACCACAGCAAGACCGGCGACCTGATGGCCTACGCCACCAACGACCTGAACGCGGTGCGGATGCTTTTGGGCATGGGTCTGATCGCGGCGATGGACATCGTGCTGATGACGATCGCCTCCTTCAGTTTCATGGGCGCGATCGACTGGCAGCTCACGGGGCTGGCGGTGCTGCCGATGCCCATCCTGACCATCACGATCACCATTTTCGGCAAGAAGATGCACAAGAGCTTCTTCCGGGTGCAAAAAAGCTTTGCCAGCCTTTCCGGAGCCATCCAGGAAAGCATCTCCGGGATCCGTATCGTGAAAGCCTTCGGGCAGGAAAAGCCGGAACTGGACAAGGTGGATGAGGTTTCCTGGCAGTATGTGCAGGAAAACATCCGCATGGCGAAGATCGCGGGCTTTTTCCACCCCTTCCAGAGCCTGATCATCAGCCTGTCGATGATCATCACCCTCTATTTCGGAGGCCGCGCCGCCATCCGCGGCGACATCACCATCGGGCAGTTCATAGCTTTCTTCCAGTATCTGGGCATGCTGGTCTGGCCGATGATCGCCATCGGCTGGATCGTGGACATGTATCAGCGCGGCACAGCCTCGCTCAAGCGCCTCAACGAGATCTTCCAAACTGTTCCGGAGATCGACGACAGCGAGGCTGATCCCAGCATCAAATCCCTGCAGGGCAACATCGAGATCCGCGACCTCAGCTTCCGCTACGGCGAGAATCTGCCCCTGATCTTCGACGCCATCAGCACCTCCATCTCCGACGGCAAGACCCTGGCCGTGGTTGGCCCCACCGGCTGCGGCAAGACCACCCTGATCGAGCTGCTGGTGCGCATCTACGAGCCGCCCAAAGGCAGCATCCTGATCGACGGACACCTGCTCCACCGGATCCCGCTGAACGTGCTGCGGCGCGACCTGGTGCTGGTTCCCCAAGACATCTTCCTCTTTTCGGATTCCATCTCGAACAACATCCGCCTCGGCAGCCCCGAAACCAGCAACGAACAGGTTTTGGAAGCGGCCCGTCAGGCCCAGATCTACGACGAGGTGATGGATTTCGAGCAGAAATTCGACACCGTGATCGGCGAACGCGGCGTGACCCTCTCCGGAGGCCAGAAACAGCGCGTGGCGATCGCCCGGGCGCTGCTCACCAATCCGGAGATCCTGATCCTGGACGACGCCCTTTCCGCCGTGGATACCAAAACCGAGCGCCTCATCCTGGAAAAACTGATCGAAACCCGCGCGGGCAAAACCACCCTCATCATCGCCCATCGCATCTCCTCTATCCAGCATGCCGACCTCATCATCGTGCTGGGCGAAGGCAGCATCATGGAAAGAGGCACGCATGACGAACTGGTGGCGAAAGGCGGACTTTACAACGACCTTTACGAGAAACAGCGCATCCGGGCCCGTCTGGAAGGGGAGGAACTATGATGGGCGGCGGACCGGGCCGCGGCGGCTTCGCGGAAGACGACCTCAAGAACAGAGTTTTTGACAAACACCTCTACAGCAGGATGCTGCGCTATCTGCTGCCCTATCTGAAATGGGTGGTGATCTCGTTTCTCATCCTGATGGTGGTGGCCGGCGCGGAACTGGTGCAGCCCTTGATCCAGCAGCGCGCCATCGACGACCACATCGTTTCGGACAAGAACATCGCCATCTTCGCCAGCGAAGCAGAAGTGGACGCCTTTCTGGCCAAGTATGAACTGCTCAAACTGGAGAAACTGGCCCACGGCGGCTTTTATTTCCTGATCATCCCCAGCAAGGAAATGAACAAGATCGACCGCCCCGCCCTCGATGACCTCAAGCGGCGGAACATCCTCGCCAACGCCAAGGTCTATCTGATCGAAGACAAACCCGCAAACGAGGCCATCCTGAACAAATACCTGCAGGAAGTAACCGCGCCGCAAGGCGGCGAAAGCGGATTGGAAGGCTGGTTCAGGCTGGGAAACGGCAAGCTCGCCCTGGAGCGGGACCAGCTGAACAAGATCCCCGGTGAAGAACGTTTCCAGATACGCAGCGAAGCCGCCCACAGCCTCATCTGGCTGGCGCTGATCTTTCTGGGCATCAGCCTCATGCGCTTTGTGGCCGGCTATTCCCAGATGGTGATCACCACCACCTTTTCCCAGAAAGCGATGAACGACATGCGCCACGACGTTTTCGCTCACATGCAGCGCATGCCGGTGCAGTATTTCGACAAAAACCCCGTCGGCCGGCTGGTAACCCGGGTCACAAACGACATCCGGGCCATCGATGAAATGCTGTCCTCGGGCGTGATCACGCTGTTCCAGGACGTGCTGATGATCATCGCCATCGTGGTGCTGATGCTGTTTCTGGATTGGAAACTGGCCCTGATCAGCTTCGCCATCCTGCCGGCTGTGATCTGGGTGATCCGCGAATTCCGCAAACGCACCCGGGTGCTCTACCGCGAGGTGCGCAAGCACCTGGCCGCGCTGAACGCGACCCTGGCTGAACACATCAGCGGACAGAAGATCATCCAGCTTTTCAACCAGTATTTCCACAAGCGGGACGAGTTTTCCCGCATCAATCAGGAATACTTCACCACTTCGCTGAAGCAGATGAAGCTCTTCGCCTTTTTCCGGCCGATCATCCACGTTAGCTCCCAGATCGCCGTGGCCCTGATCATCTGGTACGGCGGAGGGCAGATCCTGCGCAACGCCATCACCATCGGCCTCCTGATGGCCTTCACGCAATACATCACCAAGCTGTTTCAGCCCATCAACGACTTTTCCGAAAAGTTCAACGTGCTGCAAGGCGCGCTGGCCGGCGCGGAACGCATCTTCGACCTCATGGACCAAAAACCCGAGGACTACCGCGCCGCCCTGGCCAGCGATGTGAAGCTGAAAGGCGAGATCGAATTCAATCACGTCTGGCTGGCCTACAACCCCGGCGAATGGGTGCTGAAGGACGTGAGCTTCAAGATCAAACCCGGCGAAAAGATCGCCCTCGTGGGCCACACGGGCAGCGGCAAGACCTCGATCGTGAATCTCATCCTGGGCATGTATCCCTATCAGAAAGGCGAGATCCTGCTGGACGGCAAGCCGCTCTCTGCCTACGCTTTGGAAGACCTCCGCCGCAACGTGGGCATCGTGCAGCAGGACGTCTTCATCTTCAGCGGCAACATCACCGAAAACATCGCCCTGAACAACACCTCCCTCACCCGCGAGGAGGTGATCCAGGTGGCCAAATATGTGAACGCGGACAAATTCATCAGCAAACTGCCCGGGGGTTACGACGAACCCGTGATGGAGCGCGGCGCCACCCTCTCCACCGGACAGCGGCAGTTGATAGCTTTCGCGCGGGTGCTGGCCTACGACCCCGCCATCTTCATCCTGGACGAGGCCACCTCCAATATCGACACGGAAACCGAGCTGCTTATCCAGGACGCCCTGGCCAAGCTGATCGTCAACCGCTCGTCGATCATCATCGCCCACCGCCTTTCCACCATCCAGCACGCCGACCGGATCATCGTTCTTCACAAGGCCGAGATCGTGGAGGAAGGCTCCCACTTCGATCTGCTGGACCAAAAAGGCCTTTACTATGACCTCTATCGGCTGCAATACACCTGAGGCTGATAACGCTTTCTCAGAAAACAGCTTGACGCGGAAATTTGTCTTGATGTATGGAATGAAATTTGCTTCATCGCATAAACGACTGAAAAAACTGATTGACAGGAAAATGCGATCGGTTTGAATTGCTTTAATATACTATCCCTTGATTCATAAGGAGGATCAATGAAAAAAAGATGGCTTATTCTACTGGCTCTGACGCTGGTCGCAGCCATGTTTGCCAACGGTAACCGCTACGAAGTGGTGGCCTGGCAGGAAACCTTTGAAACCGGTGCCACCGGGTGGACACACTACGACGGCAGCATCCCTCCCAACAACTGGCATATCTATAACTACGGCGGAACCCAGGGCAACGCCTGGTGGATGGGCGACACCGCCCTGGCCCAGGGAACCAATATTGGCGGTTATTACGACCACCAGTATCTGGTGCTGGACACTCCGGCCCGCACGATCACAGCTGGTAATACCAACCTCACCTTCAAGATGGGCGTGGCCCTGGAAGATCCGGGTGCCTCCGGCGGTTATGACGGCTGGGATTCCTTTAATATCCGTTATTCAATTGACAATGGCACCACTTGGACCGTGCTGGGCAACAGCGTTATCACTCCAGATTACGACTTTGCCAACTCATATGCCTTCGGCTTTGAACACGGAGAAGGCATGGGCGTTCCCGGCTGGGGCGGCATCCATGCTCCGTGGACTACTGTTACGGCAGATCTCTCAGCCCTCGTGGGGCAGAGCGTCAAGATCCGCTTCGCCTTTGCTTCTGACCCCGCCTATTCAACTGGCGACGCCCCGACACTTTACGGCGTGATGATTGACGACATTGCCTTCGGCGGCTATACCAACAACGGCACTGATGACAGCCAAATGACCATGACCAGCCTTGTGCCCGTGGGCGGCGACATCTGGGCCCTCGGCACCGACGCCACGGCTCCGTCACCCACCCACATCATGAAATGCCAAAACGCCCAGGGCAGCTACAACCCCAACATGATGAACTACCTGGTAAGCCCTCCCATCACTCTTCCCAACGATGGCGACATCCGCGTGGACTTCATGATCATGGGCCTCTTCACCGACCCCAACACCTTCCCGGAAGTTGACTATTTCGGCTGGGAGATCTCCCCCAACAATGGTGTGACCTGGAATGCCATGAGCAATCCTTACGGCGATCCCACCGGCACGAACTACGTCTATTCCGACGCTCCGGACGTTTGGTCATCCATGACCGGCAGCTATTCCCTGGACGGCATTATCACCGATTACGCCGGCCAGACCATCATGCTGCGCTGGTACTTCCTCTCTGATGATGACACCCCCCAGGGCACCGGCATCATGATCGACGACGTGACCATCTACAACGATATCTTCATCGCTCCTCCGGCTAACCTGGCCGCCACGGTCGACGGCAGCAATGTCAACCTCGTTTGGGAGGCTCCGGGCAGCGGCGGCGGCGGCGGTGAAGAAGGCTGGCTGCACTACGACGGTGAAAACGCCGGCAACGCCATCGGCACAGGCTCCGCAGTTGATTTCTCGGTCGCTGCCAAGTGGGATGCCATCGGAACATATGGTATCTTCGACTATGTGGGAATGAACATCACCAAGATCCAGTTCTTCCCCAACGAAGCCAACTGCGTTTACACCCTGCGCATTTGGACCGGCGCCGCGGGCGAAATTGCCTACGAACAGGCAGTGGCCGCCCCCACCATTGGCGCCTGGAATGAAATAGTCCTCACCACTCCTTGGATCATACCCGCCCAAACCCAGATCATGGCAGGTTACCGCGCCAATACCCAGACAGGTCATCCTGCTGGTTGCGATGCCGGTCCGCATGTTCCCGGCTATGGCAACATGATCTACTGGAACAACGCCTGGACCACCCTGAACGCCCTGAGCTCAGCCCTCACCTACAACTGGAATGTCCGCATCTATGTGGCAGATCCCATTACAGGCAAGGAATACGTGCTGGGGCACGGTCCTTACGAACAGGAAGTTCATGCCTATAATAACGCCACCTTGGAAGAGGTTGGAACTACCGAACCCACCCGTATGCTCGATGCCTACAAGATCTTCCGCGACGACGTGGAGATCGACCAGGTGGGCGCAACAGTCCTCACCTACACCGATTCCGGCGTTACCGGCGGACTGCATACTTACTACCTGAAAGCCGTCTACGGCGCCAACATCTCCGAAGCTTCGAACGTGGTCACCGCGTTCGTGCTACCCGCCATGCACACTGAACTGATGCACGACGACGGCACCGCCGAAGAAGGCTTCAACGTGGGTTCCACCAAGCAGATGGCCGTGAAACACGCCTATGGCCAGGCCGTGACCGTCAAATATGCCAAGGTCTACGTCCACACCGTTGGAACCGCTGGCATCATCGTCCGCGTTTTCGACAACGACGGCGCCAACAACATGCCCGGCACCCAGATGGCCCAGTATCAGTATCCCGCCGCCTCCGTGGTGCAGGGCTGGAACTGGATCTCCCTGCCGGCCGGCATCACCGTGGCCGACGGCGAATTCTACCTTGCCATCCTGGAAACCACGAACGCCTCCGCGATCGGCCTGGACACTGCCACCAACGGCTACAGCTACAAGAAGATCGCCACCGATTGGGAACCCGTCACCAACGGCGAGATCATGCTCCGCGCGATCGTGGAATACAGCACCGCCAACGATGACACCGTGATCCCGGTTTACACCCTGGACGCGAAGAACTTCCCGAACCCCTTCAACCCTGAAACCACCATCGCCTTCAGCGTTCCCAAAGCCGGACCCGCCAGCCTCAAGGTCTACAACACCAAAGGCCAGCTGGTTCGCACCCTGGTGAACGATGTCCGCGAAGCCGGCAACCACAGCGTTGTCTGGAACGGCATGGACAACCTCGGCCGCAGCGTTTCCAGCGGATTGTATTTCTATCGCCTCACCAGCGACGGCAATACCATCACCCGCAAGATGTTGCTCGCCAAATAAAACAGCTCAACCCGGCTGAAAAGCCGCGAATACTGGGAGCGACCCGCGTGGCCGCTCCCTTTTTTCGTTTGCCGAGAGGAGGCCCCCGCTCCAAAATTGGAGTTGACAGGGTCAGGTCTTCGAATACCTTTTCAGTAACCATCGTAAAAGCAAAATCATGGGAGAGTTAATGTACAAACGCCTGCCGTTCCTGCTAATGCTGCTCGTGGCCGGAAATATCTTCGGGGCCACGGTGAGCGGGTTTGTGACCCGGGAAGAAAGTGACGAGCCCTTGCAGTATGTGAACGTGACCGTGGCCGGAACCAAGATAGGAGCCCAGACCAACAAACAGGGCTACTACGTGCTTACGGTCAACCAGACCGGCAGCTTCAAACTGGAATTTTCCCTGGTCTCCCACCATCGGGAAAGCTTAAGCTTCACCATCCGCAACCTGGGCGATGAGCTCACCCTGAACACCCGTCTGAGAAACCGCTCGGTGGAACTGGACAAGATCGTGGTCACAGCCGATGCCGAAGCTAGTTTGGACGGCCCCGTGATCCGCGCCAGTTCGATCCACCGCGGCCGGGAAGACATCCAGGCAGTTGTTTCCACCGTGGAGGCGGACGTGTTCCGCGCGGTGCTCACCCTGCCCGGTGTGATGCCCATCTCAGATTTCTTTTCCGGGCTCTATGTGCGCGGCGGCTCGCCCGACCAGAATCTCATCCTCCTGGACGACACCGACGTCTACAATCCCAGCCATCTGGGCGGATTGTTCAGCACTTTCAACACCGACGCGGTGGAGAACGTGGAACTGATCAAAGGCGGCTACCCCGCCAAATACGGCGGCCGGCTTTCCTCCGTGCTGGACGTCACCAACCGTCAGGGCAACAGGTTGCGCGGCCAGGGTGTGGCGCGCGTGAGCCTGATCTCGTCTTCCGCCACGCTCGAGGGACCCTGGCGGATCGGCTCTACCGGCGGATCCTACATGGCCTCGGTCCGCCGCACCTATCTGGAGCTGGTAAAAGCATTCTATGACGAACTTCCGGACTACTATTTTTACGACGGCCACGCCAAACTGAACTGGGATGTGGACGACCGCGACAAACTCAGCTTCAGCGGCTACATAGGCCGTGACGATCTTTCTTACGACCTCGGCAGCGTTCTGGACCTCGATTGGGGCAACAGCACCCTCTCCGCGCGCTGGATGCATCTCTTTTCCCCCCGGCTCTATTCCAACTTCATGGTGGCCGGAAGCCAGTTCAGCAGCAGCATGAGCCAAACCGCCGAGGAAGAGGACGAAACCATTTTCAGCACCGACAACTCCATCAAAGACCTCACCGCGAAGGGGACCCTGAACTGGAAACCCGACAACAGCCACGAGGTGGAGGGCGGGTTTGAAGTAAAATGGAACGACACCGCTCTGAAGATGGAAACCACCTATCAGGTGGACCCAAACGGGCTTCCGGACACCAAGCTATCCTCTTATACTTCTTCCCTCTTCCTGCAGGATACCTGGGTGATAAACCCGCTCTGGACCCTTCAGCCGGGCTTGCGGGCCACCTGGTATCGCACGGCCAAAACCTATCCGGCCCAGATCCCCGCCGCCTCCTATTTCAATCTCGAACCGCGTCTCTCCTTCAAATGGAACCTCGACGCCGGCGAAAGCCTCTATGCCAATTTCGGCGTTTACAACCAGTATCTAACCCTGCTGGCCATGGACGTGAACACTCCCTTCGACGTCTGGCTGCCTCTGGACGGCTCGCTGGAACCGGCCCTTTCGCTGCACTACATCCTTGGCTACCAAAGGCGATTGGGCAAACATCTGGCCCTGGAAACCGAACTCTATTACAAGGATTATAAGAATCTGGCCCAACTGGATAACAACGCCTTTTTTAACTGGAATAATGCCACTGGCAACCTGGCCAGCGCCATGCGGGTGGGCATCGGACACGCCTACGGGGCGGAATTCCTGCTCCGCAACGAGTGGAATGGCCTCGAGGGCTTCGTCGGCTACACCTTCAGCCGCACCCGCCGCAAGATCGAAGGCCTCAATCTGGACCCCCTCACCGGCCAGGCCAGCTACTTCTTTCCCCGCTTTGACCGCAGCCACAGCGTTTCCGTGGTGGAAAGCTACAACATCAGCGCCAACACCGGCTGGCAGCCCCTCGGCGCGGATCTCAAGCTGGGCATGAATTTCACCTACAATTCCGGCCAGCCCGTGGAGGTGCCGGAATGCGTCTACTTCGACGGCGAGAATTTCCAGATCATCTACAGCTACAAAGACGGCTACCGCCTGCCCTATTACATGCGGCTGGATCTGAGCGCCAAAATGCAGTGGAACACTCGCTGGGGAAGCATCGAACCCTATCTGGACATGATCAACGTCTTCGACCGCAAAAACGTTGGCTTCCGCTCTTACAACCTGGTGCCCCAGGAAGACCTGACCCTGCAGCTGGAAACGCGGGACGGCAGCCAGTTTCCCTTCCTGCCCTTCATTGGAGTGAACGTAACATGGTAAACAAGCATCATTTTCGCCCCCTGCTCATCCTGCTGCCGCTGCTGGCACTGCTGCTCGCCTCCTGCGAAAACACCAGCGGACCGCGCTTTGAAGGCGAGGTCTTCACCGTGGCAGGCTTGCTGGTGGCCGGCCAGCCGGTCCATCTGGAGTATCCGGTCTATGTGACCCGCAGCTCGGCCATCGAGGATTTCAACCCGCAGGAGATCTTCGTTTACGACGCCACGGTCACCATCCGGGACCTCGATACCGACTTGGAGTTTCAACTCACCCCAGCCCTGCACGAATTCAAATTCAAATACATCGATCTGGCTGAAAACATCATCCAGCCTGAACACCGCTACCGCATCGAAGTCATCGCTCCCGGTGCGGATTCGCTGATCTGGGCCGAAACCACCGTTCCCCCCATCCTTACCGCCGAACCCGACCCTTATGGGACAAATCCGCCCGGCATAGGCTACTCGCTGGATCCAGACACTTCCAACCAGATCCCCTGGTCCCGTATCGACAGCGATTTCCCCGCCATTGCTTCAACCGGAGCCGCGGCCGGGAATTTTAACTTGCTGGCCGAAACCTATTGCCTGGAACCCTTTAGCACAGATCTGGAATTCACCTCGGAATTCATCCCCAATTCCCATCCCGATTCCAGCCTGGCCGCCAGCTACAACGCCGGCCGGCCCCCGCGCCGGCTGAGATTTCTATACCGTTTCAACGCCGCCCCTCTGCCGGATCTGCCGGGAAATTATATCGTGCTGAACAACTACGCCACCTCCATCGTCTTTTACGGACACTACCGGCTGCGCCTGCAACTGGTTGACGACAACTATTTCAACTATAATTTCGTTGACGAGGGCTACTTCCACGGCGGCATCCACAACGCCCTGGGCTATTTCGGCTCCGCCAGCGGCACACAGATGTTTGCCCGCATCGTCAAAGAAGGCGGGACCTGATTTTTTTACCAAGCTGGCACGTAACCATCTGACCTACAAGATGTTTGGTCAGCTATTACAGGGGGACATTTTAATCATCCCTTAACGCGCTGTCCCCCTACCGCTTTCCTTTGGCTCCGCCGGTCAACACAGGATAACTGCGGACCGGGTTTGGTGAGTGGCGTCCGGAAAAAGCTGACAAAATCATACACAGAAAACGCCGGAGATCATCGTTCCATCAGACCTCCGGCGTTGTTTATCTGTCAGGCTATTCTGCTTCGATGCGTGAACGAAAATCATCCACCCATCTGATCTCGCCTTCCATCATAAAGATCCAACGCCGGGCGATGCTCACATGCTGGATCGTGCATTCCAGACCGAGCATAAACTCCTCCAGCGCACGGAATTCCCCGATCGCTTTCTCCAGCGCAACCCGATAAAACTGCAGCAAGTCAAGCTGCTCCTTGCTGGGCAGCACGCCCAGATTGTAGAAGGCCACATCGGCCTGCCAGCGAAGATGCTCAGGTTCCTGCAAGAGCTCGCGCAGCTTGTCTTTGAAGGCTTCCGATCCTTCCGGAGTGAGCTGGTAAACTTTGCGGGCGCGATTCTCTTCGCTGATCTCAGTGGCGGATTCCACCAGGTTCATTACTTCCAGTTTGGTGAGCGCTTTATAGATGGTGGACATGGAAAGATCTGTCCAATAGCGCAGATCGCGGAATTGGACGTCTTTTTCGATCTGATAGGGGTGCTTGGCTCCTTCGCTTAAAAGACCGAGCAGGGCGGCTTCAGCGGCTGTAACACTCATAATATTCCTCCTTGTATGAGTTGTTTGACGACACACTATTAATATCCGATATTCCTGTCAAGCTATATTCTTCAAGTATCATATCATCCATATACAGTTATGTCTGGTTGTAGCGCCAAAGCCCAGTCTGGAGCGGCGTTTTACGGTTTTCTTCTCCCCCATTTTTTTTACTTCCTTAGGTCGATGGATGTGTCAACTCAAATCAGGAAACTCCAGAAAACTCCAGACATGGCTCCCATTATCAATACGGGATAAATACGGGATCAATACGGGTGAAATCCGTATTGATCCCGTATTTATCCCGTAATGATCGTTGGAGGGAAGGCTGAAAACCCAGAAATATGGTCTCCTGTTTTAGCGAAATGATTCGCAGGATGTTATGGATTTTTGCGTTTAAATTGCAACAATGAGTTTTTGAATCCAGCCCCAAAAAAAGGCGGTCCGAAAACCGCCTGTATATTGATGATCCAGAGATCAGGTTTCGATCACCTCGACGTTGGCACGGGGCAGGATCATTTTGGTGCCGTCTTCGAACTCGGCTTCCAGCACACGGACCAAGGTTTCGGATTCCACTTTGGTAAGCTCTTCGGGCAGGCCGGTGACCTTGGCGATCTTGCCGAAATTGGGCTCGCGGATCACGCGGATGAGCGTACCCGGTTCCAGCAAGGGCATGGCGGCTTCTTTGACCACCAGTTCCTTTTCGTCGAAAGGCAGCGGCACGATGATCTCGGGACGGATGACTCCGGCGCGGATCTGGGTGCGGCCGTGGATGGAGGTTTTTTTGCCGTTGAATTTGAGCAGCAGGTCGAAGGTCTTGCGGGCCATGGTGATCTTGCCAAAGCCTTCCGTGACCACTATCGTGAGGCCGATGTTTTCGTGTCCCGTGATGGCCACGCCGATGTCGTGACCGAGGAGTTTTTTAATGTCCTGGTCGTCGATGCCGCCAGTGATGATGGCTTTGGCATTGTGTTTGCGGGCGGCCTCGATCACGTCGTAGGTAACGAAAGAGCCGGTAACGATGATCTTGCCGGCACAAGCCGCCGTAACATCGTGGGGCGTGATCTCAGCGTCGGGAGATTTGGCCACAACCATGATCTCGCCGATGGTTTCGCCGCCGATCCCGAAAATTCCCTGAATGTAGGCGCTCTTGTTTTCGATGATCACGCCTTCATCGGGCATCACATCGGTGATCACGCCGTCGATGAAAGCCTTCACCTGAACGGGGATGCGGGGTTCGCGGAGCAGGATCTGCCCGGTGACGGAGGAGATGCTTTCCACCTCGCCGACCACGGGGGAGTGGACCTCGTTTTTAAACAGTCCGGTACCGAAAAAGCCCTTGGTTTCGGCCAAAACGGTGTGGGTGTCGATCTGCTGCCCGGCCTCGATCTTGATGAAGTTGAGCAGCTGAGAGGGGGTGACGCCAAGTTTGTTGGCCAGATTGAAGGGTACCACCTTGCCCGGGAGCAGGGTTTCCGCCACCACGGTCTCGGCGGTCACATGATCGCCCTTTTTCACCAGCACCTTGCCTTTAAGCGGCAGGATGCGTTCTTTTCTAAGAATTATGTTTTCAGTTACTGTGAGTCCGGCAGAGTATGCTTGTCCCATTCTTTCCTCCTACTTCAGGATAGTATCCGGATAGGCCTTGAACTCGGTCATCCATTTCTTCAGGGTGGCGATGCGTACGGCGCGGTCCGTGGGGATCACGAAAGGCTGGCGACCACGGGTGTCCAAAACGATGCCGACGATGCCGCCGTGCAGATCGACCGTGAGTTCCTTGCTCTTGTTCCCGTCGAGGATGAGGCCGCCGTGGGTCTTCAAAACGGCCTTGGCAACCTCACCCGCGCCGCAGGGGATCAATCTCACTTCGCCGAAGGGAATTTCCTCTTCCCAGACCTTGCCGTCCGGAAGCTCAAGTTTGGCGCTCAGAGCGGGTTTGCCGACCTTGCCCTTGCCCACGGGGGCAACGCAGGTGCCCAGATAGACCATGCAGTCTTTGCGGAAAACCTCAGTCGCCGCTTTGGTGCTGATCTCGGAAAGCACGCCCAGATGCGGCATCATGAAGATACTGTCGACGGCCAGGCGGGTGACGCCCTCGGGCAGGAAGGCGTTGATGAGCAGCATCACGGTCTGATGCCGGCGCGGAGCGTGAGAGAGCACGCCGCCGCTCCCAACCAAAAGGTTGAGGGTCATCAGATTCACGATGGTGGCGCCGGAAGTTGACTGGCTGAAGGCTTCGGAGATATCACGCTGGCGCTGCATGCCTTTGAGGCTGCTGGCAAATTCCTTGTGCTGCTCGAAAGCCAAGCGCAGGGCTTCGATCGCGATGGCCTGCTCCAAAACCAGTTCCTCCAACAGAGAAGGGATGGTGGTGGGACGGATCATCTTGTTCTTGATCATGTTGCGCAGATAGTTTTCATCGATGTCCAGCGGAACCCAGCGCATGATGTTATCCAACCCAGCCGAGGCCAGCACATTGG
Source organism: uncultured Candidatus Cloacimonadota bacterium (assembly GCA_964631015.1). GTDB lineage: Bacteria > Cloacimonadota > Cloacimonadia > Cloacimonadales > Cloacimonadaceae > Syntrophosphaera. The sequence goes on along the minus strand of CAZVXH010000014.1, from coordinate 16,225 downwards.
AAATACTGTAGCTCATGCCCAGGTTGGCGCTCACGGTGCGGTTGAAAACGAATTCCTCGGTGAAGACGGAAAAGACGTCAGTGGTGGCCCCGCCGATGTCCACACCGACAACCTCGATGTTTTCCTCTTTGGCAATGGCCTGCATGATGTTGCCGACCGCCGCGGGGGTGGGCATGATCGGAACGCTTTCGTGGTCAGGGCCCTGGCACCATTCCATCAGCTTGTTGTAGCCGGGGGCCTGCTTCATCACGTGTTCCATGAACAGGTCGTGGATCTTGTCGCGGGCCGGGCCGAGGTTTTCGGTTTCCAGTTTGGGCCTGATATTTTCAGTGACGATGAGGTCAACCTTTTCGGCCAGGGAATCCTTGATGAATTGCTGGGCTTCCTTGTTGCCGGCGTAGATCACGGGCAGCTTGTAGCCGGAGCCCAGACGGGGTTTGGGATCGGCGCCGCTGACCAGCTCCGCCATTTCCACCACGTGCTTGATCGTGCCGCCGTCTTCGCCGCCGGCCATGAGGATCATGTCCGGGCGCAGCTCACGGATGCGTTCGATCTTTTCGTGGTTCATGCGCTTGTCGTTGCTGGATATGAGGTCCATCACGATGGCCCCGGCACCCAGAGCGGCACGTTCGGCGCTTTCGCCGGTCATGGAGGCCACCACGCCTGTCACCATCATCTGCAGACCGCCGCCGGCCGAGGAGGTGGAAACATAGGCGTCCACACCCACATCACCTTTGCGCGGGATAACAAACTCCCCGTTTTCCATGAAGCGGATGTTGGGGTTGTGATACTTGAGCCGGGCCAGCTCTTCCAATTCCTGAGTGGCGTTGATCACGCCTTTGGTAACGTCGTTGAGCGGGGCTTCCACCGTTGTGGGCGCCTCGCCGCGGATGGTTTGGCGATATTCACCGTCCACCCATTCGATCAAAATTGCCTTGGTGGTCGTGCTGCCGCAGTCCGTGGCTACGATCCGGGTCAGGCGTTTTTCGTCGTATTGCATTATACCTCCGCTTATTCAGCTGATTTATCGTCTTTTGTAAAGATCTTCTTGATGATGGCCTTGCGCTTGTTTTTCCGCCGCAGGCGCCGGAGTTTGGCCTCGGCCCGGCGTTCGCGGTTGAGCTCTTCGTCCAGTTCGTCGATGCGCTTGATCAGGTGCTTGAGATGTTCCTCGTCCTGGATCATCAGGGCGAAATTCTGGTATTTCTGCGAATCGAAGACCATCTCGGCAAAGGGCAGGATGAAATACATGGCCTGGCTGGCGATACCATGCAAAGGATGCAGCGATTCCAGCAACAGGATACCGGCCGAGCCCATCTGCTTTTCAGCGATGAAGCGCGCCACTTTTTCGATCATCTGGTTCGCTTCATCCGCGCTGAGTGTGGTTTTAACGTCCTGATACTCTTTTTTCATCTCAGACAGCCCTCGTGGCCGTGAGTACCGCAACCCTGGCCGCGCCGCCCGCTTTGAGCACGCGGGAAACTTCGTTGACCGTGGTGCCGGTGGTGAAAACGTCGTCCACCACGATGACGCGCTGGCCGGACACATTGGCTTTGCGACGCAGGCTGAAGGCTCCGGAAAGGTTGTCCAGCCGGGCCTGGCGGCTCAGATGGGTCTGGCTGCGGGTGTTCACATGGCGGAGCACGGGTTGGACAAAAGGAATCCCCAGTTCTTCCGCCAGCGCGCGTCCCAGCAGTTCAGACTGGTTGTAGCCCCGTTCGCGCTGCCGCACTCTGTGCAGCGGCACGGCCGTCACGAGGTCAAAGTGGCCCCGGAAGAGTTTCGCGGCGGGAATACCCAGCAGGGCGTGGCCAAAAAAGAAGGCGGGAGACCTGAGGGCATCGTATTTCAGATGATGCACCAGTTCCTGCGCCGGGGTCTGATGGACGTAGGCAGAGCGCGCGTAGTCAAACTCGTAGGCCAGGTGGGAACAGGCTTCGCAGCGGTAGTTTTCCAGCGGGGCTCCGCATTTGTCGCAGTAGTTTTCCGCTATGGGCAGCAGACGCTCGCGGCACTCAGGACAGAGGACCTCCGCGGCTGCATCCACAGGCAGGTTGCAGGCCAGACAGACCGGCGGGAAAAGCAGTTTATCCACAGAGTCCAAAATGGCGTTCCAGCGCATCGAAGATCCTTTTTCCGTCCTGGCTGACAACCGCGTCCGAGGCAGAACGCTCAGGATGGGGCATCATTCCCAGCACGCGACCGGAGGGATCGCAGATGCCGGCGATGTTGTCCCGGGAGCCGTTGGGATTGGCTTCCGGCGTGGTGTTTCCGGCAGGATCGCAATAACGGAAAACGATCCGGCCCGCGTCTCGCAGTTCATTGAAAACAGGGTCAGCACAGAAATAGTTGCCGTCTTTGTGGGCGATGGGAATATCCAGCACGGTGCCGGCCGGAATGCCTTCCGTAAAAGCTGTCGAGGGGTTTTCCACCCTCACCTTCTGATGCCGGCAAATGAAGTCCAGGCCGCTGTTCATCAGCAGCGTGCCCGGCAGTAAACCGCATTCTGTGAGGATCTGAAAGCCGTTGCAGATCCCCAGCACCAGGCCGCCTTGTTTGGCGAAAGCCAGCACTTCGTTCACGATGGGAGAGAATCTGGCCAAGGCGCCGCAGCGGAGGTAATCGCCATAGGAGAATCCTCCTGGAAGCACCACCAGATCAGGGTTTTTGAGGTCACGATCCTTGTGCCAGATCAAACGGCTGTCATGACCCCGGGAGGCGAAAACCTCCAGCGCGTCATGATCGCAGTTCGAGCCGGGGAAGGTGATCACGCTTACTTTCAAGCTTGGGCGTCCTCCCTCTCTGCCAAGGTGAAATGGTAATGCTCGGTGTTCGGATTGGCCAGCAGGTCGCGGCAAACTTGTTCTGTTTCCAGCCTGGCCCGCTCCATGTCTGAAGTGGCAAAACTGATCTCGATGTATTTGCTGACGCGGGTTTCAGCCACAGAGGCATAACCCAGCTGAAGCAGGGAATTGGTGATCGCCTTGCCCTGCGGATCGAGCACGTTGGGTTTGAGACAGACGAATATTTTGGCCAGGATCATGCTGTTAACCTTTTGTTTTTACTCAATTTATCACATTCTGGCAGAGCCAATTTTAGTCAATGGTTTTTTTCGGGGAGGGAACCCTGTAATTGCCGGGGCTGCGGCGGGGCATTTTTGGCAATTCAACTGACGCGGTTGCCCTCGCTCAATTGACCCGGGCCGGCGGCTCCTTCCCCTGGATCACGGCGATGGCATTTTCCGCGGCCAGCAGGGCCATTTTCGTGCGGGTCTCCACCGACGCGGAACCAATATGGGGCAGCAGTACGGCGTTGTCCAGCGCGAGAAGTTCAGCCGGGATGTCCGGTTCGCGCTCATATACGTCCAGGCCGGCGGCGGCGATCCGATTCTCCCGCAAGGCCTCTATCAGCGCGGCTTCATCGACCACCGGCCCCCGGGCAGTGTTGATCAGCACCGCTGTCGGCCGCATCAGGGACAGCAGCTCAGCGCCGATCAGATGCTGGGTGGCCGGGGTCAGAGGAACGTGGATGCTGATGAAATCGGACGTTTCGCAAAGGTGGCGGAGGTCGGTGCGCTCGTAGTCGGGCGAAACTGTTTTGGGATCCACCAGCGGATCGAACCAAAGCACGCGCTGGCCAAAACCCTCAGCGCGACGGGCCACGGCGCTGCCGATGCGGCCCATGCCGATGATTCCGAGGGTCTTGTCAAAAACGTCCACACCCATCATCAACATTGGGCCCCAGCCTTCAAAACGGCCTTCCCGGACGTATCTGTCACTTTCCACCACGCGTCTGGCGCAAGCGAGCAGCAGCGCCCAAGTGAGGTCGGCTGTGGATTCCGTGAGTACGCCGGGGGTGTTGCAGACCACTATGTTCCTGGCGTTGGCGTGATCAAGATCGATGTTGTTGTAGCCGACAGCGAGGTTGGAAACGCATTTAAGCATCGGAGCAGCGTCCAGAAGTTCCCTGTCGATGTTGTCGGTGAGCAGGCAGAGCAAGGCCTCTGAATCTTTCACAGCCCGCAACAGCCGCTGCCTGCCCAGAGCAGCGTCGGAAGCGTGGATCGAGACCGTGAAAACCTCTGCCAGCCTGTCCAGGGAGGGCTGGGGAATGTTGCGGGTAACAAATATCTTTGGTTTGGGGATGGCAAACTCCTAAAATTTCTGGCCGGGTACCACCAGTTCCACTGCCTGGCGGCTGATCCAACCACTGAGGCCATCCGGCAGCACCACCTGAAACTGTGCTCCCGCTGCCGCTTTGACCGTAACCGTGCTGGCTGGGGACAGTTCCTTCAGCATCCTGCCTGAGGCCGGAGCAGTCCGCAGTTCCGCGGAGGTTAAAACCACTGCCTTGGGGTTATGCAGCCAGCGATGGTGCTTCACCAGCAGGGCGCCGCTGAAACCAAGCAGCAGGATGCCGAAGATCAGCACCAACAACACGGGCAGGCCGCGTTCCCTGTCCGGCGGATAGTGGAAGAGCAGATGCAGGCTGAGCGTGGTGAGCAAAGCGAGGACCAGTACGGTGAGGGCCAGCCGGTTGAGGGAAAAGAAAGCGTAGATATTCAGGAAGAGCTGCACCAGATAAGGCTGCTGTGGCTCCCGGGGCAAAGATGGATCGAGCGCGTGGATGTAAATCAGGTTTTCCCGGGCTTGAGGATGGGCGGAATTGATGTTCAGGGCGCGCAGGAAATTTAGCACGGCCTGACCCCGGTTGCCCAAATGGTAATAACATACGCCCAGATCGTAATAAAGATCAGCGTTGCGAACACCTTTCTCCACCAGCGGGGCCAGCCGGGCGAGGGTGGCCGCGTAATCGGTTTGAGAGTTCAGGGGGGCAGGGCTGGGAAGCGTTTGCAGCGAATCAGGGGTTCCTTGCGCGGCCAGAGGGGCAACAACAAGCAGCAAAATGACAAGCAGATGTTTCATTGTTTCTCCTCCGGCACGTCAACTTCGCTGTTATTTTTCTCAGAGAGCGCTTTGCCACTGCCGGGGCGGTAGCGACTGAGGGCCTGAACCAGCAGGCGCAGTTTCAGCAAAGCCCCGTCCAGACTGGCTGCTTCCATTCCGCCGGGCAGGTAGCGTGCTTTCTGGCAGAGCCGCAGGAAATCCTCCACTTGCGAGACCAGCTGCGGCGGCAGTTCCCTGCCCCGCAGGGCGTTCAGAAGTTCATCTGTATCCAGACTGCGGGAGATCCCGTATTTTTTGGCCAGATATTGCGTCAGCCCGCTTTCGGCCAGGGGATAGAACTCCGGAGACAGATCGCCGGCAGCTTGGGTGGCCTGGCGCAGATATCTGCTCAGCACCCGGCTGGCGTTCTTTTGCGCGAAAGCGGCTGGATCATCCCGTCTCAAACGCCGGTTGTAAGCCATGAGGCCCGATACGGTCAGGGACAGCAGCAGGGCCGCCAGGATCAGCCAAAACCAGGGGCGGGTGCCAAAGGCGCGGAAACTGGGGTGGTCAACCCGGTTGATCAGGGGATTCAGGCTTTTCGGCGCGTCCCCTTCCAGAAGACCGGAAAAGTAGGACAGCACGTTGCCCTGCTTCACCATCACCGTTTGCGGCTGTCCCCGGAAAGTCTTGTAGGAGCCGCTGGCTGTGTCGAACCAACTGAAAGTGACGCCCGGCAGCGTGTATTCTCCGGTTTCGCGGGGCAGCAGGGTATAGATGATCTGACGCGAACCATCGATCGGATTTCGCAGTTTGTCGTCCACGCTGGGTTCCGAGATCTGAAACTTGTCCACGACGGGATAAAGCGGCGAGGTGAACTGGCTGAAATTCCCCTTTCCGGTGATCTGGATGCTGCAGGTGATCGCTTCGCCCAAAGTGACTTTGGCGGCCGAATAACTCTGGCTTACGCTGAAATTCCCCACCGCTCCGGTAAATCCGGCCGGTTTTCCGCCCGGGAGCGGTTTTACGTTGATAAAGGCTGGCGAGGAATCCACCTTGCGGTTGAGATAGCTGTAATAGCCGGAAAACTGGATCTTGCCAGTGAGGGTGGGCATCTGCAGGCGTCCCGTGGCCTGGGGGAAGATAGCCGAACGCTTGATCAGGGCGCGCTGAAAGCGTTGACCCTTGTACTGGACGTCCTCGTAGTCGAGGTTCTGAGGCTGTTCGTAAATCGATTTCCCATAGCCGGGATAATCGTTCTCGGTTTCCGAAAAGAAGGAATCCATGCGCTGATCGGTGTAGACATAGTAAGAAACGATGGCCGGCTCGCCCAGCCAAACGCTCTGGCTTTCGGGCAGACAGAGGAGCACCGATTCCCCTTGTCCGCGGCTGCGGTCCGGATAGACCCCACCGAAGGGGTCATAATAGGGGTCAAAACTTTGTTGCGGCGGCGGCGGGGTGGTGGTGGCCGCGTCTTCGACGGTAACGATGAGTTCGCTGGTGCTGTATTCCGCTCCCGCCACCCGGAATCTGAAACCCGGGATCTTGAATCTGCCAAGCTTTTGCGGCAGATAGACATAGGTGAAGGTTTTGGTGTGCGAACTCGAAAAAGCCCCGTTGATCCAGGAACTCTGCACAGATGAACTGCTCAACACGTTGCGGTAACTGAAGCCGGGGATCTGAGGCGCGGCGGGAGCGGCGATGTCGAGTTTCCTGTCGCTGCTTATCTTCAGATCAAGCTGCAGTTGATCGGAAAGCCCGATGGTACCGTCGCGCAGCGAGGATGACACTTTCACGTTCTGGGCGGCCGCCGCCAGGCAGCAGAGCAGCCCGAGCAGCACAAGACAGTATTTCTTTACCACCATTTGCCTGATCCTTTTTGACCCGGTTGCGTCTGCTGCTGCCTGTCCCGGGCTTCCTGCTGGTCCAGCGCGTCCAGTTGGTTGCGGAATTGCTCCTGATCGTCCTCGGAGGGCGGTTCAGGCTCAGTTTGCCGCTCCTTTGGGTCCCCCTGCTCGGAGTCCTCTTTCTGTTCAGGCTGTTCTTCGGGTGGCGGCGGTTTGTAGCCTTTGCGTTTTAGCACCAGTTCATAGTTGGATTTGGCGTCCTGATCGTCCGGATCAAGCAGCATAGCGGATCTGTATGCCTTCAGGGCGTCATCCAGTTTTCCGCCGCGGTAGAGGGCGTTGCCGCGGTCATAATGGAATTGCGCCACCTGGTTGTTCTCCTTCAGCGCTTCGGCCTGGCTTTTGTCGCTTTCGCCGAATTTGCCGCTTCTGAATTGGGTTTTACCGAGGCTGTTTTCTGGGATGGGATCGCCATCCGCGGGATCGCGCAACCGGTTCCAAGTCTCCCCCGCTTGTTTGTATTTACCGCTGTTGTAAGCGCTGGAGGCCAGGGCGTGGCTGATCACCTGGCCGCGGAACAGCAGTTCGAACAGCAGGAACAGCAGGATCAGGATGCTGACGGCCAAAATGATCTTCGCGAACAGAGTGAGTCGCCGCGGCTTCATCTGCGTTTCCTCGTTCTGCGCAGGGGCAGGATGAAACTTTCCCCCAGGAGCAACAGCAAAGCCGCCGCCGCGGGGATGGCGTACTGGTCCTTGAGCGTGGTGAGGTTGCGGCTGCGGTCCCAGCCTTTTTCCGTATTGTAGATGTCCTGAAGGATGCTGTCCAGTTCGCTCTGACCCGGAGTGATGGAAAAATACCCGCCCTTGCCGGTGGCGGCGATCTCGCGCAGCCGGACGGCGTCAAGCTTGGTGAGGATCTGCTCGCCGGTGGAGGGATTGCGTACCAGGGAACCTTCTTCTTTGCCCACCCCCATGGTGTAGATCTTCACGCCCAGGGCGCTCAGCCGTTTGGCCTGTTCCAGCGCGCTTTGCTCCAGATCCTCCCCATCGGTGATCAGCAACAGCACGTTACTGCCGCCGGCGCCCTGAAAACCTTTTTCCGCCAAGGCCAGCGCCGCGCCGATATCCGTGCCGGGCCGCGCCGCCGAGCTTGTGCTCAGTCCGTTCAGCATCAGGCGGGCGCTTTCATAATCGTCCGTGAGCGGGCATTCCATGGTGGCCACCCCCGCGAATGAGATCAGTCCGACGCGGTCGCCCCTGAGCCTGTCGATCAGAGCGCTGATCTGCAGTTTTGCCCGCTGTAGCCGTGTGGGCGTTACGTCGGTGGCGTCCATGCTTCGAGAGATATCCAGACAAATCATGATGTCCAGGCCGCTGCTGTCGAAATCCCGGGTCTCGAAATCCCATTGCGGACGCAGCAGCGCAAACACAATGAATACCAGGGCAAGAATGGTCAGAGCGGCTTTCAGGGCTTGAAAAAAGGGTGAATATTTCTGCAGATATTCAGCGTAGAAAGGCACTTCCGCGAAACGGGAAAAGCGCTTGCGCCGCCTTTTCTCCAGCAGCACGAGCAGCAGGACCAGAGGCACCACAATGATGAGTAACCAGAGATGACGGGGATAAAAGATATTCATCTGCTCACTCCGGTAGCACTGGCATCACCAGCAGGCGCAGAAACAGTTCCAGGGCCAGCAGCGCGAAAGCCGCCCAGAGCAGGGGTAAAAACTGTTCCGCCCAGATGTAGCGTACTTGGGCGTTGTATTCGGTGGTTTCCAAGGTGTCGATCTTGTCCATGATCTGCTGCAACTGGGCGCTGTCACTGGCCTGGGCCGCGGCTCCGGTGCCGGTGATCCGCGCCACCCGGTTCAACGCCTCCATGTCCAGTTCCACAAAGGTCTTGCTGTAAAAAGTGCCAAAGCGAGGATCGGTGATGGGAAAGTCCACATAGCCGTTGGTTCCCACTCCGATCGGATACACCTTGATCCCGAAGGATTGGGCCATCCGGGCGGCGGTGTCGGGATCGATCTCGCCGGTGTTGCTCACGCCGTCGGTGATCAGGATCACCACCTTGCTTTTGGCGTTGCTGTCCTTCAAGCGGGCCACAGCTTTGGCCAGGCCCAGTCCGATCGCCGTGGCGGAGGCGGTTTGATTCACTTCCAGGCGGCCCAGTTGTTCCAGCATCGAGATGTGGTCATAGGTCAGCGGACTCTGGGTGAGGGCGTATTCGGAAAAGGCCACCAGACCAAAACGGTCGTTGGGGCGCTTGGAGATGAAGTCCTGGGCCACCTTAACGGCGGCCACCAATCTGTTTTGCGGCGCGAAATCCAGCGCCAGCATCGAGCCGCTGATATCCACGGCCAAAACTATGTCCACCCCTTTTTGGGTGATGTCCCGCGTGCCACGTCCCCAGCGGGGTTGGGCCAGCGCGAGGATCAGGCAGAGCAGAGTGAGCGCCCGCAGCGCGGGTAACAGGTGTTTCCACAGCCTGTTTTCTCCGGCGACCTCACGCAGCAAAACCAGCCGGGTGAAAGGTAGCCTCGGTTTTTTGGCGCTTTGCCAGCGCGATTGCCACAGCCAGTACAGCGGGATCAGCAGCAAGGCCAGCAGCCACCAGGGCTGGGCGAAGTTAAGCATCCCCGCCTCCCACTTGGGCAATCTTCCGTCGCGCTTCCTCCACTTCAAAGGAGCGCAGCCAGCCGCGCAGCCACTCTTCCGCGGCGGCGGTCTCATCCTGGCCGGGTTCGTATTTGGCGAATTTAACGCGGTCGCAATGGCGCAGAAAATCCACCACTTCCGGCGCGGAATCCACCCGGATGCGCTGAGTGACCCAGTTGATCTCGGAAGTGGACATCTCGAGCGCGGCGAAACGGTAGTTGCGCTCCAGAAACTGCCGCAGGATCTCCGAAAGCCGGTAGTGATGCAGCTTGTAGCGGCCGTGGAGCATCAGTTCCTCGGCCCGGAGCGCTTCGAGGCTGTTCAGGGCCATTTTCCAGGCGGGATCGGGGACAATGGGCTGTATCCTCACAGGGTCCGGTTCGGCAGTTTTAGCCGGCCGGGGTTTGCGCAGGAGGGCAAAGAGGATACCTGCCAGGGCCAGTCCCAACAGCGCCGGATAGAGCCACCAGGGCAGTTGGAAAGGATACTTGCGCAGAGGTTTGAGATCCACCAGCAGGGTGTCGGCCTCGGCCCGCACGGGGATGATGTTCAGGCGGAAACGATCGGTGAGCAGCGGTTCCGCCGCGGGATCCGCCGTCATCACGGTCAGGGCGGGAAAGCTGTGGGAACCCGGAAACAGCGGCACGATGGTCACTTTCAGCCAATCCTGGCCGCGGGGCTCTTTTTGCAGTTTCCAGCCGGAAACGTGGAATATGGTCAGCGTATCGGGCACCACCACACTCTTCAGATCAGTGCTGTGCCTTATCTCCAGCTCAAAGCGGTCGCCCACGCTCAGGTCATCCGCCCCCGTTAGTTTCTGGCTGAGTCCTTCCGCGGCCGTGAGCGCCAGCCAGAGTACCAGCAGCAGAGCCAGGAATTTTTTCATCCGCGTGACCTCCGGCGCCGTTTCCGCTCTTCAAAGAAAGCGCGCAGGGCTTTGACAGCTGAATCCCGGTTGCGGATGAGGATGTGGTCAACCTGCATGGATTTGAGCTCTTTGGCCAGCGCCTGCTGGTGTTTTTTCACCCCGGCTTCAAAGGCTTTGCGCACGCTGCCGTGGGAGCTGTTGATATAGAGGGTGGCGCCGGTCTCGGGATCGATCAGATTCAGGATTCCCGCGTCGGGCAGGCTGATCTCGGCCTCGTCCAGCACCTGCACGGCGATCACGTCGTGCTTTTGGGCCAGCAGACGCAGGGATTTCTGGTAGCCGGAATCCAGCAGATCGGAAAGGATGAAGACCACGGAGCGTTTTTTGAGGATACGGCTGGCAAAGGTGAAAGCCTCGCCCAGAGAGGTCCCCGCGTGGCGCGGCTCCAGGTAGAGGACATCGCGGAGGATCTCCAGCGCCTTGTTGCGGCCTTTGCGCGCCGGCAGATACTTTTCCAGCTGGTCTGAAAACATGATCAGCCCCACCTTGTCGTTGTTCGAAAGCGCGGAAAAGGAGAGCAGGGCTATGATTTCGGCCACGCGTTCCTGCTTGAAGGCGACGGCGGTGCCGAAATTCTGGGAGGCGGAAACGTCCACGATAAAAAACACGTTCAGTTCACGGGTTTCCCGGTATTTCTTGATGTAGGGCATGCCCATGCGAGCGGATACGTTCCAGTCGATGTCGCGGTAGTTGTCACCGCTCTGGTATTCTCGCACTTCGGCAAATTCCAGCCCCTGTCCCTTGAAACTGGAGTGGTATTCGCCGCTGAAGGTTTCGCTAACGCTGCCCCTTGCGCGGATCTCGATCCGCTCTATCCTGGCCAGGATTTCCGCCGGTGTGCGGGCTGGCATGGCCTTTCCTTACGGGACCTCTATCTCTTCGAAGATGCGGGTTACGATCTCTTCCGTGCTCACGGCTTCCGCCTCCGCCTCGTAGGAGAGGATGATGCGGTGCCTCAAAACGTCTTTGCCCACAGCCTTGATGTCGTCTGGGATCACGTAGCCGCGGTGCTGAAGATAGGCGTGCGCCTTGGCCGCCCGGGCCAGATAGATCGTGGCGCGGGGCGAAGCGCCGTATTGGATGAGACCGTTCAGCGCGGAAACCCGCGGATAGCGCTGCGGATGGCGTGTGGCCTGGATCAGATGCAGGATGTAATCCTTCAGCTTTTCCTCCATGTGCAGGTCCGCGATCACGCCCCGCATGTCTTCCAGATCCTGCGGACGCAATACCCGCTGCACTTTCAGTTCGCGCTCCACCACCATCCGGTCCAGGATCAGCCGCTCTTCTTCAAAGCTGGGATACTTGATCTTCAGCTTCATCAGAAAACGGTCGATCTGCGCTTCCGGCAAGGGATAGGTGCCTTCCTGCTCGATCGGGTTTTGGGTGGCCATCACGAAAAAAGGTTTCGGCAAAGGATAGGTGGTGTCGCCTATGGTCACCTGGCGTTCCTGCATCGCCTCCAACAGCGCGGATTGCACTTTGGAGGGGGCGCGGTTGATCTCGTCCGCCAGAATGAAATTGGCAAAGACAGGGCCCTGCTTGGGGGTGAATTCCCCGGTTTTCTGATTGTAGACCAGGGTGCCGGTTATATCCGCAGGAAGGAGGTCCGGAGTGAATTGGATGCGTTTGTAGCTGGCGTCAAAAGCGCTGGCGAGGGTACTCAGAATGAGGGTTTTGGCCAGGCCGGGAACTCCTTCGATCAGCACGTGTCCGTTCGCCAGAAGCCCTATCAACAGTCGGTCGATCACGGCTTCCTGCCCCACTATCACCTTGCCGATCTCGGCGCGGAGAGTGTCCAAAACCGCCGAATTTTGCTCCACCCGGTTGTTTATCTCGTCGATGTTCATCATTTCTCCAAATCTGTCCCCCCTGTAAAAAATCGGGAACAGGCAGATACCGTATTCCCGATCAGGTTAAATTGTCTGTCGGCTCCGCGAAGACATTGGCTGTGGCTGTTAAACCGCCTTGCGGACCTTGTTCGCCTTCAGGCAGGAAGAGCAGACTTTCACTTTCTTCACTCCGCTGCCGATGAAGGCGCGAATTTCATGCAAATTCGGATAAAAACGCCGCTTGGTGGCATTCAGCGCGTGGCTGCGGTGATTGCCGACCTGGGCTTGCTTTCCACATATATCGCATATTCTTGACATCTTTCACCGTCCAGATTGTTTTCTTTGAAGCCATCAATTTCACTCCCGCTTTTTTGACAAGGATTATTTGCGGGGCCGGGGATCGCCTGCCGGAGTTTCAGCTTTGGAGGCAAAGCCGTTGCAGCCGGTATTCCGTGAATTCCCGGATCAGTTCGGCGATGAGCTCCTTTACGCTGGTGATCTTTTCCACCAGATAGGCGTTGGCTCCGGCAAAGGCGAAACCGTCGGCCATCAAGCCGTCCCGGGCGTTTTGCAGGGCGAGGGCGATGCAGTAGGGGGCTACGTGGTAGTCGCAGGTTTTGAGGCATTTCCAGGGGCAGACGAAAGGTTTTTTGATCCCCAGGGCCACATCTTTCAGAAACTGGTTGTTGATCGCCCGGCCCGGCAGTCCCACCGGGCTTTTGATGATCACCACGTCATTTTCCCGGCAATCCACAAAGAGCTGCTTGAAAGCCGGATCGGCGTCGCATTCTTCCGTGGCCACAAAGCGCGTGCCCATCTGAACTCCATCCGCGCCGAGTTCCATGATCCGGTACATCTGTGCTCCGGTGAAGATTCCGCCGGCCGCGATCACGGGAATGGTCTTCCCGTATTTCTGCTCGATCTCGTGCACCGCCGCTTTCACCTGCGGCAAAACATTTTCGAGGCTGAATTTCTCGTCGAAGATCTGCTCCGGTTTGAAACCCAGATGGCCGCCGGCCTTGGGTCCTTCCAAAACCACCAGGTCCGGTACGCGCTGGAAATTCTCAGCCCAGTGGCTGAGGACGATCTTCGCCGCCCGGCCGCTGCTAACGATGATCCCGATCTTGGTGCGGGTGTTTTGCAGGTATTCGAGGGTCATGGTGCTGGGTACCTTGAGAGGCAGGCCCGCGCCCAAAAACACGATGTCCACCTCTTCTTCAAAGGCGGCGTTGATCATTTCGTCAAAATCCGATATCGCCAGCATGATGTTCACCCCGATGATACCTTTTGTTGCCTTGCGGGCGGACCGGATCTCCTGCTTCAGAGCGGCTACGTTGGCTTCTTTGTAAGATTTTCCCGCCTGAGGATGCAGGATCCCCAAACCCACCGAAGAGATGATCCCGATCCCGCCTTCGTTGGCCACCGCGGCGGCCAGCCGGCCCAAAGATATTCCCACCCCCATTCCGCCTTGGATAATGGGCAGCCGGGCGATCAGATCGCCTATTTTTAACTGGGGCATTCCAGTAAGCATCTTGTACCTCGCTTTCAGGCAAGCAATCCGGAATAACGGACCGCTGCGCTTGTTTGGTCTTGTCCAGAGATCGCATGATTTTCAGGATTGCTATGCCGTCGTGGCGCCTGAGCGGGTCTGATAGTATAGTAAGGAAGATCATCCCAATATTTAGCTTTTTTCTCTGAGGACAATTTAATCCGCCACCCCCTTGACGTCAATATTAATTTGAGGTTGCGCCAGATTCCCAAGCAGGAGTCATTCGCCCCACAGCAATTCTTCCGCTTGCACAGTGTCATAGGGAATAGCCAGTCCCGCTGGAGTCCAGCGAGCGCAGCGAGCATGGACTACAGCAGAACCATTAACCACCCCGCCCCAACGCTACGTCATTCCAGCGCAGGCTGGAATCCAGTCCTTTCTTCCACCCCGCCCCGCTGAAGTATCGGGGTGGCAACATCTGGTCGCCACAGCGGCCGGAGGACGCTTCCCAGGCAGCTGCGCTGCCTCTGTCGAATCGGAGCTCGACATCCCACTCCTCATCCCCCTCCGTCATCTCGCCCTGTCATTCTGGGGTAGGTGCGGCTTCGTCGTTTGCTCTGGAGACCCAGCCTTGCTGTCATTCCGGGGTGGCGCTTCAGCGCCGGGGCCCAGAAATCCAGGTCTTGCGGGAATAACCAATCCAGTGCTTTCCTCCACCCCGCCCCAACGCTACGTCATTCCGGGGTGGCGCTTTAGCGCCGGGGCCCAGGAATCCGCCCATGCGGGAATAGCCTAACCCGGACCCAGGCAGAAGCGGGTTCGATGCCGAGATTCTACAATCTTGGGATCAGATAGTTACATAGTAATTACGTTAAGACTGAGGGGAGGTCACCCTCCCCTCAGTTAAACAGAAATTCTTCAGTTAAATAACCCCCTTATTAATTTGCAACATACTGTGGCGCTTTGTTTTATTGTTCAAATACGCAAAACATACACTTCTTCTATATATCTGGAGTGGGGGCTGTGCTTGAAGACATAGTTAGATGTAAGTATATGATAATATATATAGATATATAATATATTATATATTATAATTTAATATTTTTATGTAATTATATTCTTAACCTCCTCTGCACCCCCTCCTCCGTCCATATATATATAGAAGAGGTGCTTTATTCTGCTAATTTGCCCGTAACTTCATATTTTACAACCCTTTGCAGATAAGCAACACCATATTTAACTGAAGTATTTATGCTTTTTTGACCCATCCACTTGTTTTGTTACCCACTATATATAGAGGGTACATGACTTGCCTCCCGAGAACAACTCATCCACAACCCATTAACAACCCAACGCTCCCTTGGGATGTTAATGCGAGGCGGTCAAGAGGCTGATACGCAAACTGTAAGCTGGAAAACACAATTAGGAAAAACAGAGACACAGAGGCACAGAGATAGAGAGAAAAAGGGAAATGGGGAAAAAGGGGAAAGGGGATAAAGTTCGTGACATAAGCTTCAGCTTGTTGGGTGCCCGGAATTCATTCCGAGACACGAGCATGGACTACAGGAAGTATTGCTGCCGTCGATGCTTCGCTCGACGCCAGCGGAGTCGCGAACGTACCGAGCGTCATCGGAGTCGCAAACGTCCCCGTTTGCGAAGCTTCGGAGAATCTTGTCTTTAGCGTTGGGAAGGCCCTCCGGGCCTTGGCAGACGGGGACGTCTGCCACTCCGGTAAGGGAGTCACTACGTTTCGGAATGACAGGCTTGGGGCGGGGTGCTTGAGGGGTTTCCGTAAATCCGTTCAATCCGTAAATCCGTATGAAAATGTAAATACCCGGCTTAGCTGTAGTCCATGCTCGCCACGCTCGCTGGGCTGTCTGCCCGAACAGGTTACAAGATCCTGGTATGCCTCGGTTCAGCGGGAGATTTCGAGGGGGATGTTTTGGGGGAGGCGTATATCGAAGCGGGAGCCGTGAGGTTTCACGGGCGAATATTCCATGCGGCCGTTGTGTTCCTGCACCAGTTTTTGGCAGATTGGCAGGCCGAGGCCGGTGCCGTTGGGTTTGTTGTAGGTAAAAAAGGGCTTGAAGAGTTGGTGGGTCATGCTGTCGGGGATGCCGGAGCCGTTATCGATCACGCTGATCTGCAGCCAGTTCGCGGCCAGGGAGGCAACGATGGTGATCTCGCCGGAGTCTTCCATTGCTTCGGAGCTGTTGCGCAGCAGATTGGTGATCACGCGGCGGACACGCTCTTCGTCGAAATAGACGGGGTCGTAGCAGAGATTGTCGATCTTGAGCGCGATATTGCGTCCGCGCAGGGAGGCGCCGTAGGTTTCCTTGAGGTCCAGCAGGAAGTTGTTCATGTCCACTTTGCGGGGCATGATGGAGTTGGGCGTGCCTTTCACGTAATCCAGCACTTCGCGCACCAGTCCGTCCACCAGCTTGGTTTGCTGCACAATGCTTTGGGTGAATTCGGAGGAGTCCGGATAGAGCGATTCCAGCAGCTGGGCGGTGAGAGAAATCACGGTAAGGGGGGTTTTGATGTCGTGAATGATCTTGCTGGCAGTCATGCCGATGGCGGTGAGGCGGT
>CAZVXH010000013.1:0-36156 GCA_964631015.1 uncultured Candidatus Cloacimonadota bacterium | reverse complement strand
TCCTAAATGCTCTTACTTTTTCACCAGACCCTGAGGATTATGTGCAAAGGTCTTTGCCGGTTTGATTCGGGGTAGACGTGTAAAAAGAAATCAGCTTGACGAAAAAAGCCTCCGCCTGAGCGTGGGAATCACGCCGAGTGTTTGGATCTAAACCCTCCGGGGCAAGGGCAAACACCGACAGGGTATGGCTGGAAACGGCCCTGCCTCCCTTTTGGAAAGGCGGGAGAGTAAAAAAGCGTCTCCCCTCTTAAACAGCTTTATGGAGGAAAAATGAAGAAGCTGACCTACTTGACATTGTTATTGGCGCTGCTTTTGGGCCTCGCGGCCTGCAGTGAGGACGATCCCCCCACAGGCGAAGACGTTTTGGGCTACAAGCTCGATCAATTCATCGATGCTGCCACAGTTCGCGCCGCGGTGGACCCGGCAGCTGAAGAAGATGAGGATTTCCGGACACTGTTCGCCTATCAGATCGTTAGCGGCGAGGACGGTTACAGTCCGCGCGACAGCGACAACGCCGGCTACGACCTGCCCTGGGAGACCTTCGCGGGAGGGTTTTTTGTGCCCAGCGACGATCACCGCACTTGGTTTCCCTACGTCAGCCTGCCCGGCGCTTTCAAGGTGCGGGATACCTCCCTGTTCCGGCTTTACCGCAAGGTGGACGTGAGCACTGGAGTCAGCGGCAGCAAATTGGCCGAACTGGGCGCCCTGCCCACCTACCAGATAATGAACTGGAGCAACGCGCAGGAAGAGGCAGTCAAGCTGAGCGACCTGCTGCAGGGAATCGCCGCCTACGATTCGCTGACCCTGTTTGCCCCCGACGGCTACAGCAAGACCTATTCCCCGGAACTGATCGCTGACGGCTATTATTTCCTGGGATCCGAGGTCACCACCTTTCCCACCTACAACAACGATCTGCCCGGCAGCGTGAAAAAATTCAAGAAGCTTGCCCGTGTTGAGGTTTACGGCTCCGCCACCGCGCAGAATCACAATTTCGGGCTCACCCCGGTGGAGCAGGCGGACCTGGTTTTCACGGTTCCCACGGACCTGAGCGGCTTCACCAGCACGGTCATGCCCACCCGTTAGAAGTTTGCGTCAACTGATCCTGGGACTTTTGCTGCTGCTGGTCGCCTGGCCGGCAGCAGCGGAACTTTTTTCCCTTGAGGCCCCGGCCGATTCCTTGGGCCGGCCGCGCTTCCTGCTGGAAACGGTGCGGGTGATCGCGGAGCGGCCCGGCGATGCCGTCGGAGCGGTGCATCTGGTTGAGCCTGAGCAACGGGCAGCCGCCGCGCTCAATCTCTATGAGGGTTTGCAGGGCCAGGCGGGGATTAGCAACACCAGCGGCACGCGCGACGAGAGCAATCTGCGCCTGCGGGGCTTCCGTAAAAACGAGCTGAAGGTGCTGATCGACGGCCGGCCTCTGAACGGCGGCTATTTCGGCAACGTGGACCTGCATCAGCTGGCGGTGGAGGATATCCGCGAGATCCAGATCGTGAAAGGCCCCGGCTCCGCCGCCTTCGGCCCCGGAACCATGGGCGGCGTGGTGAATATCGTAACCCGGGACCCCGACAATACCAGTTGGCTGAATCTGGAGGCGCTGGCCAAACGCAACAACAGCAACCGCTTGACCCTCTCTTCTGCGCGGCGGGTAAAAAACTTCAGCTACCGCGTGAGCCTGGCCCGCGAACATCATCAAGGCATCGTGCTGCCGCGCTCTTTCACCCCCACGCCTTTCGAAAACGGCGCGGTGCGCAACAACAGCCGCAAGACCCAGTACGACTGGCAGACTCGGCTGGGCTACGCCCCCACGGATTTTCGGGAAACAGGCTTTTCCGCGGGCCTCACCTGGGTTCCGGAAAAGCTGATCCCAACGTCGATCCACGCCCTGGACTTCCGGAAATACCAGAATTGGATGCATCATTGGGCCACCCTCGAATATGAAGAGGTGCTCAACGAGTATCTCAAACTCTCTTCCCATCTCTATTACGACGGCGGACGCGACACCTATCTGCAGGCCAACGATCCCGCTTTTCAGAATCTGAGCACGAACAGCGAGATGCGCTATTTCACTCTGGGCCTGAACCCGCGCCTGGAATGGACGCTAAACTCCAAACACACGCTGGACTTGGGCTTGCGGGCGGAATCGCTGCACAGCAGCAGAAAAGACAACGGCAGCTATCCGGACTGGACCCCGCACTGGCTGAACATCTACAACGCTTTCGGAATGTGGAAATACCGGCCTTTGGAACCTCTGAGCCTTTCCGCCGGGCTGGGGTTCAGCGGTGTTCAGAGCGACCTGAACCGTACGCTCAGCCTGCATCCGGAGCCATCCGCGGGCCTCACCTGGACCTGGAGCGGGCGCAGCTCCAGCTCGCTGGCCTGGGCCAGAAACAGTTCCTTTCCCACCATGCGTCAGCTTTTCTCGGCGGAAAACGGCAATCCGGAGCTTAAACCCCAGCACGCGCACAAATTCGAGCTGGACCACCAGTTGGTGTTCAACCTGGGCAAAATCCTGTTCAGCAACCGCGCCGGGCTGTTCTACAACGATATGCGCGATCTGATCGACAGAGTGGGCGGTCAATACCAAAACATCAATCAAATGAGTACCTGGGGCGCGGAGTATCAGCTTTTGTTCAACCCCCAGCCCTGGTGGCAAAGTGAACTTGGCTACGCCTGCCTTTTCTGGAGTTCCGACGGCGCCTACCGGCTCACGGAAACCCCGCGCCACCAGGCCAGTTTCAAACAGCAATGGTCTCTGCCCTGGCAGATGGAACTATCGCATTCCTGCGTCTACACCGGCATCCGGGAAAGCCAGGATGAATCTGATGTTTATCACAGCCTGGATCCCTATTGGTTGCATGATCTGGCCGTTTCGCGCGAGTTCAAACAGCTTGCCGTGCGGCTGGGGCTGGAAAACATCTTCGACCGCTACTACGAAACGGAGTACGGCTATCCGGGGCCGGGGATAAATTTCTTCGTGAAGCTGGGCGTGAAGATATAGGCGAACCGAGCTTTTTGAAACAAAAAAGGGACGACCATCTGGCCGTCCCTTGTCATATCAGGGTTTGAGGCTTATTTCATCAGGATCATCTGCCGTTTCTCGGTGTGGCCGGGAGTGGTCAGACGGTAGAAATAAACTCCGCTGGAGACGCTTCTGCCATTGGCGTCGGTGCCGTTCCAGACGTAGCTGTGACGGCCGGCGGCAAGGTCCTGGTTCACCAGGCTCCGCACCAGTTGGCCTTTCACGTTGTAGATGGCCAGGCTGGCGGCGCCGGTCTGGGCCATGTCGAAGCTGATGGTGGTTTCGGGGTTGAAGGGGTTGGGGTAGTTCTGATGCAGCTTGGTGGTGCTAACATCGGAGTTGTAGGTCTGGCGGTTGGCGAAGACCAGTTTCAGGTTGGGCCGGCTGTTCGAGGTGGAGCCGCCGGTGAAGACGTTGGTCTGGTTCGCGCTGTCGCTGCGCACATAGCGGAAACAACTGCTGGTGGAGGTATAGCGCGTGGCCCCACTCTTGTTGTAGCTGCTCATCAGGCCGAAAGCGGTGTCGATCACGATGTTGCCACTGCCGTTCCAGGTGAAGGGCGTGCTGAGATTGAACATGTACCAGCCGGTGGCAGTGGGCCGGAAGGAGCTGGAGGTCCAGACGGTGGTCAGATTCGCGGCCGCGAGCCAGGCAGAGGCTGTGGTGGCGGTGGTGTGGCCCATGCGGATCACGTAGCTGGGCATGCTGAGGGCGGGGATTCCGCTCACGTAGAAGCCGATCTGGGTGATCGTGACGGGGCCGGTGACGCCGGCGGCGGTGAGTTCGCTGGCCTTGTAGAGGGCCTGGGTGTGCAGGCTCTTGTAGTAGACGTTGATGGGGCAGGCGGTGGTGGTGCTGTTGCTGGAGGTGCCGGTGCCGAGAATGACCTCGGAAACGGACACAATTTCTGTTACGATCACGCTCACGGCGTCGCTGGCGGAAAGGGCTCCGTCGCTGACCGTGAAAGTGAGATTCTCTGTGCCGAACCAGCCGGCGGTGGCGCCGAAGGTAACACTCATGCCGCTGATGGACACCGTCACGTTGGAGTTTCCGCTGCAAGTGAGGGTCAGCCCGGAATCCGCCGTCTGGGCGTCCGCCACGTAGGAACTGAAGTCCTGGATGAGGCTGCCGTTTTCGGCGAAGGTGAAGCTGGCGGGCAGCGCGATGGTGGGGGCCGTGTTTGCGACCGCAGTGCCGGTGCCAGTGACGGCTACGGTGACTGTGGTTTCGTCAGCGTCGTTGCTGGAAATGCTCACGCTGCCGTTGTAGGCGGTGGCCGCGGTGGGCGCGAAGGTGAGGTTGTAGGTGTTGGTGCCGCCGGGGGTCACTGTATAGCTGAGGGTGTTGCGGTCACCGGCTTCGCGGGAACGGAGTTCGGAATCGTCAGCGGCTTTTCCCGCCAGGGCGACGGTGTAGCCGGTGGGGGTGGTGATGCTGCCGGTGAGGTTGGCGGTGCCGCTGTTCTGGATGCTGAAGGTCTTCACGCTGGTGGTGCCCACAGTCACGGAGCCGTATGCCAGGGAGGTCGGGGACACCGCGATCTCAGGCGCGGTGGGGGTTCCGGCCACGAAGGAAAGTTTCACGTTGGGCCGGTAAGTGGAGGTGTAGCCGCCGGTGAAAACGCTGGTCTGGTTGGCGGTGTCGCTGCGCACGTAGCGGTAGCCGGATGTCACGGAACTGTATTGCACCGTGCCGGTGGAGGTGTAGCTGGCCACCAGGCCGAAGGCGGTGTCGATCACGATGTTGTTCACGCCGTCCCAAGTGAAAGGGGTGGCCAGATTCAGCATGTTATAGCCGCCGGCGGTGGGCATGTAGGAAGTTGCGGTATATACGGTTACCAGGCCCGTGGCGGTTTCCCAGGCTGCCACATTGGCGGCGGTGGTGTGTTTCATCCGCACCGTGAAGCCGGGCAGGGCCAGGCTGGGCACGGAACTCACGTAGAAACCTATCTGGGTGATGTCGATGGGGCCAAAGACGCCGGCCGCGTTCAGTTCAGCCTTGGTGTAGACGGACTGTCCGTGCAGGCTCTTGTAATAGATGTTCACGGGGCTGGCGGTGGTGGTGGTGGTCGCGGTGGTGCCGCTGCCGATCACCACAGAGGTGAGATTGTTCGGGGTGGCGGTCACGGTGCCGGTGGGGTCGGAGTCACCGCTGGCATAGACGGCTTTCAGGTAATAGCTGTAGGTGGTGCCGTTGGTGAGGCCGGTATCGGTGAAGCTGAGGCCGGTGACGGTGGTTTTCAGCACGCCGTCGCGGTAGATCTTGTAGCCCGTGGGAGTGCCGATAGCCGGGACGCCCCAGCTCAGGTTGACCAGCTGGTTTCCGGCTGTGGCGCTGAGGTTCGTGGGCGGATAAAGCGCGTTCGAATCCAGGGCCAGCAAGGCGGTTTGGGCGTTGATGCGGCCGGAGCCAAGTTTTCCGGTGTAGCCGGTGTTCAGGCTGTAGTGGTTGTCCGTGGTGCTGGTGATGAGGCTGGCCAGCGCGGTCCGGGTGAGGATGTTTCCGGAACGGATGGCTTTGGAGATCAGGAGCGCGGCCACGCCGGAGGTGTGCGGACAGGCCATCGATGTGCCCTGATAGTAAGCGTAGGAGCTTCCGGAAATGGTGCTCAGCACGCCCTGGTTGGTTACGGAGGTGTCGCCGCCGGGCGCGGAAACGTCCACCCAGTCGCCGTAGTTCGAATACCAGGCCCGTACGTCCTTGTGGTCGGTGGCGGCCACGGACAGGGTGCCGCTGTAGCAGCCGGGATACCAGTTCCCGGTGGCGTTGTTGTTGCCGGCGGCGTAGATGGTGATGCCGCCGTTGAGCACGGAGCCGCCGCCGTTGGCGTTGAAATAGTCGATGGCGTCCAGCACGGCCTGGTCATATACGTTGACCGAGGTGTAGCCCCAGCTGTTCTGGGAAATGGCGGCGTTGTTGTCCGCCGCGTAGA
The DNA here is from genome assembly GCA_964631015.1 of uncultured Candidatus Cloacimonadota bacterium. Classification (GTDB taxonomy): domain Bacteria; phylum Cloacimonadota; class Cloacimonadia; order Cloacimonadales; family Cloacimonadaceae; genus Syntrophosphaera. The sequence continues at coordinate 30,205 of CAZVXH010000013.1, read as the reverse complement.
CAGGGGCGTCTTCAAACCCGCCGCTGCTGCTGCTGGTGAACACCTGGCAGCTCATCAGCCGCACGCCGTTGTTGCTGCCGCTGCCGCCGGCGATGCCGGAGACTCCCACGCCATTGTTGGTGAGGGCACCGATGGTGCCGGAAGTGTGGGTGCCGTGGCTGCCGGCCACGAGAGTGGAGGAATTGCTTACAAAGTTGTAACCCACGCCGGACCAGATGTTGCCGGCCAGGTCGGGATGGTTGGTCTGGATGCCTTCATCGATCACGGCCACGATCACGGCGGAGTTGCCGGTCTCGATGTTCCAGGCTTCGGGCAGGTCGATGTCCTTGTCCGCGGTGCCGCCGGTCTGGCCGGTGTTGTTGTAGTGCCACTGCGAGGCGTACTGCGGATCGTTGGGGGTCCAGCGGGTCAGGGGCTCGTACTGGCCGGAATTGAGGCCGTCATCCACGCCCCAGAGGATCTTCTTGTACTCCGGCTCGGCCCAGGCCACGTCTTTGTCCAGGGCGCGATAGGCCATCACGATGTCGCGGATGTCTTCATCGCTGTCAAACTTGAGCTCAAACCAAAGATGAAGGCCCCATTCCTTGTGGCGCCAGGTGAATTTGTTGTCGAGAGCGGGGCTGCCGAACAGCGGAGTGATGCTGCTCACGCCGAAGCGCTGGTTCAGCCCGTCCAGTTCTTCGATGCCAAATCTCGCCAGAGGGTTGGCGAAGCGATTGCTTTCTCCCAGCAGGGAGTGGTCCGTGCTGAGTTTGATCCTGATGTGGCCGGGTTCGATGGCGCTGTCAGGAACGCTGTAGATATCAATGAACGGCCTCTCACCGAAACTGACCCCGGTGGCGAAGGCAAACGCGCTGAGCATCGCGAGCAACGCTATCAGCAGCACTTTGACGCTTGTGAACTTATGTTCCATAAGTTCCTCCTATACTTTGGTGTGTCTATATATATCATATTTGGTAGACTGCATTCTGGCATAGTACACGTATAAGAATAGTTGTGAAAGGCGTATATCCGCGGTTCAAATTCTTGTCAACAATTTTTATTAATGAGATTTCAACCGTTGCTCCATAACCTTGCCGGAGAAAGCGTTACCGCTGTTGGATGACGAGCGTTCAGCCCCGCTGAAATCCGCTTTAACATGGATCTGCCAGCAGCCGTTATGGCTTGGTTTGTGTAAACCGGCGGAACCGCAGATAATGCTTGACAAAGATTTGGAACCGAGAAACTTTGCATGGGGGGGGGTAAAAGAGTAAAGGAGTTGAAAGGATGAGCAAGAGCTTTGTTCTGGCGTTGGCCTCTTTGTGGTTGGCAACTCTCTGCTCCGGAGTAGAGGCGGCCGGACCGCTTGTGCCGGAGTCCTTGCCTGAAGAAATGGCGCGCGCGGCCAAGCCGATGCCGGCGCCAGAAAAAGCCGCCCCGGAGCAGAAGACCACTCCTGCCTGGATCTTTAGCAAGAATCCCACCGCGCTTATGAACAGCTATTACGACTACATGATCGGCAGCTACAACAACCTGCCCCTGAACCTCATCCCCTCCAGCGCCGGCGGCGGCTATTTCCTCACCTGGACGGGGTGCGGCACGCCCACCAGCGACCGCAGGTCCTTTTACGGCTATCTGGACCCAGCAGGAACCATGATCAACGCCGACCAGATCGTTCCTCAGGGCAGCGGCGCGCACGGCATGCCGGCAATGGTGGTGGACCCCGTTAGCGGAAAATCTTTCTATGCCTGGACCCAGTTCATGGACGCGGATCCGGAAGCCGAGATCGTGCTGACCTCCGATGCCTTCATAGCCGGCATTGCCGGACTGTTCAACCCTGTCCAGATCGTGATCGACAATCCCATCACCATCACCGCTCCGGACGGGACGGTGACCACGGACAACGTTTTCTTCTGGCCCAGCCTGGCCATCGGGCCCTCCCCAGTGGCGAACAAGCGCAGGCTCTATCTGCTGGGACGGCAGAGCTGCAACGTCTATCTGGCCCTGGCGGATTTCACGGCCGATGATATCGAAATAGGGACCCCCTTCAGCTGGCAGTACACCAGCGTTCCGGAGCTCAACGCCTGGGCGCTGGAAGCCGAGCCGCGCAGAACCCATCTGTCCTTGGAGGCGGACCCCCTGGGCAACGTCATCCTGGCCGGCTATCACGACAGCGACTCGGTTGAGAATGATATCGACATCTTCGTCGGCGGCAACTTCGGGCAGGGCGACTGGACGCGCCACAGCTTCAGCAGTGAAATGCCCAGCTGGAATCCCGGCGACTATTTCACCGACGACCAGGGCCTTCCCTACGCGGATGACGAACTGCACTGGAAACTGATGAACTCCGGCCATCTGAACGCCGCCCTGGACAGAGACGGCAGGCTGCACATCGTGGGCCTCTGGGGCCTGGCCAACGCGGACGGCGCTTTCTACCCGGAACTCCAGTTCGTGAAGGAAGCGGTGTTCGACCCGGCGCAGGCGCAACTTGAGGTCCGCGATATCTATCCCCAAATGAGTTATGCCGATACTTACAATGCCTGTTTCACCCCCTGGGACAGGGTGGCGCCCTTCGGTGTGGTGGATGAATTCGTGTACGACCCGGGTGGCGTTTATCCCCTCATGTACAAAGACTGGCCGTTCCCCCACTGGGACGCCGCCGCGCACGATGACGGCATGATGTTTTACTACAACAACATCAAGATCACCCGCGCCAACGCCCATGGCCAGATGGCCGTGGTGTGGCAGGATTCATACCGCGCCAGGCAGTGGAACCAATATCAGGTAAGCGGTTATGAGGCCTGGGAAAACACCACTGAAATCTATGTCACTTATTCCGAATATACCGGTGGGTACTGGTTCGACCCGATCGTACTCAACAACGTGGAGATCCCCGATCTGGCGGGGGTCAAACCGATGTGGGTGTATCCCGCGGACCAGATGCTATTCGCCGGTTACCAAAACGGACATAGGGTCGGGAAGCTCGGCCTGTTGTTTTACAACGATTTCAGCTGGGGCGCGAATGTTCTGAACCCGCCCTACCATCCCGAGCCCGACGGCGGGGAAGTGATGTTTATGGAACTGCAGATCGGATACGGTGGGGTTACTGACGATCCCGGCCAGACTCCCGCTCCGGCGATCCTGGCCCAGAATTGGCCCAATCCCTTCAATCCCCGCACCAGCATCAGTTTCGAGCTGCTCCAGGCTGGCCCGGCCCGGCTGGATATCTTCGACCTGCGGGGCAGAGCGGTGAAAACCCTGCTGGACAAGGAACTGGGAACCGGAACGCACAGCCTCGACTGGGACGGCACCGACTCCCGCGGCGCCCCGGTGGCCAGCGGAGTCTACTTTTACAGGCTCAGCGCGGGAGGAGCCAGCAGCAGCCGCAAAATGCTTCTGCTAAAGTAGTTAATCTCCTGAGTTCAGCCTTGAGTTGGAGTCGCAAACGTCCCCGTTTGCGAATTTCCGCAGGAACTTGTTTCTTTTAGAGGCACGATGTGGGAAACCGGAGGTCAGCAATGTGTTGCCCCAGAAGGGGTTTGCCAGTCAAGTCTGCGCTATTTACATGACCCCCATTACATTGGTCTCTTTCATACTATGGATCACGCCCGGAGGGCGATACCCAGCCAAACTGAACTTGTCCAAAGTCAGAGAAGATGCCGTAAAAGTCCCGTAGGGACGGAATTTCAGATAGCACGTGAGTCCGAAAATGCCTCCGAGTCCCGGCGGGACGACATATCGGAGTCTGATAATAATCTGAACCACAATGATGTGCGTATCAGCCATAACGTCCCTACGGGACTCGCATAAAACTTATAGACATTAACGCATCTATCTAAAATTCCGTCCCTCCGGGACTCTGAAATGGATTTTCACACAAGCTCCTGGGCGGGGATGACGGAACTCCAACCCACACTTTTTAAACATAAACCGCTTGTTTCGCCCAGAGGTTCAGCCTATTCACCCCTTGCCCGCCTCCCCTTAACAACCCGTTGAATGGACGGGAACTCAACGGGAGGTTAAGGAGAGGCGGATGGGAGGCGGTTTTGGGCGGAGCCGCCTGAAATCAAGGCTGGCGCAGGAACCGGAGTACAAAATCCTTGTCCGGCACAAAGTCCAGGAAGGTCCAGTGGTAGTTTGAAGTCAAGGCCCCGAGGTTGACGGCGTGATCCGGGTAGGGCAGATCAGTTACCGTAATTCCCTGTCCCAAGGATAGATGTATCTCCGAAGAGGGCAGCGGCCGGCCCCAGGCGTTGGCGGTGAGCAGCACGTAGCGTGCTTCGGAGCCGCTAATCCTCTGCCGGTAGCTGATCTTCACCCCCGCGAAACTGCGCGCGGGCAGGTCCAGGCGGAAAGCGAAGCCGCGCGGATTTTGAAAGAGCAGTTCCACCTCCACGCTGTCGGCCGGATCGATGAGCGACACCAAGACGTCCTGCGCGATCCCGACGCTGTCGGAGGCGGGTACGGGAAACCAGATCAGGCGGCTGAGGCTGGAGCTGTGGAGGTTGGAGAGGTAAAAGCGGCCGGACACCGTCCAGAGAAGGGTGTCATGTTCCGCTTGGTCCCTCTCCAAAGAGAAATCCAGCACCTCGCCTTCAAAGGCGAACTGCGGCTGGGCGAGCAGCAGCCCCGGCAGCAGCAAGAGCAGCAGCAGAAAGGTTTTGAAGCTCATTTGATAACGGTGATCCGGGCCTGACCCAGCTGGCGCGAACCCTGTTCCAGAGCGATGAAATAGATCCCGCTGGGCAGATCCGGCAACGTCCAGTTGTACTCACCGCCGGCGGACATCTCCGCGCTGGCCAAAACGCGTCCGCGCAGATCGAAGAGGCGGATTTCGGCGCTTCCGGCAAGGGAATTTTCCTGCCCGTATCTGAGGGAAACGGTGTTTCCCGTGGCCGAGTTCAGCAGAGAGGGGCTTACCCGCAGTTGTCCGGAACCTTCTGGCAACCAGGGATCGGAGACCGCCACGCCGCTGACGGTGGCGTTCAACTGGATGTTTTCGCCGGGCTCGGGGAAAATGATCTCTGCAAGCACGGGGGTGTTGGTGAGGGGATCGTTGACCTGAAGCCGGGTGCGGACGGCAGAAGCGTTCATCTGCCAGTCTCCCTGCGCGTTGGTGGAAATGGTGGTGTAGTTCGTGGGCAGGTCACCGGTGAAACTGAGATAGATGGGTACATCCGGGGCCGGAGCGCCATCCGTGGTTTGCAGATGCAGATTGAGGGTGTAGTTTAGGGTTGGCTCGTAGGCATCGCCGGAAGGTTGGATCTGGTCTTTGGCCCAGGCGTTATAGGTCCAGCCCCATACTGATCCAACCTGGGTGTACACCGCCGCCTGGCCGGGGCTGAGGGCGTGCATGTCGTTCACCAGGTTCACTTCCGGACCCCAATTCAGGATCTCTGAGTAGAGGTCGAGGTTCAGCCGGAAATAGTCGGCATCGCGCTGGATGGTAAATCCGGGAATGAGCTGGCTGAAGTTGACCACGCAGGGATAGTAAACGGGCAGGGTGTATCCATCTGGAAAATAATAAGTTCCGGCCATGGTGCAGAAAGATAGCTGCGGCAGGGGCGCGTACATCGCGGTTTCATCTCCGAACATGACCATAAACTCATCGGCGTCGTTGAACCAGACCCGGGCGATCAGCCGCGCGACCTGGGGATTGGCGGCCAAACCTGCCGCCAGCAGTAGCAGGGCAAGCAACACCAGATACTTTTTCATCTTGTTCCTCACTTGATCACGGTGATCCGGCCCCCCACCAAATTGGCGCCGGAGCCGCTGAGCCGGATGAAGTAAACGCCGTTGGCGAGCTCCGGCAGCTCCCAGTCCGTGTATCCCTCCGCGGGCATATCCTTGCCGGCCAGCCATCTGCCGCGCAGGTCAAAGAGGCCCAGCCGCGCGGTATCGAACAGTGGCTTATCCGCTCTGTATTCCAGGTGCAGGGTGTGGCCGGAGTCAGTTCCGAACACGGAGGGGCTGAGCTGCAAAGTTCCCGTAACCTGTTCCTCGGGCGGAACAGCGCTATGCGAGACGGTGGCCTCGATGTGGATATGTTCGCCGGGCTCGGGAAAGTAGAGCTGGTTGTACACCCAGGCTCCGGTGTTGGGGTCCTTGATGATGACGCGGGTGCGCTGGGCGTAAAAAAACTGCTTCTGCCACCAGCCGAGGGAGTTGGTGTGCGCGTCTGGCCAGACGGTGTCAGGCTCGGTGCCGTAGTTCAGATGGATGGGCACCCCGGAGGCGGGCTCGCCGTTGAGTTCGTTCACCTGAACGCTCAGGGTGCAGAGCGTGGCGGGATAATAGGGATTCACATAAGCCGTGCCGCTGTCTTTGGCCCAAACGTGCGCCGATTCCCATTCCCCCATGTAGATCTGGTAAGCAACGCTGTACTGTACCACGGACTGGCCAGCTGTGAGCGGATGGATTTTCACGCTGGTGTCATTCTGGGGTCCCCAGCTGACGTTTTCTTCATTAAATTCATGGTAGGGGTCCGTATCCACTGTGAAAAAGTCTTCCGCGCGGTTGATAGTGAAACCGGGGATAATCTGGCTGAAGTTCAGCTCGAAGGGCAGTTCCGGGGGCAGGGGGTATCCGTAGGGTAAAGTGTAAGTGCCGGAAGAAGTTATAAAGCCGAGACTGCCCAGATCCAAGCCTTCCGCTTCGGGGCCGAAGCGCACCCAGAAGTTGTCTGAAGCGTCGAACCAGACGCGCTCCACCGCCCGGGGGATGATGATATTGGCGGCCAGCGCAGTGAAGACCAGCAGCAGGGCCACCGCGAGAACCAATGTTCTCATGTTCTCCTCCTTACGAAAGCTTAAGTTATTTATCAGAAAAGGCAAATCCTTTTCAGTTGGATCTGATGCCCGGGCAGCTCTGCCCGCAAGAAATAGATCCCTTTGGCGGCGGGCTGGCCGCTGTCGTTCCGGCCGTCCCAAACGCATTCAAAACCGCTGCCGGAGTCCGCTTTTTCCGCTTGCAGCACGCGGATCTTTTGGCCGCGGAGGTTGTATACTTCCACGGTTGGCAGGCTGCTGGAAGCTGATTCCAGCCGGATGTTGACGCTGCCAAAGGCGGGATTGGGCCAGGCGGTCAGGCTGGGCCGGAGCACCGGCGGCAGGCCGGGATCGTCGCTGGGAACGGTCAGGGTGGTTCTGGCATGGAATACTTTGCCGGACTGGTTGGGTTCTGTTCCGGCGGCGCGCAGCCAGAAATAAAGGTCCAGGATCTCAGCGTTGGCGGGCACGAGCACCAGTGTGGATTGCGTTAGGTCGTACTGGCCGGGGTCGCTGAGGTTCAGGGGCCAGGTGGCCAGCAAGGTCGCCGCGCCGGAATATATCTGGTAAAATTTGAGGCTGCCGGCTTCATACAGGGCAAAGATCCTGCCTCCGGGGGACATGACGGTGGTGGCATTGAGGCCCGTATCCGCCTGATAGACAAGCTCATAGTCCAAATCGCCGCTGCCCGCTGCCAAAACCCGGACCTTGAGCTGGCGCGTACCCGGTGCCGTGGTGTCCTGCAATAAAAACGCGGAGCCGTCGGAATCCAGGTCCAGACTGCGGATCAGGCCCTGCCCCTGTGTGGAGGCGGACCAGTCGGCCACGCTGTCACCCGCGGCAAAGAGCAGCAGGTCGTTCACACTGAACAGGGCGTTGTTGCCCAGGCGGATAAAGGCTTTACTGTGGCTGCGTTTCAGCTGGGGCTTCAGGAAAAGGCGCTCCCAGCCGTCCGGGGTTTGGCGGCCCAGGGCCAGACCAAGTTTCCACATGCTGGTGGCATCTGTATCGCCGGCCTGGGGCGAGTCGCTCAATTTGCGGCGGGGATCGCTGTAATACTGCTTTTTATAGCCCACCCCGCTGCCCGTGGCACCAGGATAGTTGACATTGGTAAGGTTTAATCCAAATACTGGATCATAATGCTCGACATAAGCAGGGGAACTCGATCCTCCGCAGAAGTCCTGGCCGATTTCCCAGACATTGTTTGAGGGCCATTCCGCGTCCAGGTAGGAACGGTGCAAAAATCCTTTCCGCTGCTGGTAAACGCCGCCCCAAACATTGATGACGCCCCGTTCCAGATATGGTCTGCGTTCTGGCCAGAGAGGATTGTACCAGGGCAGGTCGATCTTGAGGTTCTGCCCGCCGGGGTTGGTCGAAGCCCAGGGATGATCGGGCGTTTGGGGATAGCGGTAGCGGTGCAGGTCGATGTTTTGATACAGCGTGTTGTCGAAAACCACCGCCGGCACGGAAGGATGCGGATGCTGGTATTCGAAGGTGAAAACCCCGTCGCGGCGCGGGTTGCCGTTTGTGCTTCTGCCCAGCGCGAACAGGCTGGCATAGATCTGGTGGGGTTCCTGGTCCGGCGCGCAGAGCCCGTGGTAGCGCAGGGAATCAACCGGGCTGCGGTAACCGTATTTGAGCACGACGCTCTTTTCCGAAATCAGGTTCACGGAGTCGGTGAGATTAGCGGCCGGGCTGGTTCCCGCCGGGGTTCCGGCCAGCAGGATGTCGTCCAGGATGAAGATGGTGTCCGCCGCCGCCCAGGTTTGGTGGGAGCCGAAGGTCCCCTTGATCCAGAGCTTGGCGTTCACAAACTTGCTGGAATTGAGGCAGGAGCCGCTGTTGTAGAAGGTCCAGAGGGTGTCGAGCGCCGGATATTGATTGGTGTAGAGGTATGTTCCCGGAGCAGATGGGTAAAAGGGATAGGGATCGTAAACATCCGCCGTATCCACTCCGGCTACGGTGACCGTGCCCAGATAGGCAGTGTAGCTGCTGCCGTCGACCTCCACGTACACGATGTTGTTGGGATCATAATACGCCGGCCCGACCAAACTGCCGTTAACGTTCCCGGTGCAGGCTATTTCCAGCGGGGGCGCGTTTTCGATCAGGCCGCCCTCAAAGATCTGGTCCACATCGAAAAGGCCGCTGAAACTGTTGACCTCGCCGCCGATGATCACCGGGGCGTGGAAGGTGGGCCAGCCATCGTTGGTGCCGCCGGAGGTTTTCTTGATCCAGATATCGGTGTTGCTGCGCAGGATGCCGCCGATCTCATCCGGGCCGTGGTAGTAGACATTTGTGCCATTGGGGGATGCTTCAATGCCAGTATACAGTTGCGGCACCTGCAATTCCTCCGGGTCATCCGGATGGCAGAAAGCGTCCTGCGCGTATTCCGGATAGGGCAGCAGCAGATCGATGCTCTTCAACTGGCCGTCCCTCCGTTCCGTGATGGGGCTGTTCTCGAAAACGCGGCCGGTATTGAGGTTGGGGTCATCCGCCACTGTCTGCCAGGTGGTGCCGCCATCCAGGGAACGGGCCAGCAAGCGCTCGAAACCGCTGGTGTAGGTGATGAGGATCTCAGACTGGGAGTAATACAAAGTAGGCCGGGTGAGGCAGTTCGTGGCTTGGGCAACGTTGACGGAGGTCCAGGAGTCGCCGCCGTCGGCGCTTTGTTTGAAGACGATCCAGCCGGCCGCGGCGGGGTCCGCTGAGGGCTTGTCGTAATAAACCAGGGCCAGGGTGTCGCCGCTGGCAAAGATACCCATCTGTCCGGCAAAATGACCCTCCCCCACCAGCTGCAGGGGGCCCAACTTCGCCATCAGGGCTCCGAACCCCAAGGTCAATACCAACAGGAACATCGCTTTACGCATCTATCCTCCCTATATTGCTTGCACACATTTAAGCTAATTTGCAAGATTTGCATAAAACGTTCCAATCTTCAAGCAAAAGCAGGTGCCGCTGCCGGGGCTAAGTCCGCGAACGCGATGGCGATCGGGTTTGGGGGCATGAACCGCGCTCCAATCTTAATCCCCGAACTTCCGCTCCAAGATCGCCTCCCGCCTGATCGCCGCACCTGAGGCGGGGATCATACGAGAGGCAGGGGTTCGGGAACAAGGAAAGGATTCAGGGTAAGCCAAATTTCCCCTTGACGGATATCGGGTCCGGGAAAAACGTGTCTTTCCATACAAAAACAAGGAGTCAAGATGTACGCCATCGTTGATATCAAAGGATTTCAGTTCAGGGCTGAAGAAAACGCAGTACTGCGCGTTCCCCTGCTGAATACGGCGGAGCCGGGCCAGAGCCTAGAATTTGACCGGGTGTTGCTTGTCCGCAATGCGGACGAGATCATGGTCGGCCAGCCCGTAGTAGAAGGCGCAGCAGTCCTTGCCGAAGTTATCGAACACGGTAAAGGCAAGAAGAAGGTGATCTACCATGCCAAGCGCAGAAAGGGTTACCGGGTAAAAAAAGGTTACCGTGAGCAATACACAGAAATAAAAGTTACCGGGATCCGGATCTGAGGAGATGAAGAATGGCACATAAAAAAGGAGCCGGAAGCAGCCGCAACGGACGGGACAGCAATCCCAAATACCGCGGTGTGAAGAAGTTCGGCAGCGAATACGTGCTGGCCGGAAACATCATCGTGCGCCAGAAAGGCACGAAGTTCCATCCGGGCGCCAACGTTGGCATGGGCAGGGATTTCACCCTGTTCAGCCTCGTCGAAGGCCATGTGAAATTTGAAACCCGCGGGGCCGGCAACAGAAAGTTCGTCTCTGTGGTCCCCATCAGCACCGAAGCCTGACCCGGCGCTCCACCCCAATCTTGAACAACCCCCGGCCAAAACCGGGGGTTAATTTTAGGTTCTCTTTCAAACCGAGTGGGTGGAGGGATTGGATGAATGCACATCTTCTGCCGCACCGTTGCGGATTGTCATTCCGGGACGACGCAGTTGGGCCCGGAATCCAGACGGTAGGGTTTTGCCATCCCGATCAGCCGTAAAAAAACTCTGCATAAAAACCCCCGGCCGAGACCGGGGGTTATCATTTCGCCACGGGCGCGGGCCCGCAGGCGTTATCAGTTCACTTTGTAGGTTTTGTCGCCCTTTTCGAAGAAGGCGATGATCTGTTTCGCGGCGGCCACACCGGCGTTGACGTTGGCCTCACCGGTTTGGGCGCCCATCTTTTTGGGGGTCCAGTAGCTGCGGTCGGGATAAAGTTCAGCCAGTTTGGCGGAGCATTCCGGCTCCACGTCGCTCACGTAGCGGAATTTCTTTTTCTCTTCAAAGGCCTTCAGCAGCGCGTCTTCGTCGATCACTTCCTTGCGCGCGGTGTTCACCAGCACGCAGCCGTCCTTCACCAGGGAAAGCAGGTCCCAGTTGATGGATTTCTTGGTTTCAGCGGTGGCGGGGATGTGCAGGGAAATGTAGTCACCGGTGCTGAAGATCTCCTGCACGCTGTGCAGGGCGGTCACGCCTTCCTTGGTCATGATCTCGGCGCTGAGGTAGGGATCGTAGGCAAAAACTTCCATGCCGACGCCCTGGGCCATCTTGGCCAGATAGCGGGCCACGAAGCCGAAACCGTAGAGCACCAGCTTTTTACCGGCGAGTTCGGAACCGCTTTTGCCGTTGAACTTGCCCCGCGCAATATAGATCATCATGGCCAGGGCCAGTTCGGCCACGGCGTTGGAGTTCTGGCCGGGGGTGTTCATGGCCACCACGTTGTGGGCGGTGGCGGCGGCGAGGTCGATGTTGTCATATCCGGCGCCGGCGCGCACCACTATCTTGAGCTGCGGAGCGGCCGTGAAGACGGCTTCGTCCACTTTGTCGCTGCGGATGATGAGGGCTTCGGCATCCACTACCGCGGCGTGAAGGTCTTTGGGATCGGTATAGTTTTCCAACCAGCCGTGGGGATAACCGGCGGCGTCAAGCTCGGCCTTGATCTTTTTCACGGCCTCTGCGGCGAAGGGCTTTTCCGTGGCAATCAGTACTTTGGGCATTTTGAGTCTCCTTGTGTTTATTTTTTATGATCGTAAGATAATTATCGCGCTGTGAACGTCAAGGCCTTTTTTCACTTGAGCAGCAGCAAGCGCCGGGTCAGCGATGCATCACGGGTTTGCAGCCGGTAAAGGTACAAACCGCTGGCCACAGATTTGCCGCTGTCGTCGCGTCCGTCCCAAACCACCCTGTGATCGCCCTGGGACAGGTGGCCGGAGCTGAGTTCCCGCACCAGCTGGCCTTTGAGGTTGAATATGGCCAGGCGGGCCTCGCCGTCCCGGGCGGTTTGGAAAGCGATGGTGGTGCTGGGATTGAAGGGGTTGGGATAGTTTTGCAGCAGTTGGTTGGCCAAAGCCGGCAGGGTGGGATCGGAGGTGGGCGTAATGCTGGCCGCGGCGTGGCTGCCCTGGCGCTTGAGCGAGCCGCGGTAAGTGGTCCAGGGCATGATCCCGGCGTTGGGCCGGCGCAGGTTCATCACCACCACTCCGGTGGAGTAGCCGCTCACCAGCTTCAGCATGCCGTCTTGGTCCAGATCGCAGACGGTGCCTGGCGTGGTACCGTTGTAGGAAGTGATGAAAGGAAAGCCGCTCAGGGTGGAACCGTCAGGGTTGAAAGCAAAAACGGAGTTGATGTTGCTGGAGACCAAAATCTCCGGAACGGGGTCGGCGTCCAGGTTCGCGATCAGCGGCGGTGTGTTGCAGACGGCGCCGATGTTCAGCGGAAAGCCGCTGAGGTCGTTGCCGTTTTGGTCCACCGCGTGGAGGACACCGTTGATGGTCACGAAGATGATCTCCAGGGCCTCGTCGCCGGAGATGTCTGCCAATACGGGGCTGGAGGCTATCGCGGCCGGGATCTCCCTGCTTACCAGGATCTCGCCCGCGGAGGAGAGCAGCAGCAGCCGGGTGTTTGTTCCCAGCGCGATCCTGCCGTTGTCCAGCACGGTCGGCGCGCCGGTGATGGAGCCGAAAGTGGCCACGGGGAAGCCGGGTTTGGGGTTGCCGCTGCCATCCAGAACGTGCAGATTTCCGTTGGTGGTGCCGGCGATGATCTCCATCAGGCCGTCGCCGTCCAGGTCGGCTGCCGCGATCTCTGTGAAGTAGGCGGAACCGAGGTTCACCGGAAATCCCGGCACCGGTGTCCCGTCGGGATTGATCGCGTGCAGATCGCCGTTGAGGGTGTGAGCCAGCACCTTGTCGGTGCCGGAATTGTCGATGGTGGCGATCACCGGGGTGAAGAGCAGCTGGCTGCCGGCGTTGTAGTCAAAGACCGGAACTCCGGCCAGGGTGGTGGCCAAAACGCGGCCGGTGCGGCTGGTGTAAACTATCTCGGGATTGCCGTCGCCGGTGAGGTCGCCCAGGGCGGCGCTGCGCATGATGTCTTGCTGCGGCGGGGTGAACCAGCCGCCGAAATCCTCGCCCAGTGAGTTGATGTAATACGCCCGGCCCTGCACGTCCAGATACATGATGTCCAGTTCGCCGTCGTGATTGAAGTCGTACACCATCGGCGCGGATTTGGTTTGGATCTGGCAATCCCAGGGGTAGCGGTTGTCCACCATGGTGATCTCCAGACTGATGTCGTACTTGCGGATGCCGGTGCTGAGATTGGTGACAGGGTGGATGGATTCCACCGCCAGCTTCAGCTGATAGGTACCATAGCTGATGGTGGGGTCAAGCTGCACGCGGATAAAAAAGTCGTCCGGACCGGTCTGGCCGGGCAGGACCTGCGGAATGGTCTGCGCGCCGGTCAGCACTTCCACGCCGGCGGGGGCGTCTTCCAGGGTCACGCTCACGTTGTAGGCGGTCGCCCAGTCCTGATGGTTGCGGATCACGGGGTGGATGCGCAGGATCTCGCCGGGGTTGAGGCTGCCGTCACCGTCGCCTTCCACGTCGGAAACGCTGTAGTCTTCCAGGCTGAGCAGGGGCAGGGCGGGATCGGGGTATTTCAGCTCGATGGAGGGATCGCCGAACAGTACCACCTCGTAATAGCACCAGCGCATCACGTCGTCGCTCAGGGCGGCGTTCAGGTTTTGCAGCCGGGAATAGCTGAGCGCCTTGCCAAAGCGGGTGTTCAGGGTTTCGTAGAGGCCGATGAAATACTCGCGGTCATAAAACTGCGAGGCGCCGTTGATGCTGCCGGGGGCGTACCAGCCATAGCGCGTGTTGCCGATGAAGGCGAAAACCCCGCCGTCGGTGGTGGACATATGTTCGCCGATGGATTCGCCGTCGCTGCTGGTCCGCTGGTCAAACGCGGCGGGATAGCAGCCCTGGGTGTACAGAAAACCGTATTCCGAGTTTTCCAGCTGTTCGATGGTGTTGTTGCCCTGACCCAGTAAAAAAGTCTCGTTGGCATGGCCCATGTGGTTCATCACATGCGCGCCCTGGTTGATGGCGTCCCAGACCCCCTGTTCGCTGTAGGTGCCGTCGCGCTGGTACATGGTGCGCAGGAAATAGCTTTCCGGGATGTGCTGGGCCACATCGTCCTTGTAATCGCCGCCCCAGGTGAGGGGATTGTTGTTCAGGTTTTCGCCGAACATGATGGCGATGTTGTTGCTGAAAGTGTTGTAGTTCACGTAGTATTGGGTCTTGCGGATGATGTTGGCAAATTCCTCAGCCGTCTCGGCCGGAAAACGTCCGAGGTGCACTTCCGGGAGCATGTCCACCGCGTCTGTAGTTTCGCCCCAGATGTCGTCTGAGTCGGCGTTCCAGTTTCCGTCCAGATTGCTGAAATACAGGTCGGTGGGCATCCGGGTGTCCACCGTGCCGCCCACCTGGCCGTAGCAGCCACGTTCGGGCACGATCTCGTCGTCGCCGCCGAGGATCACATATTCCAGCGGAGTGGCGGTTGTGGCCCAGGTTTGGTAGGCGTCGCTGATGAAGTTGCGCACTTTGGCCGCGTTGTCTGCTCCGGGATAGGCGGCGTAGATGTCCGCGGTGCTGAAGAGGCCGGTGCTCACGCTCTGGGTATCGCGCCACTGGATGTAGTTGGTGAAACTCGCCGCGCTGGCGTCGCCGGTGATGATGATCATCTTTTTGGGCACACTGAGGTCGATCATCCGGCTCTGCGGCGTGTGGTCACGGTAGCTGGCGGAACTTTGGTAACTGCCAGCGGCCTCGGGATTTAAAACAAAATCCTGCAGATCGGCGCTGCCCCGGGCGGGGGCGTAAAAATTGGCGGAACTTCTCGCGGTGCCAAGGTCGAAAACTGTCTCGATCTCGATCTGAACTTGGGAACCGGCCAATATTTGTTTCTTCACAGGATTGTATTTCCAGGGATAGACATTGATCACGGCGATCTGATAGCCTCGCATCGATTGGGTGCCAAGATAGCGGAAATCCTCGCTGGGCCAGGCCGCGTCGGCACTCCAGATGGCAGGGTCGGGCTGAGTGGCGTCCGCCTCAGGCCGCGAGATCTTCTGCTGCGCGCGCACAACCTCAAGCTCGACCCCGTCGCTTTGTAACTGGGGTTCGGCCAGGCTCACACTCACGTTCAGCACTTTTTCACCGAAGGGCAGCAGTACCCGCACGGGCAGATAACTGAGCGCCGGCACGCCGGGTTCCAGCAGCGGCGCGGTCTCGCTGCCGCGAGTGGATCCGCTCCAGGCGGCGGGGTTCACATCCAGGCTCAGGCTCAGCCCGAAAGCCAGCCCGATCAAGGTTAGAAGCCCTGTCAGTAAAAGCATTTTCTTCATATCTATCATCCTTGGGTCACATAAATCATACGTTTTTTGCATTGAAACTCATCAGCCGTAAACAGCCGGGAAACGTCAAGCACTTTTTCGCAAGAACCTACCGGGCCCGGATGGATACGGGTGTAAACCTCTTGGGAAAAGGCGTTCAGGGCCAGGCAAAATCCCTTGTAAAGCCTGCACTTCCACCCAGATCGAACCTGTTACATCCGGGCCGACTGAAACAGGCCTCGCACTGTTTAGAGCGAAAGGCTCAGTCCCGTTCCGCCCGCAGCAACTCCAGCGCCCGCTCCAGCTCAGGGTCCCGGCCGGCTGTGATGTCATCAAGGGTTTTGTTTACATAGACATGCGGCGTTATCCCTATGCCGAAGAATCTGCTCCCGTCTCCTTGGCGCACCAGCAAGCCGGTCCAGTAAACCTCCAGTTCGCCTGGTAGGGTTGTAACTACCACATTGCCGTTCGCTCCTGCTGTTGGCTGTCCCACGATGGTGGCCAGTTGATTGTGTTTCAGCACCGCCAGGTACATTTCGCAGTAACTCTGGCTGTTTCTGCCGCTCAGGGCCACGACCCGCGCGGAAATACGCGGTGACGCGGGTTTCAGACCCCAGGTTGGTTCCTGGGTTGCGGGCCGGGGCAGTTCTTCGCCCGGGCGGATGTATCTTTTTATCAGGCAATTAGATAGCGAATCCGGTTGGGTGAGCAGATGCGTGATCAGGCTCAGCTGTAGGCGGGGATAGTAGCGCAGGTCCAGGATAATGCCCTTCGCCTGCAGCAATTCAGGCAGCTTTTCCAGCAATTCCTCTTCCGTGACAAGGTTGGTGTTCACATAGAGGATGCTGTCCGGATACTGCAAGAACTTCTCTTCCGGCACTATCCACCGCGGCCCCCCGTAATACTCCAGCGGCGTGACCCGCTCGATCACGTCGCCCGCGGGAGTTACAAAACCGAAAGTGGCCAGGGAATCGCGGTAGCTTCTCAGGTAGTTGCCAAACAGCCTCAGATCGGTTGTAGCCGGATTACCGAGGATGTATTGGGGCCGGATTGACCGCATCAGCCGGCCAAAATCCTCTCCGTTCAGGTGAGTGATCCGCGAACCCAGCGGGATATCCAGACCTTCGTTCAGCCGGCCAAAATCCTGTCCGTTCAGGTGGGTGACCCGCGAGCCCAGCGGGATGTCCAGACCTTCGTTCAGAACTTTGTCCACCACCCAGTCCCCGTCCAGCGGCCAGACTCCGAAGCCGGGTATTTTATAGTTGTCCTCCGCGTCGATCAGAAAGGCGTGTCCGTCACGGGTTTGGGACATCAGCAGCCGCAGAGCTTGCTTGTACTCCGCGAAATCCCGGCAGCGCAGCACTCTGGCCAGGCAGGGTTCGAGTTCTTTGTCCCAGGCGCAGATGTTGTACTCAAAATAGGGGTAGAAAAAGTTCAGTTCATTCCAATAACGGATAACTCCTGCCAGCCAGATCCCGGGATCGGTGCGGTCCTGCAAATCCACGGCCGCGTAGCTCTGCTTCAGGGCCTCCAAAGCCGCCGGATCGAGCACAGGATAGGTATGATCCGGGTCGCAGGGCAGGATTAGCGGGAAACTGCAGCTCAGGCCCGGCGTCAGCTCGCGCTCCAGCCTTTCTCCGGGGTAAGGCTCTTCGGGGAAAATGCGGTCGATGATGCCCAGGGTGTAGGGCTCTTCAGAAACCGAAGGGCGGATCGCCAGGACCTTTTGGCCCTCAAGTTCCTCCACCAGCACATCCCTGTTCTGGCCTATGCTGCCGTTTTCATAGACGAGGTTCACGCTGAAGCCTGCCGGCATGGCCCCAACCTGATCTTGCGAGAAATCGCTGAAGAAGATCTCCTGCCAGGCCTTATCCCGCCAGCTTTCGAGGCGCAGATGCTCCAGCCAGAGGCAGCCCCCCGTGCTGATTACTAGCCACAACCTGGCATCCGTGTTCCCGGCGTTGTCCAGTTCGTAGCTGCGGTCGCTCCAGTCCGCGCCGCTCAGCGAATCTCCCTCGCTTATGTTCCCTAAGCCCAGATAGACATTCGCTGGCAGCGTGTCCGCCACCGCCTGGCGGAAGCGGAAGGATACGCGGATCCTGGCATCAGTCGCGCCGTTCAGCGGCACCTGCGGCTGCAAGCTGCCCCAGGGGTAAGGACTGTTCGGATCCTTGCTGATCCTGTGGGGGCGGTTGGTCCGGATGGATCTGTAGGGGGATGGACCCTGAACGTTGTTGTAGCCTTCATATTGCCAGAACGCGTTCTGGAGACCGGACAGCGGATGCAGGGCCGGCAATTCCGGCTTGCTGCCGGTCCAGAGCGCCAAACCGGGCACCATGGGGTTGAACAGCTCCGTGAGGATCTGCCGCAGTTCTTCGACGTCTCCGGCCTGCTTTACCCGGGCGGAACCATAGACCGAAAAGCGGTCCCAATCGATTTCCTGAACTTCATCCGCGGGGCAGAAATGCTTCGCGTAACCCCAAAGCCGGGTGAACGCGGCGAGATTCCGGACCTGCAAACTGTCCGGGACCTCCCGGGCAAAACAGAGGCCCGCGGCAAGACTTAAAATCAACAGCCAAAATGATCTTAACATAAGCGATACTCCTTGGTTCCGGCGGCAGCGGACCAGATGGACATGTTACACTGATTTTGCCGTTGACGGCATCGAAATCCCCCTTCCGCTCAAAGTCAAGCAAAATTTATGTTTACTTATCAAACACCGGAGGCGTTTTCTGAGTTTTTTCCGCTTCCCCCTAAAGATCAATACGGGATAAATACGGGATCAATACGGATTTCACCCGTATTGATCCCGTATTTATCCCGTAATGAGAACGGGAGCCACGCGGGAATTTTGGATGGAGAGTCTGCGGGTGAGAGTTAGAAATTGTGAGAGTGAAATCCCCCCCTCCGGCAAGAAACTTACTGTGACTCTCATCCTTCCCACGTCAGGATGGGAACGGAAATCCTTTTTTATTGACAGAAAAAGGCAAAAATCCAGCATGGAATAACCATGAAAACGAAAGGAAAGATGCCCCCGAACAAACGCGCGTACCCGGATTTTCTGCCCGAAGAGGTGTGGAAATGGAAACTGATGGAAGAGCGCTTCGATCATGTTTTGAAGCTGTACAACTATCCTGAGATCCGGTTGCCCATCCTGCAGGACCGCGAGCTGGTGCAAAAAGGGATCACCGCGCTGATGCAGGGTCGCGAAGCCGAGCAGGTGTCCGCGAAAACGCTCAATATCTGCACCGCGGACGGCGGGCCGGAAAACCTGAGTCTGCGTCCGGAAGGAACGATCAGCGTGCTCAACTACGCGGCCAAGACTTACCGCCGCGGCGATATCCACCGTTATTATTACCATGGGCCGATCTTTCGTCAGGGACGTGATCTGGTGCCGCGGGAATCCTTTCAACTGGGCGTGGAACTTTTGGGCAGCGCCAGCCTGATCTCCGATAACGAGGTCATCAGCCTGGGCATGCGGCTGCTGCGCGAATTCGGCTTCAGTGACGCCAGCCTGCGGCTGAACAGTTTCGGCTGCGAAAACTGCCGCCGGGATTTCTTTGCCGCCGTGCGCGCCGACCTCAAACAACACGGCTCTGAATACTGCCCGGTCTGCCTGGGTGAACTGGGTGCCAATCCCTTTTCCGAAACGCGTTGCGAGGATGAGCGCTGCCGCCACAGCATTCCCGGCGACCTCAATATCCTCGACCACCTCTGCGCCAGATGCAAGGCCAATTTTGCCAGTATTAAAAAAGTGCAGGCCAATCTGGGCCATCCCTACAAAGTGGACCCCAGTCTGTTCAAGAATTTCGCCTATTACAACGAGACCGTCTTCGACCTCGTGATCGGCGAAGGCGAAGACGAACTGATCGTGGGCGGCGGCGGCCGCTACGACTACCTGTCCGAAAAGATCAGCAAGGTCCGGATCCCGGCCGTGGGCTTCTATCTGGACCTTGACCTCATCTTTGGGGCGATGGACGCCCGCAAGCTCTTTTTCGCCTGGAACAGCGACTTTTCCGTGTATGTCTGCGCGCAATCGCCAGACATGGAGATGATGCTGCTGCAGATAGCGCAGGAACTGCATTCGGAGGATATCATCACCGTGCTCAGCCCCGACATTCGCGACAGCGAGGAAGAACAGACCCAGGCCCGAGCGCAAAAATGCGACCTGATGATCGCCATCCGCGAGGAAAACATCCGCGAAGGCAAGCTGCTGCTGTTCAATCTGAGCCGCGAAACCCAAGCTTACATCCCTTTGAACCGTCTGACCGAATCGGTCCAGATTGCCCGCAAAACCGTAAGAAAATAAGGAGATAACATGCAACCCATCAACACCCTCAAAGCTCCTGCCGCCCTTGGCCCCTATTCCCAGGCTGTGATGATGAACAACGCCCTGTTCGTTTCCGGCCAGCTGGGTTTCGACTCCGGCACCGGCCTGATGCCGGAAGGTTTTGAAGCCCAGGCGAATCTGGTTTTTGCCAATCTCAAAGCCATTTTGGAAGCCGCCGGCATGAGCTTTCGCAACGTTGTGAAAGTGTCTGTGTTCCTTAAAGATATGAATGATTTTGCCGCGCTTAACGAGATCTACGCCCGCAATTTCAGCGCGCCCTATCCCGCCCGGGAAGCCATCCAGGTGGCCAGGCTGCCCAAAGACGGATTGATCGAGATCTCCGTCATCGCGATGAAATGAGCATCACCACCAAAACCGGCGACTGTGGCCAGACCTCGCTTTACAGCGGGGAGCGGGTTTGGAAAGACGATCTGCGCGTGCAGGCCTACGGCGCTCTGGACGAACTGGACGCGCATCTGGGCGATGCCCGTCACCAGATTTCCGAGGCCAGGGTACTGGCCATTGTGCTGGATGTTCAGAACGCGCTCTACCGCGTGATGGGCGAACTTGCCACCCCCGGCGCGGATTACCCCTATCCCATTGCCAACGCGGATGTGGAGGAGATCGGAGCCTTGATATCCGAGCTGGAAACAGCCACGCCCATCACGGGTTTCGTGATCCCGGGCTCGCTGCCGGCTTCCGCGCGGCTGGACATCTGCCGCACCGTGGCGCGCCGGGCCGAACGCCAGGTTGTAGCTCTGGCCAGGGCGGAAGCGGTATCTGTGCCTTTGCGCCAATTCGTGAACAGGCTTTCGGACCTGCTGTTCATCCTGGCCCGCACACTGGAGGCGAAAGAGGACGCCATCCGCTATAAATCCAAACCATAAGGAGATAAACAATGTATAAAATAGTGCTTGTCCGCCACGGCGAAAGCGTCTGGAACAAAGAAAACCTCTTCACCGGCTGGACCGACGTTGACCTTTCCGAGCAGGGCGTCCGGGAAGCCAAGACCGCCGGACAGCGTCTGGCCGCGGCAGGCTTTGGGTTCGACGAAGCCTGGACCTCCGTACTCAAACGCGCCATCCGCACCCTCTGGCTGGTGCTGGACGAAATGGACCTCATGTATCTGCCCGCGTATAAGGACTGGCGCCTCAACGAACGGCACTACGGCGCTTTGCAGGGCCTCAACAAGGCCGAGACAGCCGCGAAATACGGCGAAGAGCAGGTGAAGATCTGGCGCCGCAGTTTCGACGTTCCCCCGCCCGCTTTGGAACTCACCGATCCACGCTATCCGGGCCTCGACCCCCGTTACGCGCAGCTGGACAAGGATCAGCTGCCGCTCTGCGAATCGCTGAAAGACACCTGCAAACGCACCCTCCCCTTCTGGGACGAGGTGATCCTGCCGCGGTTGGTGGCGGGACGCAGAATGATCGTGGCCGCTCACGGCAACAGCCTCCGCGCCATCGTTAAGAGCCTCGACGGCATCAGCGACGCGGACATCGCCGGATTGAACATTCCCACCGGCATTCCTCTGGTCTACGAGTTCGCGGCCGACCTCAGCGTGAGCAAGCGCTACTATCTGGCCGACCCCGACGAACTGGCCCAAGCTGAAAACGCCGTGGCAAATCAGGGCAAGGCCGGCAAATAGATTTTCCTTGACGAATCCGGCTTGAAACAGAAACTTGAACAAAACATACCACAGGAGATTAAAATGGCAGTTAAGATCGATAAAGATACTTGCATCGGATGCGGAGCCTGCGTGGACGTTTGTCCCGTGCAAGCCCTGTCCATGAAAGACGGCAAGGCTGTATGCGACGAAGGCACCTGCATTGACTGCGGCGCCTGCATCGGCACCTGTCCCACCCAAGCCATATCCGAATAAGCCAAACACCAGCTTGAGCGCGGAAGAGGGCGATGCCTTCTTCCGCTTTCGTTATTAAGAGCAATATTTTCAAACCGGGAGGAGAATCATGCGACGCACGCTTGTTCTGTTTTTCATAGTGTTGACCCTCGGCTGGCTGGGCGCCACGGATGTGAGCGGAAACCAGTCCGGCACCTGGACTCTGGCCAACAGTCCCTACAACATCACCGGCGACATCACGATTCCCGCCGATGCCAGCCTGGTCATCGAGCCCGGCGTGGAAATATTCGCATTGGGCAACTTTCGCGTCAACGCCAGCGGCACTCTTCTGGCCGTGGGCACCGAGGCCGATTCCATCCGCTTTTTAAGCGGTCAGGCGGACCCCAACGCCCTGTGGAAGGGCATCCGGCTGGAAAACGAAACCCTGCAAAGCCAGATCGTGTACTGCCACATCGAAAAAGCCGAATACGGGGTAAATTCGATCAATTCACCGGCGGTGATCAACCACAGCAGATTCAACCTGAACCAAAAAGGGATGCAGCTATACGGCATCGGAGCAGCCGACCCGGCAACGGTTCATGTGCATCATAACCTCATCGAACGCAGCATCCAGAACGGTATCCTGATCACGCAGAACAGCAATGGGCTGATCGAATACAACGAGATCCGGTTCAACGGCACCGGCAGCCAATACATGGCCGCGATCCAGCTTTCGAACCAATCCACAGGCGGCTCGAACAGCCCCACCATCCAGCACAACCACATTCACCACAACTTCAAACAAGGCATCACCGCCTGGGATGTAGTGGGCGCCAACGCCATCCAGCCCCAGATCCTGGACAACCTCATCGAATACAACCTCACCGGCATCTATCTGCTCAATGCCTCCGGCTACGTGGCGGACAACGTAATCCGCCACAATTTTGTCGCCGGCGACGCTAATTCCGGCGCCGGGGTGATGGTGGCCGGAGCGACCAGCACGCCTTACTTCGAGCGGAACCAGATCCACGGCAATTACACTGGATTCTACATCGGCACGAACGCCCAGCCCTGCCTGGGAAACCTGGCCATCGACCACATCTGGGCCCAGGGAGAGAACCAGATCTACGCCAACATCGACGGATCCAATACTCTGCACAGCGTTTACACCTATTCCTACACCAGTCCCGGCCTCACCATCTATGCGGAAAACAATTCCTGGGGCACCAACGCTCCCGCTCAGATCGCCCTCGGCATCAACGACCAGAACGACAGCCCCAGCCTCCCTTTGGTGGATTTTGACCCCATTCTGCCCATCGTGCTGCCCACCACCGTGACCGGCACCGTGAGCTATACCGGCACCTTCAGCCTCAGCAACCACCGCGTGCAGATCGTGGGCGCGGATTCCGGCGAGATCTATCTTACTGAGCCGGTGAGCCAGAACCAGCCTTTCTCGCTCTCCCAGATTCTGTCTGAGCCTTTCCACGTGGTGGTCCTGGCCGATGTGGCGGGAGTGGAACGCACCCTCTACGGCACTCCGGGCGGCCTGCTGATCCCGTCAACCTTCACTCCGGACAGCGAAAACCCGGTCGAAACCGGCGTTATCACCATCGAAGAGGTACAGCCACCGCGCTATCAGGATGTTCAGGCTCCCGAGCAGATCGGCGCTCACCTCTGCTATCCCGTCCAACATCGCTTTTTCGTATACCACTGGGATTATATCAACTGGCTTTATGAGGCGGGCGATTATCTCTACATCAAGCGCCACGAGCGCTACAACGCCTCCGCCAACATCCTCTTCGACTTCGTTGAGGATGTGATTTGGGATAAGATCAGCGGCATCGAACACAACGATGCCTGGGTGCGCACCGAGATCCTCGATGACGCCGGCACCGGGCGCGTGAGCATGTTCCGAGCGAAAACCGTGACGACCTCTCCCGACGGCTCGGAAACCTATAAGCTGATCATCCAGACCAATACCGTGAATCAGCAGATCGTCTCCATCCGCATGCTGGACAACGGCTTGGAGCGCCTCTACCACTATTCCGCGGGTTACGTGACCAAGGGCGAGACCGTGGTGAGCAATATTCCAAGCCAGTATCTGCACGAAGACAGCTGGTGGGTCTATCAGCCCTTCCTGCCGGTGTATCAGCCCACCAACCTCTGCGTGGATCAGGTGGAGCACTTTGACGAAAACCCCTGGGCCCTAACCCTCTACTGGCAGGCGCCCGTGGACGACGGCATCTTCGACTGGACCCACTACCGCGTTTACAACGACGGCGTCCTTTTCGCGGAAGTGCCTTTCGCCCTGAACTACTGGCACACCAACAACTTCAATTCCCAGATCGAGCATCATCTCACTGTCTGCGCCTTCGATGGGCAAACCGAAAGCGTTCCCACCAACGAGATCTGGGTGATGGCCGTGGCTTCAGACGATCAGGTGGCCGTGCCGCCGGTGCTGAGCATCGGCCCCAATCCAGCTTCTCTGAAAGGAAGTGGGGTGGATGTCGACATTAAGAGTTCAGTTCCGCTGGCCGGGCAGATCGGCATCTACAACCTGCGTGGTCAGTTGGTGAAAGCGGTGCCTGTGATCTCAGACGGCGATTTCACCTGGCGCTGGGACCTGCGCGATGCCCGCGGCGAGCGCTGCTCCTCAGGGATCTATCTCTTTCAGGCTGAACTGGGTGGTCAGACTACCCTGCGGCGTAGACTCGTCTTGATCAAATGATTCCTACAGTGTAAAAAACGAGGCCCGGACTGGCTGGATCGCCTTCCGGGCCTCAATTCTTTTGGATATTGCGGCTTTAAAGTTCTTCTTCCCCAGCTTCGGTTTCCGCATCCGCGCCCGCGTCCGGATCAGGCTGTGAGGCCGCGTAATCCAGCAGCGCCTGCCAGTCGGTGTGTCCGGTCAGATCGGGGTCGTCCAGGCCGTTGAGCATGGTGGAGCCGATGGTACCTTTTTCCACCATCAGGCGCAGGACGGCGATGGTGTTGGTGATGTCGTCCCGTAAGTAGTAGGCGTTCAACACCATATACTGGATATCGGGATCTTCCATCCACTCTGGATGTTTGGCGGCGGTGGCGCTCAATGCCTCGAAGAGTTCGTTTTCACTGAGGGTCACGCAGAAGGATTTGCCCGCCAATAGGCTGAGCTCGGCCTCGCTGAGTTCGCTGTTCGCCTCATCCTGCCGGACCTCATATTCTTTGGTCCGCAGCAGCAGATCGGCCTGGCCGTTGACCAGGGTGAATTTGGCAAAATTGTTGCCGACCAGTTCGCCCAAACCGGCCGCGTGCAATTCCTGAAAGGACCTCAGGGCCTTGTTGGCATCGCCTTCCAACACGTTCACCAGAAAATAGCCCACCGTGGCCAGATTGTTGGCCGGGAAGCGTAAATAATAGTTGCGCAGGATCTGGGCATCGTTTTTGAGCGAGGCGTTCATTAGGGCAAGCTGGGGGTCGGCATCGTCATAGTTGGTGAAGAAATCCAGATAGACCTCCGTCATCAGGCTGTATCCGTGTTCCACCTTTGGATGCGCGGCCACCATGGCGCGGGCTTTGGTCAGCTTTTCATCGCTGTCGGTGAGGGAACGGGCCAGCAGGTAGGCGTGGATGGGATCCGCGGAAACCGGCCCCAACACACGGGCATAGGCTTCGGCAGCCTGGACGGGATCGAAGGCCAGCCAGGAATCCTGAAACTGCAGCGCCGCGGGCAGATCGCCGTTTCCATTCAGCAGCGTCACCGCTTCGGCCGGCTGGTTCCTGGCCAGATAGCTCATCGTGAGGGCGTAGATCACATACTGGTTTTCCCAGTACCAGGGCTCGGCGCCGAAATAGCCGATCACGGCGTCGTGATCCTTCTTCTGATCAAAGTAGTAATCCACCAGATCGCCGGACAGCTCGGCGATCCTGTATTTGATGTATTCATCGGTGTCGTTGGCGCGCAGCAGCTCTATCTGATAAGCCAGCAGGGGAGCGTATTTGTCCGGCGGGAACATTTGTCCGAGGCCGATGTCATCGAGCCAGGCCTCTTGCGCCTCGATCGCTTCGCGGAAAGGGAGCTTGGCCGCTTCCGGATCTCCGGACTGCAGCAGATGGTAGACCCGAGCCATGCGGGCGTAGTCGTCCGCGGGAAAATTGGCGCCAAAATACGCGATCAATGGCAGGTCTTGCCGCATGCGTTGATGAATGGGACTTTCCGGATCACTGAGCTCTTCCACATCGATCTCCTGCACGTAGGTGAGCAGCAGGGCGCGGTAACCGCCGGCGAAATCCGGACGCGCTTCGATCAGCGCGCGCGCCTGGTCCAGCCTGGCCAGGAAGTCTTCTTCCAAATTTAACCGCAAATAGCTGTATTTGGCCGCGGCTGAGCTCTCCCCGGCCTTGGTTTCCAGCCAGTCCCGGCAATTCTCCGGCGTGAAATTGTACCACAGCCGATAAGCTTGGTCCAGATCGTTCAGAACGTCGTTTTCCTCGATGAAGGCACCGGCCGCGCGGGAAAATTCCGCCACGTCTTCCGTTTGATTGTACAAGTCCTGCAATTCTTCGATCGACATCGCCACCGCCTGCCAGGCAAACAGCAGCGCCAGCGCGATCAGCAACAGCTTGCGAAAGTCCATCTCATCCTCCCGAATGACTTGGTGATTGTTTTGTTCAGGTGCCGCCGCGGCCAAAGAAATGTCAAGCGAAATCTGCGCGGAGGCAAAGGACCGGGGGATAGTTATGAAAAAACCCGGTCATTTTTCCGGCTCTCTTTCAAACTTGGTGGATGGGGTTAAGGGCATCTTGATCACGTACCCTAAAGTGGGCTGCCGAAATCTGTTCGGCAGAGCCTGCAACTGGCTAAAGCGAGCTCCGCTCACTGTGGCAAACGGATTTTGCCACCCCAAATCTGTGGTTCGACCAGCCTACCCACTCGATTTGCAAGAGAGCCTCTTTTTCTCTTTTTCTCTTTATCCCCTTTTCCCAGGTGGCAAACAAAAACCCCGGAGCGGCGAACCGTTCCGGGGTTGGGATCTTATCGATCTGACGAATTACTTCATCAGGATCATCTTTTTGGTGCTGCTGTACTTGCCGGCGAACATCTTGTAGAAGTAGACGCCGCTGGAGACAGCCTGGTTGTTGTTGTCGCGTCCGTTCCAGGTGGCGGAGAAGTTGCCGCTGGCCTTGGTTTCGTTCACGAGGGTCTTCACCAGCTGACCCTTGACGTTGTAGATCTCGATGGTTACGGGAGTGGCTTCCTTCACGCTGTAGCGGATGGTGGTTTCCGGATTGAAGGGGTTCGGGAAGTTGCCGTGCAGCTCGGTGGCCACCACAGGCACGCCCGGATATTCACTGCCGGTGCCGCCGGTGACCTGGACATCGTCCACGAAGAAGATCCAAGCATCGTTGGAGACGCTCTGGATGCCCACGTAGACTGGTCCGGTGTAGCCGGCCAGCGAGTAGGTGTACTCGGTCCAGTCCACAGGGGCCTGGACGTAGTTGGTGCCGCTGATGATGGTGAAGTTGGCAGGATTGGTGCTGGTGCCAACGCCGACCTTGAACCTTTCGAGGCCGTACTGGTCGGTCAGGGACCGGGCCCAGAACTTGATCTCGGCAGGGTTGTTCAGTACGGGTGTGATCAGCCAATCGTTGTTGGGAGGAGTGGTGGCGGCAATACTGGCGGCCATCTTGGTTCCGCCGTGGGCGGTGAAGGTGGTGATGGCCGGAACGGTGGTGGCAGGGTTGAAGATGATGAAGGCCTGCGCGGCTCCAGCGTTCGGCCAGGTGGTGCCGGTCATGGTGTAGGTGGTGCTGAGGTCAACGTCCACCGTGGTCCAGGGCGCGAAGGTGAGCGCGAAGTCGGTGTAGGTTTCGAAACCGTCTTCAAGCAGGATCAAGCTCTGCGCGAGCTGGAAGTTCACGGTGGTGGTTTGGCCCACCACAACGATCACGCCGGCCTGGGTGCCGGAAGCATAGCCGGGGGCGGAGGCCGTCACGGTGTGAGTGCCAGCTTCCACTTGCATGCTGTAGGCGCCGGAGGCGTTGGTGGTGGCGGTAGCAGTTCCGTTGGTCACGGTGGCGCCCATGATGGGAGCGTTCGTGGTGGTGCGGACGATACCGGCGATGGTGCCGATCTGGGTGATCATCGTCTGCGGGTTGGAGAAGGCCGGGACAGACATCGCGTTACCGGTGTAGACTGCTTTAACGGCCCACTTGTAAGTTCCGTCGGGCAGGTCGTTCCAGCCGGTGTCCGCATAGGCGGTGGCGGTGATGGCATCAGGCGTCAGGGTGATCCAGGAAGCTTCGTTGCTTTCCTGGCCCTGCTGCAGGCGCCACACCTTGTAGCCGTTGAGAACGCGGATAACGGGATCAACCGGTTTGGCGGATCTCATCTCTTTGCCGGGCACAGTTTGGACAACCGGGCGCGGAGCATCGGTTCTGACGCTGAAGAGGCCGGCATTGACAGGATTGCCAATTGTTTCGGCCACAACCGGTGAGAGCAAGGGAGCGGCGGTGGGAGGTGAATATCCCACATAACCCTGGATGCTCCAGTTGTAGTCGAGGGTGGCTGAGAGCGACAGTAGTGTGGCCCAGGCGCCGGAGTTGTAGATCATGTTGCCGAAGCCGTCAACGGCGGGGCCGGGATCGCAGCCGGCGGGATAGTTGCCCGTAGTGTGGGTCACGTGGTAGCCAAACCACAGTTCCTCGTTGCCGGTGATGGCCACGGGAGTGTTCAGGATCAGGGTGTTCCAGGCATCTTCCGGATCAGGCGCGAATGGCTGATCCAGCATTTGGGTGCCGGGTGCCGTAGCGTCTCCGCCGGTCCAGACACGCAGGGAATAGGTTCCCGGGGAGCCTGGCCAGACCTTGATCGCCTGGAGGCTCATGCCGGCAAAGTCCTGCAGCGCGGTGGCGGGGAAGCGGATGGCTACGCTGAATTCGCCGCCGTTGGTGAGGCCGATGCTGTTGTTGGCATCCACGGTGGAGTATTGGATCCATTCTCCGCCGGCGGTGCCGGGTTCGCTCCAGGTCACGTTTACCGCGGGTCCCGCGATGGTGGCGGTCACGCCTCCGGGCGGGAGGGTGATCTCGGTGAGCACGAAGTTCTGGGTGGTGGTTTGGGTGCCCACGATGTTCACGCCGGTGATGGTGGAGGATTGGTATCCCTGTTTAACGCAGGTCACGTCGTAGGTACCCTGGTAAGCCAGGAAGGCGTACTGGCCGTTGGGGCCGGTGGTTCCGTTG
This sequence comes from uncultured Candidatus Cloacimonadota bacterium, assembly GCA_964631015.1. Classification (GTDB taxonomy): domain Bacteria; phylum Cloacimonadota; class Cloacimonadia; order Cloacimonadales; family Cloacimonadaceae; genus Syntrophosphaera. The sequence continues at coordinate 1,402 of CAZVXH010000013.1, read as the reverse complement.
TAATCTCCGGCGGTGATGGTGGCCCCGGCTATGGGAACGTTGGTGCCGAATTCGGTAACCGTTCCGCTCAGGGTGCCCATCATGCCTTTGTGGATCTCGTTGGAGAAGGCGGCCGCGGAGAGGATGTTATTGGTGTAAACGGCTTTCACGGCGAACTTATAGACGCCGGAGGGCAGCGGGGCCCAGGCGGTGTCGACGAAGGTGGAGTCCGCGATGGTGGCCGGAGTGATCAGGTTCCACAGCGTCTCGTTGCCTTCGTTGGCAGCCAGCAGGCGCCAGACCTTGTAGCCCACCATGATGCGGTCCGGTTCGCGGTTGGAAGCCTGAGGCAGATACTGGGTCTTCGCTGTTTGGGCCAGCTGCTGTTTCGCCGCGGTACCTTCCAGTTCAGAACCGGTTTGCACGGGCTGAGGCACAGGGCCGTAAACGTAGTTGACCGTCCGGCTCTGGGCGGGGCCAACGTACACGTCGTCGATGTACCAGCCTGCGTAGCTTACCACAGATGTGGCGTACCACTCGAAGCTGATCTCCACATTCGCTTGGTTGGCATAGGGAGCCAGGCTAACGACCAGTTGTTGCCAGGGCATGAAGACAGCCGCGCTGCTCGCGCCCCAGACGGTGTTGCCGTTAACCTTGATCAAACCGTAATCCCAGGTGTTGTAGCCATCCATGTAGTGCCAGAAATCCAGCACAGGATTGGCAACGCCAGCCAGGTTGAAGGTCTTTTTCAGGTAGGACCAGCCAGCGCAGTTGGAGTAGCCGCCTGTGAGCACTGTTCCCCACATTCCTGTTCCGGAATAGGCCGTGGCGGGGGGTTGGTCCACATAGGTGTCGATGTCAACGTAGTTGGCAACGTTGTAGTTGTTGCCCCACTGCCAGTCACCCAGCGGATTGGTCCAGTTCGAGGAGGGTACCCAGCCGCCGTCGTTCATTTCGAAGTCGTCGTAGGGAGGCGCGGCCGTGGGTGAGTTCCAGATCAGGGAGACCTGGGTTTGGGCCACGTTTTCAGTTGCCACCACCTGTGAGGGCGGGAAGGCGATCTCGGGCAGGATCAGGGTACCCATGTCGAAGGCGGTTCCGCCCACGTTGATGGAGCCTGTAAGGTCCTGATAGCCTTCTTTGCTGGCAATGTAGTTGTAGGTGTTTCCGGAAAGCACGCCGGGGATGGTGAAATGCCCGGTGGCGTCCGTGGTGGCGGAGTAGTTCACCACACCCGCCAGGCTTACGGTTGCTTCCGCCAATCCTACGGTGGGTTGGTCGCTTCCGACCACGAAACCGGTCACGTTCACCGAGGTGGAGGGCGTGAGCACGAAGTTCAGGGTCGTGGTCTGATCCACAACCAGGGTAACCGGCAGGGTAAGGCTTTCAAAGCCGACCTTGCTGGCGGTCACGCTGTAGGTGC
>CAZVXH010000012.1:0-36742 GCA_964631015.1 uncultured Candidatus Cloacimonadota bacterium | reverse complement strand
GCAAAGAGCAAGACAAATAACTTTTTCATCGCTTTTCCTTACTATGCTTTATACTTTCGAAACTCAAAGTTTTTTTACAAGATTCACATTCTGTGGACGCCTGATAATCTGTAAAGCTTTTTTTGCGAACTCACCCGCCTTAGCTGGGAAGCCGCCTTTCCGGTGTAAAAAAATCCCCTCCGCCCTAACGATCATTACGGGATAAATACGGGATCAATACGGATTTCATCCGTATTGATCCCGTATTTATCCCGTAATGAGAACGGGAGCCATGTCTGTTGAAACCCGGTGAAGACGCGCAGACATCTTGAAGGATTTCCTGATCGCGGTTCCCGCAGGCTCGCCAAGCCGGCCGTGCGGCGTGGGAGCCGGAATAGTCATTGACAAAAAGGCCCCCTCCAGAATCAGGTAACATAACAAGCATATTAACCATCAATGGAGGATAAATGCCTAATACCAAACGTGTTTACCTGTTCGGTAACGGAAGTGCCGAAGGCAGGGCGGACATGAAAAATCTGCTGGGCGGCAAAGGCGCCAACCTCGCCGAGATGAATCTCATCGGCGTGCCCGTGCCCCCCGGATTTACCATCACCACAGACGCCTGCAACGAATTCACCCAGTTGGGTGAAGCCACCATGCGCGGACTGCTGCTGGCCGAAGTGCAGAACGCCGTCAAACACATCGAAGGCCTGATGCACATGAGTTTCGGCTCGAACGAAAATCCGTTGCTCGTTTCAGTCCGCAGCGGTGCCCGGGCCTCCATGCCCGGCATGATGGACACCATCCTGAACCTCGGCATGAACGACGACGCCGTGCAGGGCATCATCAAAAAGACCGGGAACGAACGTTTCGCCTGGGACAGCTACCGCAGGTTCGTGCAGATGTACGGCGACGTGGTTCTTGGCCTCAAACCAGCCAGCAAAGAAGAACACGACCCCTTTGAAGTTATCATCGACGCGATGAAAAAGGAGCGTGGCGTGCAGCAGGACCTGGACCTCAGCGCCGCCGACCTTAAAGAAATGGTGGTCCGCTTCAAGAAAGCCGTGAAAGACAATACTGGCCACGATTTTCCGGATGATCCCTGGGAACAGCTTTGGGGCGCGGTTTTCGCCGTCTTCAACAGCTGGAACAACGACCGGGCCATCTTTTACCGCCAGCTGAACGGCATCCCGGACGCCTGGGGCACCGCGGTGAACGTGCAGGCCATGGTTTTCGGCAACATGGGCGAAACCAGCGCCACAGGAGTGGCCTTCACCCGCGACGCCGGCACCGGCGAGAATCTTTTTAACGGCGAATACCTGATCAACGCCCAGGGCGAAGACGTGGTGGCCGGCATCCGCACTCCGCAGCAGATAACCACCATTGGTTCGCGGCGCTGGGCCGAACTGGCCGGGGTCTCCGAAGCCGACCGCGCCGCCAGATATCCTTCGCTGGAAGAAGCGATGCCCACTGTTTATCAGGAACTTTTCGCCACCCAGAAAAAGCTCGAAGACCACGCCAAAGACATGCAGGACATCGAATTCACCATCCAGGAAGGCAAACTCTGGATGCTGCAGACCCGCAACGGCAAACGCACCGGTTTTGCCATGGTGAAAGTGGCCATGGACCTTGTGCGCGAGGGCAAGATCGACGACAAGACCGCCCTGCTGCGCATGGAGCCCAACAAACTTGACGAACTGCTGCACCCCGTTTTCTCCAAAGCCGGCCTGGACAGCGCGATTGAGATCGCCAAAGGCCTGCCCGCCTCTCCTGGAGCCGCCACCGGCCAGGTCGTCTTCTTCGCCGACGACGCCGAGGCCTGGGCCGCCCAAGGCAAAAAAGTGATCCTCTGCCGTCTGGAAACCTCACCGGAAGACCTGCGCGGCATGAACGTCGCCAAAGGCATCCTCACCGCCCGCGGAGGCATGACCTCCCACGCGGCGGTGGTAGCCCGCGGCATGGGCAAATGCTGCGTTTCAGGCGCCGGCGCCCTCGCTATCGACAATAAGACCCGTACCATGAGCGTGGGCGGAAAAACCTATCACGAAGGTGACTGGATCTCCCTCAACGGCAGCACCGGCCAAGTTTTCGAAGGCAAGATCGAAACGGTCGATCCTGAGCTCAGCGGCGATTTCGCCGAGATCATGGAACTGGCCGACAAATATACCAGAATGTACGTGCGCACGAACGCCGACACTCCCAAGGACGCCAGCGTGGCCCGCACTTTCGGCGCCAAGGGCATCGGCCTCTGCCGCACCGAACACATGTTCTTTGAAGGCGACCGCATCAAGGCCATGCGCGAAATGATCCTGGCCGAGAATGAAACCGGACGCAGGCAGGCTTTGGACAAACTTCTCCCCATCCAGCGTGCCGATTTCGAAGGCATCTTCACCGCCATGGACGGCTTTCCAGTCACCATCCGACTGTTGGATCCGCCTTTGCACGAGTTTGTGCCTCACGAGGAAGCGCAGCAGCAGATCATGGCCGACGACCTCGGCCTGAGCCTGCAAACCGTGAAGGACCGCGTGAACGCGCTGCATGAGACCAATCCCATGCTGGGCCACCGCGGCTGCCGCCTGGGCAACACCTATCCCGAGATCACCGAAATGCAGGCCCGCGCCATCATCGAAGCCGCCCTCAGCGTTCAGGCCAAAGGCGTGAAAGTGCTGCCGGAGATCATGGTCCCGCTGATCGGCACTGAAGCCGAATTCAAGCTGCAGGAACAGATCATCCGCGCCACCGCGGAGCAGGTCTTCGCGGAAACAGGCGCCAAGGTGGAATACCTGGTGGGCACGATGATCGAGATCCCCCGCGCCGCGCTGGTGGCGGACAAGATCGCCATCAACGCCGAGTTCTTCAGCTTCGGCACCAACGACCTCACCCAGATGACCTTCGGCTACTCGCGTGATGACGCCGGGGTCTTCCTGCCGGTCTACATCGGCAAAAACCTGCTGAAACACGATCCCTTCCAGATCCTGGATCAGGAAGGCGTGGGACAGCTGGTGCAAATGGGCACCGAGCGCGGGCGCCAAACCAGGCCAGACCTGAAGGTTGGGATCTGCGGCGAACACGGCGGAGAACCCAGTTCCGTGGAATTCTGCCACCGCGTGGGTATGAACTACGTAAGCTGCTCGCCCTACCGCGTGCCGATCGCCAGACTGGCCGCCGCCATGGCCGCCATTCGCTAAAGCAATAACATCATATAAGATACAACGCCGGAGACTGAGCTCTCCGGCGTTTTTTGTCATACGCTACAAAGCCCTTGCCAACCTCAGCCAAAAAAGTGATTGACCGTTTTGGAGAGGACGGAAATAATGGATTTACGAGGTGAACATGAACGACAACATCTTTGAAGGACAGGACATTTCCGATTCCGAACGGGAAGAGCTGAAAGACCGCATCGTGGACGAAGACAAGCTGAAGTTTTACGAAAAGCTGCGCAAGAAAGCAAAGGACTGGACTCAGGAAAAAACTGGCAAAACCGGCAACAAACTGGCCGAATACCTCTTTCTGCTGCCGGATCTCTTCATCCTGGTAACCCGCGTCGCGGTGGACAAACGCGTGCCCTCCAAGCGCAAACTCATGCTGGGCGGGATCATCGCCTACGTGATGATGCCGCTGGACATCATCCCCGATTTCATTCCCATTTTGGGATCCGTGGACGACCTGGTGCTGGTGGTGATGGGACTGAACATGCTGCTCAACGACATCGACCAGAAAGTGCTGGAAGACAACTGGAGCGGCGAAGGCGACATTTTGCACCTGATGCAGAAGATCACCGCCACAGCCGAGAAATTTTTGGACAAGAACGTGATGGCCCGCGTCAAGAAGTGGCTTAAGATCAAGTAAGGCATGCTGAAACTGCTGATCGCTTCCCGGAATCCGGACAAGATCGCCGAGATCCGCGACTTGCTGGCCGGAACGGAGGTGGAGGTTTATTCCCTGCTGGATTTTCCTGAGCTTCCCCCCACGCTGGAGGATCAGGCCACCCTGCGTGCCAACGCCGCCAAGAAAGCCCTGGAGGCCGCCAGACATACCGGTTTGCTCTGCCTGGCCGACGACACCGGCCTGTTCATCGACGCTTTGGACGGGCAGCCCGGCATCTACGCCGCCCGCTTTGCCGGAGAACACTGCAGTTACAAGGACAACCGGGACAAAGCTTTGCGGCTGCTTTCCAGCAAGGCCGACCGCCGCGCGGAGTTTCGCACCTGCGCCGTGCTGGCCGCTGAGGACGGAGTGGTGGCCATTACGGAGGGCGTGATGCCGGGATTTATCTCCACCGAGGAACGCGGGGAAAACGGTTTCGGCTACGATTCCATTTTCGAGCCTGACCCCGGCGGCCGCAGCTACGCCGAAATGTCCGACGCAGCCAAGAACTCACTTTCCCACCGGGCCAAGGCTTTGGAGGCCATGCTGCCCATCCTGAAAGATATCATAGCATCAGATAAAGAGGTTAACATGATCAAACCCCAAGTATTCCGCCAATACGACATTCGCGGCGTTGTGGACGAAGAACTGAACGAAGAATCTTACTACTTGATCGGCAAGGGTTTTGGCAGCTATCTGCGCCAGAAAGGCCTGCGATCCATCGCTCTGGGCGGCGACGCCCGGCTCACCACTCCCAAACTGATGGAAGCCTTTGTAAAGGGGGCTTTGGAAACGGGCTGCGACATCACCGACATCGGCATCGTGGCCACTCCGGTACTGTATTACGCCATCTGGAAACTGAAAACAGACGGCGGCGCCATGGTCACCGCCAGCCACAACCCCTCCCAGTACAACGGGTGCAAACTCAATCTGGGCCTGGGTTCTGTCTACGCCGAAGAACTGCAGAACGTGCTGAAGATCATCCAAGCCGGCGATTTTGCCAGCGGCGAGGGCAAGTACGTGAAAGACGAATCCGTTAACGATAATTATATCGACTATGTAACTGCCGGCATCCATCTGGAGCGTCCGGTGAAGGTTATCGTGGACGGCGGCAACGGCATGGGCGGCCCCTATCTGCCGGAGATCTTATCCCGCCTTGGCTGCGAGCTCATCGAGATGTACTGCGATCCCGACGGCACCTTCCCCAATCACCATCCGGACCCCACCGTGGCCAAGAACATGGTGGACCTCGCCCGGGCCGTGGTGGAAGCGGAATACGAACTGGGCATCGGCCTGGACGGCGACGGAGACCGCATCGGTGTGGTGGACGAAAAGGGCAAAATGCTTTTCGGCGACCAGATCCTGAACATCCTCGCCCGCGATTATCTGCCGGGGAATCAGGGCAAGACCATCATCGCCGACGTGAAATGCTCCAAGAACCTCTACGACGACATCCGCAAGCGCGGCGGTGTTCCCCTGATGTATAAAACCGGCCATGCCAACATCAAGATGAAAATGAAGGAAATCGGTGTGGATTTTGCCGGCGAGATGAGCGGCCACATCTTTCTGGGCGACCGCTATCTGGGCTTTGACGACGCCATCTACGTAAGCTGCCGTCTGATCGAGATCGTTTCCAAAACCGACGCTCCCGTGAGCACTTATCTGGCCGACCAACCCAAGATGTACAACACTCCGGAACTGCACACAACCTGCGACGACAAGCGCAAGTTTGAAGTTGTGGCCAAGGTCTGCGAAGAGTTCAAAGCTGAAGGTTACGACGTCAACGACATCGACGGCGCCCGCATCACCTTCAGCGACGGCTGGGGCCTGGTTCGCGCTTCCAACACCACTCCTGTGCTGGTCACCCGTTTCGAGGCGGAATCCGAAGCCCGCATGCTCGAGATCCAACAACTGGTGGAAGGAAAGATCCAAAAATATATCTGAGCAAGGCTCAATATCTTGACCATACCCGGAGTTCATCGACTCCGGGTTTTTTTATGCGCAAGACCCGGAAAAACAGGCAGGTTGGAACGCTGTCTGGTTCCCAAGGCAATAAAATATCTTTACAGAAAATAAGTCCGGTAATATTAGGCTCTGATGAGAACTATGGTTGGAAGTACTCCAAACCGCCAGTTCCAGAGGTGAGCGCAAGGAATTTCAAGATGAATACGGAAAAGTTAACAGCCAGACTGAAGGAGATAAGCCTGAAAAAGCTGATCTACTTTCATCTGATCGCGTGGACGGGAACGCTTGTCCACCTTGCGGTTCTGTGGCTTGCGCACGGTGTCTTGAAGGTCCCACTGCTGATCGCCGGCGCCCTCGCGGTCGAAGTGGCCATCATCCATAATTTTACGGGACATTACTTCATCACTTGGAAAGACCGCATCAGCCGCTCACCCAGAAACTATTTTCAGTTGCTGCTGCGTTACAACCTCGTGACAGCGTCCATAGACCTGGTGGTCAATCTGGGCATATTGTGGCTGCTGACCCATTTTTTGGGTGTGCACTACCTCATCGCCAGCATCACGGGACAACTTTTGGGACCCCTCTTCAAGTTGCTGGCCAACGAGTTTCTGGTGTTTCCCAAACTGACCCACAAACAGTCATCCTCAGTCAATGAAAAGGAGATCGGGGAGAAAGCATGAAAGAGAAAAAAGCGGAAAGGGTGATCGACACCTTCACCGGACCCTGGGAGAAAAAGATCCTCCGCAAACTTGCCCTGGCCGTGCCGGACAAGGTTACGCCCGATCACCTGACCCTGCTGGGTATTTTTGCCACCTTGATCAGCGCGGCGGCCTATTTGCTCACCTGGCAATCGCGCTGGTGGCTGTTTCTGGCCAGTTTCGGCTTCGTGCTGAACTGGTATGGCGACAGCCTGGACGGCACCCTGGCCAGAGTAAGGCATATCGAAAGAGAGCGTTACGGCTACTTTGTGGACCATCTTGCCGACGCCCTCACCACAGTGGTGATCTGCCTGGCCTTCGGTCTGTCGCCCCTGATGCAATTCGAGATCGCGCTAATGCTGGCCATCGGCTATTTGCTGCTGAACGTCTACGTTCACGTCTGCGCCTACACTCATGGGGAATTCCGCATATCCTACATGAAACTGGGACCCACCGAGGTTCGTCTGGCCATCATTATCGTCAATACGGTCCTCTTTTTCTGGAGTGGCGACGTGCTCTTGTTCCGGGGAAATTACCTGACCATCATGGATCTGGGAGGCCTGCTCTTCAGCGTGGCGTTCATGGCCATTTTTCTGGTAATGTCCATCAAAACGGCCCTCAACCTGGATAAACTGGACCGGGCGAAAAAGCCGGGAAACAAGAACTAAGGGATTTTCCCGGTCCTGTGGGGATCATGTAAAGTGGCCGGGAAGGAATTGCCCTCATCTGTGGAGAGGGGCAAACGTTCGCTATGCCGCCCCGGTAGGCTTATCCGGGCAAAAAGTTGACTAAATCGCGGGCAACGGCCAAACAATGCGGCCAGGCCAGCTTTCATCTTGTGCAAATCCGGACAACCGAACGGAGGATCAGTGCCGGATGGCCGCGATGAGGGCGGAGAGCGGCTCCAAAGGATATGTTTGCTGTTCGCCGCTGCCCAGGTCTTTCAGAATGGCGCTGTTGGCGGCCAACTCAGTTTCGCCGATGATCAGGGCGTAGCGGGCCTGGCGGTTGTCCGCGGCCTTGAGCTGGGTTTTGAAGGAATTCTTGTCGGGATCGTAGTCGGCAAAGATGCCGGCCTGGCGTAAGGCGTTGAGATAAGGCAGGATGTACTCCTGCGCCGCGGGACCCATGGGGATCACGAATACTTCTGGTACCAGTGCTTTGCCCAGAGAGACTTTTTCCTCGTCCAGAGCCAGCAACAGGCGTTCGAAGCCGCCGGCGAAACCTATGGCCGGTATGCTCTTGCCGCCGATCTGTTCCAGCAAACCGTTGTAGCGTCCGCCGCCGGCCAGGGAATTCTGCGCGCCGAGGCCATCTGATACGATCTCGAAAGCCGTGTTAGTGTAGTAATCCAGGCCGCGCACGATGCGGGGATTGATGGTGAAGGGCACCCGCATCAGTTCCAGTTGCCTCTGGGTGGCGGTAAAATGGACCCGGCAGGGCTCGTCCAGATAATCCAGCTGCGATGGCGCGCCCTGGGCTATCTCTTTGCAGGTTTTTACCTTGCAGTCAAGGAGCCGGCGGGGCTTAAGGTCGATGCGCAGCTGGCAGTCCGGACAAAGTTCGGACAGGTGGGGCCGGAAATATTCATGAAGCGCCCGGTCGTAGTCTTTGGCGCAGTTGGGGCAGCCGACGCTGTTCAGTTCCAGCCGGAGCTTGGTAAGTCCCAGTCCGCTCAGATAGAACCAAAGGATGGAGATCACTTCCGCGTCGTAATAGGGATGGTCGCTGCCGATGAATTCGATGCCGTATTGCTGGAACTGGCGGTAACGACCGGCTTGGGGACGGTCATAACGGAACATCGGGCCGATGTAATAAAGCTTTTTAACCGCCGCGCCTATGTCCATGCGGTTTTCCAGATAGGCCCGGGCCACGGGCGCGGTTCCTTCCGGTCGCAGGGCGAATTCGCGGCCTTTCTGGTCCGTGAAGCGGTACATTTCCTTTTTGACAACGTCGGAACTCTCTCCGGAAGAGCGTTCGAACAGCGCGGCCTGCTCGAAGACAGGCGTGCTGATCTCTTCGTAGCCGTAGGCGGCGGCAAGCTCGCGAAACGCGGAGATAACTTTCTGCCACTTATGGCTTTGCTCTGGCAGGATGTCGTAGGTTCCGCGGGGTATCTGGTATTTCATTTTCACCTCAAGAAATAAAGCAAATCCTCAGCAGGGGCGGATTCGTCAAGCGGCAAATTCGGATAGCGCACCCCGGTGAGATACAAACCTTGGGCGGGAGCGGTGGTAACCAGCTTCTGGCGTGGGTTTTGCTCGTCCAGAATGGCCTGCAGCGCGGCAGGGCCCAGGCCGTCGTGGTCCAGATTGACCAGAGTGCCCACGATGCGGCGCACCATGTTGTGCAGAAACCTGTCCGCCGTAAGGTCGAACCGGATGATACCCCGGTCCTCGGAAACGTCAAGGCGCGTGAGCTCGCAGCTGTGATTGGGCACCAGGGGGTTGTCGCGGCTGAGAGAAGAGAAGTCGTGGCGGCCCAGCAGAACTTCGGCCAGCTTTGCCAGGGTGGTCACCCGGATGTCGCGGCGGGGCATGAAGCCGGTGTGCAAGCGGTTTAGCGGCATTTTGACCCGGGCCAGCAGGTAAACGTAGCTGCGCGCCATGGCCTGATAGCGGGCGTGAAAATCATCCGGCACCGTCCAGATGCCCGTGATCATCAGGTCTGGGCCCAGTTTGTTGTTCAGGGCCAGCAACAGCTGGCGCGAGGTCATCGCGCCCTGATAATCGAAATGGGCAAAATGCGCCAAAGCGTGTACTCCGGCATCGGTACGGCCTGCTCCGATCACCCCGGGATGGCGCACTCCCAGCTGGTGAAAGGCGGAGATCAGGTCGCCCTGGATGCTGCGTCCGGCGCACTGAACCTGCCAGCCGCGGAAATCCGCTCCGTCATACATCAGGCGCATCAAATGGCGGGCCATTTCATTACACCGAACTGATCAGCACCATCAGCGTCATCAGGCTGAGGCCGATGATATTGGTGAAAGGTTTGTCCGTTTCCATTCGCGGAGCTGACAGCATCTTGGCCAGTTGCGCTGCGATAACGTCTGAATCCTTAAAAACCTTGGATCCCGCGGCGATCATATTGTCCAGCACCGCGCCGATGCTGCTGTGGCCTTTGACCTGGTGCCGGTCGAAATGTTTGGCGTAAGCCCTGATATACAGCGCAGTGGCCAGGAAAAAACGCACCAAATGCCTGCCCCATCTGCGTTTGCGCAGCCAGGCGGTATCACGCAGAACCAGGTTCAGACGCAGATTGCCAAAGCAATAGACGCTGGCCTCGATGAAGAAGATCAGCTTCAGGCTAAAGAGCATCAGATCCGGAAAGCTTGATCGGAAGAGGGTCCCGAAGATCCAGTAGGCTGCCAGGAAGGGCAGGGTCAGGCGCAGACCGCGCAGGAATTTGGCATAGAGGGACAGGTCCAGCAGCATGAACAGCCAGTACAGCACCATCAGCATGCCGAGCTGTCGCCAGGAGGCGTCCAGAGCGGCAAACAGGGCCAGAACCAGGATCAGCAGCCGCAGCCAGAGGTTTTGGCCGCTCATAGCTGAGGACTGACCGTCACTCAGAGGGGTCATCCGGGTTCAGAGGCGGGGAGCCGCTGCCGTCATCGTCCGGCAGAGCTTCGCCGGAAGGCGGATCGGCAGGTGGGACCTCATCCGGGGCCGGTTGCTCGGGTAAAAGCTCTTCAGGCTTGGACTCGCCGGGGTTTGGCACTGCCGGCAAGGTTTCTGGAGAAGTGGCGTCTCCGGCTTCGCCATCCACTTGCTCCGGTGGCTCGAGCTCTTCTTCTGGCTTGATCTCCGGTTCGGGTTCCGGTTCTGGTGTTTGCTCCCCATCCAGCTTCAGCGAGTCGGCTGCCGCGAGGGAGTCACCCAGGGCTTTTAGGCTGTCCACCACCGCCAGGGAGTCCACCATTTCGTCAAATTTGCGCAGTTTGAACCTGCTTCCGTCATAAAATCGGGAGGTCACGCCGGCGTACTCTCCGCCGCGTTCGAGCTCCAGCACCTTGTTCAGATAGGGTTTGGCGGCCGTGGTGTCCGCCACTTCGAAAGTGTGGTACCAGCCGAGGCGGTAATTCGCTTTCAGGCTGATGGGCAGGTAAACAGAAGACGACAGCTCATTCAGGATCACCAGCATGGAGTCCGGAGCTGTTTCCGCCAATCCGAAAGCCCTGTCCAGCAGCAGTTCCTGGGCTTCCTCGTCAGGATCGATGAGGCGCACCGTTTCGCCGGCCAGCAGGTCTTCCATGGCGTTGGTATATTTGTTGTTGGGGAAGCGCTGAACCATGTCCGCGTGAATGGCCTCCATCCGCGTACGGTCGGGGCCTGTCTTGCTGTGGATGTTGGCCAGGGAAAAGAGGGCCAGGGGGGTAAGTTCCCGGTCGTAACGCCGCAAGATGTCGTCCAGGGTTTGCAGGCGGTCCCGCGTCTGGTTCAGGTCAGTTTCCGCGGCCGTCAGCTGTTGTTGGAGCTGCCGGCGCTGCTCCGCCGGGTTCGGGGCCTGTTCAGCCTCCTGTTGGTCAGAAGTCGCCACGCTGTCAGATTCCGCGGGTGTCATCCCGTCAATTTCGGCAACCTCAAGGCTGTCCTGCACCCCTGCGAAGTCTGTATCCAGATCAGGCCCATCAAGGCTGTCTGGTTCGCTGATCGCCAGTGGTTCGATTTCATGGTGCAACAACCTGTTGGCCGCTTCGTCAGCTTCGTTAGCTGGCACAGGCTCAGAGATGTCCAAACTACCGGACCCAGTGTCCAGGTCGGGTTCGACCTCGGTTGTCTTCAGGCTGTCAGTCACGGCCAGGGAATCGGCCGCTTTAGAACTCGCCAGACTGTCCGCCCGGACCTCCGTGCTGTCGGGCAAAACCGGTTCCGGCAGCGCCGCCAGGGCCATGGTCAGCGAATCCGCCCGGCTCTGTTTGAATCCCAACTCCACCGCCACGCTATCCCGCTGGGTCAGCAGGCTGTCCCGCGAGTCGATGATCCGCTGATACATCAGCAGCGCGGAATCCGGCAGGGAAAAGACGTTAAAATAGTTTTCAGCCGCGGAGATATGGTAATCCACATACCGCTGTAGATTATTGACGGGATCGTAGCTGACCGGGTCCTTCAGCTGATTGACCGCGGTGGCTTTTTGCTGGCCGGGTTCGGCAAGTTCCGAGGTCGCGGATTCCGAGCGCACTTTGTTGTAGGCCACGCCTGCTTTTTCCAGATCGCGGGCCTCGTAAAAATAGTATTCGCCCAGATAGTACTGCGCCTCGGCTGAACTCAGCGTCCGGGGATAGACCTTGCTGATGTCCTCGATCTCCGCCAGTCCCTTGGCCGTATCGCCGCGGGCCAGGAACAGCCTGGCTTGCAGCACCCTGGCCTGGGAGAGTTTTTCGGGCCGGAGCTCGTCCTTGAGCAGTTTCTGCACGGTTTTGCGGCTCTGCTCATGTTCGCCCAGCAGATACTGGTTCAAAGCCACGTAGTAAAGCGCGTCCAGCTTCATCGGCTGGGAGATGCGGCGGTCTTTGGCGATCTTGGCGAATTCCGCCAGCGCGGCCTGGTAATCCTTCTGGATAAAGTAGTTCTGGCCATAAATGAAGAACGCCTCGCGGTACTCGCTGGATTTGGGATACTCCGTGATGATCTTGCTTAGCCAATACTGGGCCTGCAGATAGTCCTTGTCCGTGATATTGAACTGTGCCAGGGTCAGCAAAGCGCGGGCATGCAGTTTCTTGTGTTGGGGATCCAGGATGAATTCCTGCAGGATCTTCACCGCCTCGTCCTTGCGGTTGATGTCGCGCATGACCTTGGCCAGATAGATGTGCGCCTCGCTGAAGAAGGGGCTTTCCGGCCAACCTCTGATCAGGGATTCGAACTGGTCCTTGGCTTGGAAGGCGCTGTTTCCTTTGTAGTAGAGGGCCCTGGCCATCAGGAAGAGAGCGTCGTCGGTGCGGCTGTCCCGGACTTCGTTGCTGAGAATGATGCCGCATTTCTTGATCGCCTTGGTGTACTCCTCCACCGCCTGGTTGTTGGGACGGCCGTTGGCGTTCAGAGGCCTGGCCTGAGCTGCGTTGAAATACTTGCGCGCGTTGTACAGCGTGTTCACCTGGATGCAGGAGGCCAGAGCAAAGGCCAGCAGAAGAAGCGGAACTATCTTTCTCATGATCACAGCCGGGCGTGGTGGCGAAAATCTGTCAATACAAATCTACGCCCACGGCGGCCAATTCGCTGAAAATGGCTCCGGAGGACAGCAGCGCGATCGCCGCGTTCACGTCCGGATACGAGACGCGGTCTTCTTCCAGCCGGGGAACGCTTTGGCGCAGCAGCGCCTTCACCCGCTCCAAACCCGGCGAGCTGGCAATGCCCCTCAGATCCAAAGCCTGACAGGCGATCATCAGTTCGATGGCCAGCACGTTCCGCACGTTTTCCACCACCTGGATCAGCTTGTTCGCGGAAATGGAGCCCATGGAAACGTGGTCCTCCTGGTTGGCAGAGGTGGGAATGCTGTCAACGCAGGCGGGATGTGCCAAAACCTTGTTTTCGGAGACCAGCGCGGCGGCGGTGAGCTGCACGATCATGTAGCCGGAATCGATGCCCGGACGCTTGGCCAGAAAAGGATTCAGACCCCGATTGAGGGCGGGATTGAGCATTTGTTCCACGCGCCGCTCGGAGATGGAGGCCAGTTCGGCGATCGCGATGGACAGCGTATCCAAAGCCAAGGCAATCGGTTGGCCGTGAAAATTGCCTCCCGAGATCACCTTTTCCTCGTCGGGAAAGATCAGCGGATTGTCGGTGGCGGAGTTTATCTCGATCTCCAAAACCCCGCGCGCGTATGCCAAAGCGTCGCGCGTGGCGCCATGTACCTGCGGCGTGCAGCGCAGACTGTAGGCGTCCTGAACGTTGCCGCAGTTTTGATGCGATGCCCGCAGCGGACTGTTGTCCAGCAAATTGCGCACATTGGCAGCGCTGGCGGCCTGGCCGGGGTGGGGACGCAGAGCGTGGATCAGCGGATCGAAAGCCTTGGGCGTGCCCCGCAGCGCGTCGATGCTGGCGGCGGCGGTGAGATCGGCGTACTTGCACAGCCGCTCGGCTTCCAGCAAGATCAGAACCCCCAAAGCGGCCATCACCTGAGTACCGTTGTTCAGCGCCAGGCCTTCCTTGGCGGCCAGGATAACAGGCTCCAATCCCGCTCTGCGCATGGCTTCAGCGCCGTTCAGGATCTCGCCTTCATACTCCGCCTCGCCTTCGCCGATCAGCGGCAAAGCCAGATGGGAAAGGGGTGAAAGGTCGCCGCTGGCGCCCACCGATCCGCGCATCGGGATCACCGGATGAACGCCCCGGTTCAGCATCTCCACCAAAGTTTGCAGAGTCTGGACGCGGATGCCGGAATGGCCCTTGGCCAAAACGTTTACGCGCAGCAGCATGATGCCGCGAACCTGAGCTGTGGTGTAGGCCGGGCCTACGCTGGTGGCGTGGCTGCGGATCAGGTTCAGCTGCAGTTCCGCGATGTTTTCCGGCGGGATCGTGACCGTGCTGAACTTGCCGAAACCGGTGGTGAGACCGTACACCACGTCGCCGCGGCCAATCACCGTGTCCACATAGTCACGGCATTTTTGCGCCTTGGCCAAACAGGCCTCGGTTAGCGCTATGGGAGTCCGCTTTACTGCAATTTCCTCAACCTGCTCGAGGCTCAGGCTGTTTCCGTCGATCATTATCGTCTGCATTCAAATCCTCTCTGACGGCTGGCGGGGTTCGTTAACATGGCGTCCGCGAGCCGGATTTGTTCAAGCATTTTTCCGGCCCAGTTTTTGTCAAATCTCTTGTAGGGAGTTAGTGAAAAACTGCGAAGAGGATCACCGAAAGCTTCAAAGGAGGAAACATATCCATGAATCTATTCTTTGCGGATGGTTTGGTTAAGGTACAAAATATAAGTATCACCTCCATACTCCCCGAATGCGTCAAGATGTATCAGGTCCGGATCTGAGTCCCCATCTATATCGTACCAGTAAACATCGCAATAGACGCTGCCCTGCAAATGATCGGACCCGCGCTTGGGGTCCAGGGCATTGTATCCGCTCAAGGCCTGATTCAACGGAACAAAACTGCCAGAATCATTTCGGAGGATATCACACAAACCGATGCCATAGTTATAGGTTTCTGCTGTAAAGCAGAGGTCCGCGTCCCCATCAAGGTCAAAATCGGCCCAGTTTTTATGCCCGTGCCAACTATCGCGATCATTCTCATATGAATTCGGGCTGGGTGCTACGCCCTGTTGATTCAATAATACCTCAAACTCACTATATGTGCTGACGTAAGAATGGGGATAAAAATGCCCGGGCAACAAAGGAACTGAAACAGAGTCTGTGGCTGTTGAAAATTCACACACATACGGCAACAGGTCTGCATCGCCATCTCCATCTACATCCATAGCTACAAAACAACAAATGTTGCCACGCGTATCAGCAAACTTCAGGACCTCTGGCTGGGAGTCCTTGATGGCAAGATGTAGGGGCTTAATCAAATACTTACGCTTCAACCTATCGGGTAATGGCTCGTTATCAAAGCGGCCATCTTTGTTCAAGAATACTTTTACGTCAAGAATTTCCTCTGCGTATTCATTGAAATCGATTTCACCCTCTTCATAGTAACATACTACGTCCAAATCTCCATCCCGGTCCACGTCAAGCCAGGTTGCCCGTTCTGGACCCTCGAGGTCTACGTATACCAAATCAACGAAATTACCAGTAAAGCCACGAAAATAGCCTATCACACCATGGTCAACTTCCTGGTCAGGAAAATTATCCTCAACATACAGAAAATCGAGACATCCGTCACCGTCAAAATCGGCTACACCACCGAAATCATTGAATCTTGCCACCCGGCTGAACAGGGTGGTACGATATTTCCAGGTGGGGCAACCTTGAGCCTCCCCGTGTTCGTTGAAGGGAACCACCTTCCAGTAATACTCAGTGTCAGGATCCATCGGTTCAAGCATGGTCCAGCAAAGCGCGGCATTTTGCTCAGAGATAAGCTCCATCTCTTGCCCTGCCTTGCCCCAATAAACCCGGTATCCCCGGATCAGTTTTTGGGGAGATACAGAGGTGTCATAACAATTATACTCACTGAAGTCATCGGGTGGTGACCATTCGAGGATGCCAGTGAGGGGATAGGCCGTATCTCCATCAATCGGAACCACAAAAGCGGCAGGGGTTGGCAATTCGGCATGTTTCAGTCTAACCCGTACGGGCGCCGGGGTCTCTCCAATCATGGGCGAACTGGGGTTGCTGCAGGCCATGAGCCTGTCCAAATGATCGCGGATCTTATAATAGAAATTTACCTCTGAAGGGTCCTCCACTCTATATTCCACCAAATCTCCGTCCTTTACCTCAAAGGAATACTCGGCGGTAAAAGGCTCAACGAATTTACAGGTCTGCTGGGTTACTTCCCTGCCGTTAACATATATGGGCGCTGTATAAAAGTTACCATATTCCAAGGGATAGGGTACCTGAAAAATCACTTTCCACACTACCCGGCCAGTTGTCTGGGCTCCCAGCCACAGGGGAAAGAGCAGCATCGCCAACATCATTGCCTTGCGCATCGTAATCTCCATATCTTATTGATGTTTAAGTAGAGTCCCAATTGTTGGTGCAAATTCCAACTCGTTGTTTCTCTGATTGTTTGAGGGCATCTGAAATCACTCGTTACTCACAATCTTTGAAAGGACAAATGACTAATTGCGTTGTTATCATAATGCGGATCCAAGTCAAGTTTTTTTCATCAAAAGCTACTTTGCTGCAACTCAGCTGGCATGGGCCTTTTCTGGCGTTGCCTGATCTTTTCCAATAGCTCTGAAAGATGGATCCTGCCCCCAGGCCAATCTTCATTGTACCCTGGCAGAAGAACTCCGCAACCGCCATGGCGCCGCCACCTTGCATCACAGGATGGCCCTGATCAAACAGCGGCAGGAACAGGGATAACAGCTCGGCGGAAACCACCGAAAGTCATTTCAGGCCGGGTTCAGACCCGTGGAGGAAACGGGAAGGGTTTTCCTCGATGAACAGCTCCACCGGCTTCCCGAACCAGGATTTGCCGCCGCCTTTAAAGTGGAAAAGCGCCGCCACAGCCACCACCAGCGCCCCCGCGAAGTCCATGGCCAGGTCGGCCATCGTGTTCTCCAAAGCGCGCTGCCAATTGTAAATCCCGCTCATGTCCGTACTGGCGCGGCCTTTCAGCAGATTGAGGCCCAGCAGCTTGTCCACGCCGAATTCGAACAGCTCCCAAACCGCCCCGAAAGACATGGTGAACCAGACCATCGCCAAGGCCGTGAGCAGAGGTCCCAGCCGCGTATGGATATGCCTGTCCCGGCTGAGGAGGTGGAGCAGCAGCAAAGCAGCGTAGGTGAGCAGCATCGCCGAGCCGGAGTGGATCAGTTCGTCCCACCAGGCAAAACGGTAAAAGAAATTGTGCAATTCGCCCAGATACATCGAAGCTCCGATGAACAGCAGCCAGATCACCTTGAAAGGCAGAGGCAGCGATACTTTAAAGAGCCTCCCCAGCAGCGGTAAGAGCAGAAACAGCACCACGGTGAGCACGGCGGAAAGCACTCGCACCGAGTTTCCCTCCAGATAGTAGTTCACGCCCGCCCAAACGCTGAGCAGAACCAGCAGCCAGCGCGCGATCAGTTCCGCCTGGCCTGCCATGGTTATATCTCTTTTCATCACATCCTTCCCCGGCTAAAATAGTATGCTGCATATCCTTCAGAAGCTGCTCATCCTGTCAACCAAAACTTGTTTCCGCTTTTCCCGCCCCGATCCCACCTTCAGTCGCTTCCACCCAGCCTCCCGCATGATCCCCGCGTCGGAGGCGGACATCTTCCGGGAGGCAGAGAAGATGAGCAGGAAACCCGGTCAAGCAAGGGACGGGGAAAATCGACCCGGATAGTTCACGGGCTCCGTATGCTCCGCAGACATAAAAAAGCAAGCTTCGGATTGTTTCTTGCTTTGAATGTACTGTTGACCGAACACATCAACAGGCCGGAATTCCCGCGGGCCCGGTGAGCCACCGCAGCGAAAACGGGATATCCGGCGGGGAGGAAAAGTGAAAAGGAATACCAGCTGGGGCATCCTGCTGGCTTTGGCGCTGATCCCGGCGTTGCTGGCGGGGCAGGATTATCCCCAGACGCACTATCTGACCGGCCTGGAACGCATCGCCTCGGGCGGCGATTCCGGAGGTCCGGACTGGGGTTCACACGACAGCTACAGCTACCTCCACGCTCCGGGTAACCCTCTGCTGATCAACCAGATCGACCACCATCACCAGGGCTGGATGTCTGACTTTCCCCCCAGCGACTATTATGAAAACCTGGATTTTGCCGGCGCGCTGACCTTGTATCCAGACCATTACCTTATCACCAGCCCGCTCACCTTGGAACAGAATGTCAACCCCACCCGCACGCGTAAAATGGACTACCAAGGCTACTGCCACGAGGATGACTGGTACGGTTATGCCTCCAATCACAACCACGCCTGGCACAGCTACAACGCTGATATGAAGCTGGTCCGCACCATAATAAAAAAAACGAGCCAGCCTGATCAGTGGCTGGACAGTGTGTACACCCTCGACAGCCTGGGGCGCCGGGTGGAGGAGCTCACCCTCAGCTCCGCCGATTCGCTCAACTGGGTAAATTACCGCCGCCGGCAGTATTTCTATACCGGAGAAACGCTTCCACCCGGCTACCAGTTCGAAAAACACAGCCAGCAGCTGCCAGACTATATCCTCGACTACACCACGGTACGCGTCCCCTACCTCAACGACAGCTGGGTCATCTCACAGATGACCGAGCAAACCGCCAATGCCCAGGGCGTTTGGTACGAGGGGGAGACCATGCCATACAATACTGAGGTGGATGCCGACACAGGAGAAGTAACCGCTCACTATCATTGGAGCCCGTACAACATCTTCAACGCAGAGGGGCTGTTGATCCAAGCCATGGTGGTGGATGGAGACGGCGTTCCCAGCTACGATTTTTACTACGCCCACACCTCGGACACCGCTGTGAACGAGGACGTTCCGCCGCTGGCCGCAACCCTGCGCGCCTGGCCCAACCCGGCACGGGAAAAGGCGACCCTAAGCCTGCCCGGCAAGTTCTCCGGACCGCTTACCCTGAGTACCTACAACCTCCGGGGACAACTGCTGAAAGAGGAAATTCGCACAGTGGACGCCATGAACCGTGACCTTGTCTGGCTGGCAAGGGATGAAGACGGCAAAGCCTTGGAAAGCGGGATCTACCTGATCCGCGTGGAGGGCAGGGATTTCCGCCAGACGGCCAGGGTGTTGGTGGCAAGATAGACCTAAGCTGCCGCCGCTCTCAGCCAGCCCCCGCAGAAGAGCGGTGAGCAAATTGATTTTCGGGATGAATCGCTTCGGGGCGAGGCATATTAATAGTTCGAATAATTCACAAGTTCCCTTTATACGGGGTGGCCAATTTGAATGATTTGAATAATTCACAAGTTCCCCTTATACGGGGTGGCCAAATTGAATGATCCGAATATTTCACTGATTCTCCCTTTACGGCCCCGCCGGAGAGGAAAGTTGGAAAATCAGACAAAAGCTGGACGCAAGACCATATATACCATATATATACATATATAACTACTAATACCTACTAAATTACTATATATTATATATAAGTATATGTATATCAGTATATTATATATCCTTCCTCCTGGTCCCGGAGGAGTCAAGCCAAAAGCGGCCGTATATGGGGAATTTGTGAATTATTCGGATCATTCAATTGGTGGCTTACCCAGTTCACTAATTTCCTCCGGCTTGAACCTGGCTGCGGGCGGCGGCCTGGATCTCAGCCTTGATCACCCAACAGCCAACAAATTGACTGTCGAGGACCCCGATGTCATTACGCGCCAAGGTGCTCCTTTCCGCAATGACGTACGTTTGGGCCTGGGTGGATGATATAAAGGATTCCGGGGCCCCGGCGCTGAAGCGCCACACCCGGAATGACATACGGGATCATTTACCCACTCGATATGAAAGAGAGCCAAAAAGTTTGCGACGCCCGGAGGGCGAAAGACGGAAGGCGGTGGCTTCAGCCACCGTACCCGCAAATCAGTTGCGAAACAAATACGATGTCCGGCGGTTTCAACCGCCAGCCAAGACCTCCCCCGAAAATACGCCCCGATGGCATTTCCGTCCCACCGGTGGCTAAAGCCAACCGGATAACGTCTCCCTCCGGCGCCATGCCCCCAGGTACGGTGGCTGAAGCCACCGCCTTCCGTCTTTGGCCTGCGGGCTTTTGGTCGACGAGGAAGTCTACCACCCAATGATTACACTCTTACACACTTTCACGTCTGGGTTTTTGGCTATTCCCGCAAGGCCTGGATTCCTGGGCTCCGCGTGTTGAAGCACGCTCCCCCGGAATGACACCGCGGCCAAGCTTTCCGGCCAAAAATCCCAGCCCCTGTAATCCCGGACTTCACCGAGTTGGCCAGGAGATAAGATCCAAGACTCAAAATCAATCGCCAAAAAGGCGGGACTTTTGATCCCGCCTTGGTCTGGTTGATTATCTTTAGCCGCTTCAGTGGGCTTCGTGTTTGTGGGTGGCTTGTTCCAGCACCTGCCCGCTGTTGACGGAGCGTTTGAAGTAGTAGGTGTGGAGCAGCTTGAGGGCGAGGGGGGAGTTGGGTTCGCCGAGGAAGCGCTCGTAAACCTTGAGGACTTCGGGGTTCCGGTGGGACTGGCGCACGGGGAGGTTGCGGTCTTCCTCGTAGAGGGAGAGGCCTCTGCGGGCGCGGGAAGCGATATCGTTGCCGTAGGGCTGTCCGCCGCCGCCGACGCAGCCGCCGGGGCAGGCCATGATCTCGATGAAGTGCCAGGGGGATTCGCCTTTGGTGGCCAGGCCTTCGCGGACCTGGTCCATCACCTTGCGGGCGTTGGAAAGTCCGTGGGCGACGGCCACGCGGACCTCGCCAAAGCCGGGAATGTCGATCGCTGCTTCCTTCACGCCTTCCAGGCCGCGCACACCGGTGATCTCGACGTTGTCGAGGTCGGTTTTGGTGACCAGATAATAGGCGGAGCGGATCGCGGCTTCCATCACACCGCCGGTGGCGCCAAAGATGGTGCCGGCGCCGGAATAGAAGCTCATGCCCTCATCGGGTTCCTCTTCGGGCAGATTGGCGAAATCGATGCCCGCTTCCTTGATCATGCGGATCAGTTCGCGGGTGGTGAGCACATAGTCGGTATCCTGAAAACCGGAATCGCGGAGTTCGGGACGCCGGGCTTCGAATTTCTTAGCGGTGCAGGGCATCACGGCCACGGAGACGATCTTGGCGGGGTCGATGTTGTGTTCCTGGGCATAGTAGGTCTTGGAAAGCACGCCGAACATGCTCATGGGTGATTTGGCGGTGGAAACGCAATCCGCGAGGTCGGGATAGTAGGTTTCCATGAATTTGACCCAGCCGGGCGAGCAGGAGGTGATCAGCGGCCGTTTTTCGCCGGCGACGAGCTTGGTCACGCATTCGGTGCCTTCCTCCATGATGGTGAGGTCGGCGGTGAAATTGGTGTCCATCACGCTGTCGAAGCCGATCTTGCGCAGAGCGGCGTACATTTTCTTGGGGGTCACGGAGCCCAGCGGCAGGCCGAAATCCTCACCCAGGGAAACGCGGACAGACGGGGCTTCCTGCACGATCACGTGTTTGTCGGAATCGAGGATGGCGTCCCAGACCGCGTCGATCTCGCTGCGTTCACGCAGGGCGCCGGTGGGGCAATAAACCGTGCACTGGCCGCAGTTCACGCAGGGGCTATTGGCCATGCCGAGACCGAAGGCGGTGTCGATGTGGGCATCGATGCCGCGGTCGGCATAGGTAAGGGCGTAAACGGTCTGCGTTTCGTTGCAGACGTTGATGCAGCGTCCGCAGGCGATGCACTTGTTCACGTCGCGGATGATGGAGAGGGAGCTGTCGTCCACGGGCTGTTTGTCAAGAATGCTGGGCAGGGCCTCGGGATCCACGCCAAGGTTGTTGGCCAGGGTCTGAAGCTCGCATTTGTTGTTGGCCACGCAGGTGGGGCAAACCACGTCGTGGTTGGACAGGATCATCTCGATGAGGGTTTTGCGGTAGGAGCGCAGTTTTTTGGTGTTGGTAACGATCTTCATCCCTTCTGTCACAGGGGTGCAGCAGGCGCGCTTGGGGGTCGGATTTCCGGTGATCTCAACCACGCAGACACCGCAGTTGGCCGTGGGAGGCAGATCGGGATGGTAACACAGCCTGGGGATGTAGACCCCGTGCTTGTCGGCGGCTTCGATGATGGTCATCGTATCCGGAACTTCCAGATGCTGGTCATCGATCCAGATATTTACTGTTTTAGCCATTTCTAATCCTCTTTATCTTACTTTTTTGTAATCGCTATGAATTCGTCTTTGAAGTATTCGACCGCGGAACGGATCACCATCACGGGAGACTGGCCAAGGGCGCAGAAGCTGGTGGCGAACATGGTTTCGGAGATGGTGACCATCAGGTCCACATCGGCCATGCTGCCCTGGCCTTTTTTTATTTTGGTGATGAGCTTGTAGAGCTGCTGGCAGCCGTTGCGGCAGGGGGCGCATTTTCCGCAGGATTCGTGGCGGAAGAAGCGCAGGATCGACCACAGCATGTCCACGATGCTCTGATGCTCGTTCATCACGAGGATGGCGCCCGAGCCCAGCACGGCGGCGTACTGCTTGAGGCTGGCGTAATCCATGTTCACATCCAGCATCCGTTCGGGCAGGAAGACTCCGGCCGCGCCGCCCACCAGGGCGGCTTTGAAGCGGAAGCCTTTTTTCATCCCGCCGGCATGATCGTTGATGATGGTGCGCAGGGTGGTGCCCATATCCACTTCGCAGAGGCCGGGATGGGCCACGTCGCCGAGGATGGTGTAGACCTTGGTGCCGGTGGAATCCGGAGTGCCGTGGGCCTTGAAAGCCTCGGCCCCTTCTTTGATGATGTAGGGCACGTTGGCCAAGGTTTCCACGTTGTTCACCACAGTCGGACATTTCCAGAGGCCTTCAACGCCGGGGAAGGGCGGTTTCCAGCGCGGATTGCCGCGGTTTCCTTCCAGCGATTCGATCAGGGCGGTCTCTTCACCGCAGACATAGGCCCCGGCGCCGATCCTGATGGCGATGTCGAAGTCAAATCCGCTTTCGAAGATGTTTTGGCCGATGATACCGTAGGCGCGGCAGGCGTCGATGGCTTTTTGGAGGCGCTCGATGCAGAGCTTGTACTCGCCGCGGATGTAGATATAGGCTTTGGTGGCTCCCACGGCGCGGGCACAGATCATCAGGCCTTCCAGAAGCTGATGGGGGTCACCTTCCATGATCAAGCGGTCCTTGAAAGTTCCGGGCTCGCCTTCGTCGGCATTGACCACCACATATTTCTGGGGCGCGTCGATGGGAGCGGTGAAACTCCACTTCACGCCGGTGGGGAAGCCGGCACCGCCGCGGCCCTGGAGGCCGGAGCGTTTTACTTCGTTGACGATGTCGAGCGGCTGCATCTGGGTGAGGGCTTTTTCCCAAGCTTCATAACCGCCGGCGCCGATGTATTCGTCGATGTTTTCAGGGTCGATGATGCCGGAATTCCGCAGCACGATGCGGTCCCGGTAGTTGAGCTTGGGGGTGAATTTTCCGCCGGCGTCCAGCATCAGCCGGGTGACGGGGCGTCCTTTGAGGAAGTGCTCTTCCACCAGCTGGGGAATATCTTCGGCCTTGACGTCCTGATAATTGACGTTGTCGGGATAGACAGAGAGGCAGATCCCGCGGCCGAAAAAGCCCAGGGGCCCGGTCTCGAGAACGTTCACCTCTTCCTGGAGGCCGTGTTTGGCCAGTTCGGCGCGGAGGGACGGGACGAAGCC
Organism: uncultured Candidatus Cloacimonadota bacterium; assembly: GCA_964631015.1. GTDB lineage: Bacteria > Cloacimonadota > Cloacimonadia > Cloacimonadales > Cloacimonadaceae > Syntrophosphaera. Next base: position 13,350 of record CAZVXH010000012.1, on the reverse strand, counting down.
TTCAACCCCGGCCAGCAGTGAGGTTTCGTTTATCCCCACCAGGATATGGCTGCGATAGAATTTCATTGGTTCCCCCTTCTGATCCTGGCTATGATCTCTTCCACCCGTTCTTCGGTGAGGTCGCCGTAGACGTCGTTGTTGATCATCATCACGGGCGCGTTTCCGCACACGCCGAGACAGGCGCAGAGTTCCAGGGTGAAGGCGCCGTCTTTGGTGGTTTCGCCGGTTTCGACGCCGAGCAGGACCTTAAGCTTGCGGAGGATGTTTTCGCTGCCCTTGATGTAGCAGGGCGGAGATTCGCAGAGGCGGATGATGTTGCTGCCGCGGGCTTTGGTGCTGTACATCGTGTAAAAGGTGAGCACGCCGTAAATGTGGTTGGGCGGAACATTCAGATATTCCGACACGGCGGCCACGGCTTCTTCAGAGATGTAGTGCTGGGGGTGGGTATCCTGGATCTCGTGCAGGATGTAGATCAGGTTGTCTTTGTCAGGAGTGTATTTGGCGCAAATTTCTTTGTACATGGGTACTCCTTTTCAATCTTCCACGGTTTTCGCGAGGCTTTCGGCCCGTTGGATCACATCCGCGTGCATGCCGGGGATGCGGTCGATGGCTTTTACGGGACAGACGTCCTGGCAGTTTCCGCATTTGATGCATTCCAGCTGGCTGATGGTGTATTTATCCTCGCGAGACCCGCTGATGCAGTTCACAGGGCACTTGCGGGCGCAGAGCGAACAGCCGATGCAGCGGTCTTTATCGATCATAAAATGGAGCAGGTCGGTGCAGACCTTGTTGGGGCAGGCCTTGTCGCGGATGTGGGCTTCATACTCGTCGCGGAAATAGCGGAGGGTGGAAAGCACGGGATTGGGAGCGGTCTGGCCGAGCCCGCAGAGCGAGAGCTTGCTGATGGCTTCACCCAGGCGCAGCAGTTCGTCGATGTCGCTTTCCTTGCCCTTTCCACTGGTGATGCGGTCGAGGATGTTGTACATCTGTTTGAGTCCGATGCGGCAGGGCGGGCATTTTCCGCAGGATTCGTCCACGCAGAAATCCACGAAGAACTTGGCCACGTTGACCATGCACTTCTGATCGTTCATCACGATCACACCGCCGGAACCCATCATGGCCCCGCGTTCCTTCAGGCTTTCATAGTCCACCGCCACGTCCAGGTGTTCCTGGGTGAGGCAGCCGCCGGAAGGTCCGCCCAGTTGGACCGCTTTGAACTTGTGGCCGCCGGTCATGCCGCCGCCCACGTCAAAGATGAGTTCGCGCAGGGTGATGCCCATCGGCACTTCCACCAGGCCGGTGTTGTTGATGTCGCCGGTGAGGGCAAAGACCTTGGTGCCTTTGCTGGTCTGGGTTCCCATGGAGGCAAACCACTGCGCGCCTTTCAGAAAAATGGTGGGCAGGTTGGCCATGGTTTCCACATTGTTCACCACGGTGGGTTTTCCCCAAAGACCTTTCACCGCTGGGTAGGGCGGCTTCGGGGTGGGATTGCCGCGCTCGCCTTCCAGGGAATGGATAAGGGCCATTTCCTCGCCGCAAACGAAAGCTCCGGCGCCGGTGCGCACCTCGGCATCGAACGAGAAATCCGAGCCGAAGATATTGGCGCCCATCAAGCCTGTTTCTTTGGCCTGGGCGATGGCTTGCTTGATGCGCTTGATCGCCAGCGGATATTCCGCGCGGATGTAGAAAAAGCCTTTGGAAGCGCCAATGGAATAGGCGCCCAGCATCATCCCTTCCAGGATGCGGTGGGGGTCTCCTTCCAGCAGCGAGCGGTCCATGAACGCGCCGGGGTCGCCCTCGTCGCCGTTGCAAATGATATATTTCTGGTCGGCCTGGACGTCGTGCACCAGTTTCCACTTGATGTGGGTGGGGAACCCGCCGCCGCCGCGACCGCGCAGGCCGGAATTTTTTACCACCTCGATGGCGTCCAGGGGAGTCATCTGCGTGAGAACGGTGCCCAGGGCTTCATAGCCGCCGGTGGCGATGTATTCATCCAGGCTTTCGGGGTCGATGTAGCCGCAGTTGGCCAGGGCGACCTTCACCTGTTTCTGGTAAAAGGGCACCTCTTTTTTGGCGGCGATCACCTTATCCTCATCCTGCAGCATCAGGCGCTGTACGGGGCGGCCTTTCACGAAATGTTCCGCGACGATCTCCTGCACATCCTCCACACCAACGTGTTTGTAAAAGATGCCTTCGGGGTAGACCACCATCACGGGGCCGTAGTCGCAGGGGCCCATGCAGCCGGTTTCGATCATGTTTACCTCGTTGGCGATGCCATGCTCGGCCAACACGGTGTGAAACCGTTCCTTGATCTTCAGAGCGCCCGCCGATACGCAGCCGGAGCCGCAGCAGATCAGCAGGTCAATTCTTTTCAGAGACATTACTCAACCTCCAGCTCAGTCGCCGGTGGCAACAACGTAATCGGAAACTACCCGGCCATTGACGATGTGTTCGATGACCACCTTTCTCACCTTGTCCGGATTCATGTTTCCGTAGGTGACTTTGGCTTTGCCCTCTTCAATGAGGTCCACCACCGGCTCCATCGAGGAGAGGCCTTTTTCACCGGTCTGGGTTACCAAAACGTCGGTGAGGTTGCGGTTGGAAATCTCTTCCAGAAAGGTCTTCATCACTTCACGGGCGCCCATCGCGATGCCGGATGTACCCATCCCCACAACGATCTTGACGCGCACGCTGCCGCCACGAAGCTTCATTTCTTCCTGGGCCTTTTCCCGGATTTTCTTGAGGTCTGCAAGTGTTTTCATCAGACATTCTCCATATTTGTATTTTGTATACCTTCATTTAAAGATTGGTCGATGTATTCGATCACATCGGGGTAGGTGAGCGGAATGCCGCCCAACTCTTCTTTGATGGCTGCCGTTTCGAAGTGGAAAGACTGCTCTCTGCCGCTGTTGCAGTGGAAGAGCAGCACCTGGAAATCCACTTCCGGATGGCCGATGATGGCTCCCAGCAAGGTAGCCTTCAGATTGCCCAGGGGCATGCGGTCGATGTGGTTCAGCTCGAAATCCACGGTGAGCACGGTTCCGAAGCCGGGCTGGCTGCTCATCATGAACGAGCCGTTGCTCAGCTCCGCGTTCTGCTTGAACAGCGGAATGCCCAGCCCCACTTTCTTTTCGCGGTCGGCTTTGCTGGTGTAAAAGGGGTTTTGCGCCATGGCCAGGGTTTCGCTATCCATGCCGGAACCGTCATCCTCTACAATGATGCGGAGCAGGTTGGCACCCACATCCTTGATCACGCGGATCTTGACGTTCTTGGCCTGGGCCCGGACGCTGTTTTCAATGATATCCAGCAGATGCAGGGAAATATCTTGCATGCGGCTGGCCTATTGGTATCTTTTCAGGATCTCGGACATCTTTTCCCGAGTGTCCACCCGGCCATAGGTATCTTCGCCGATCACGAAGACCGGCGCCAGGGAACAGGCCCCCACACAGCGGACCGCGCTTACTGTGAAACGTTTGTCGGCGGTGGTCTCGCCCATTTTCAGGCCCAGTTCTTCCTCGATCATCTGGGCCAGCCGCGGCGCGCCTTTCACAAAGCAGGCGGTGCCCATGCACAGGTTGAGGGTGTATTTGCCGCGGGGGGTCATGGTGAAGAAGTTGTAAAAGGTAACCACCCCGTAGATCTTGTTGGCCGGGATGTTCATTTCCCGGGCTACGAATTCCTGCACTTCCACGGGCAGGTAGCCAAAGATTTCCTGGGCTTGGCGCAGAATCTCGATGAGGGGATTGCGCAAACCCTGGCTGGCTGCGATGACGGCTCTGAGCCTGTCATACAGCAGGTTGTCTTGCTGTGTTGCGGGAGTCATTAGCTCCTCCTGTTCTCTATTTTTTATACAAAAATCTTGCGGTCGTCGAGACCCAGAGCGGCTTTGGCAAGCTCTTCCACGCTTGGCCCGGCAGCCCAAACCCGGCTGGATCCGCTGCCCAGGTCGGCCAGATAATGGGCGTCGGAACAGCGCAGCCAGCTTTTGCCGGCCAGCTCCGGATGGGCGCTGAGAAACTTCGCCAGGTCTGCTTTGGCGGTGAGGCCAAAGAGCTCAAACTCTGGTTCCGCGGGCAAAAATCCCAGCTGGCCGATCAGGCTGTTCACGGACGCGTCCACATGGGCCGGAACGCAGTAGCCTCCACCAGCCCGGGCCTGCTCCACGGTTGTGTTCAGATCCCAAGTTGATGAATTCATCAGCGCTCTATGTTCCATTCCTAAAATGTTCTCATTTTCGTCAATGATAACTTGATCCCCAAAAAATTCCGGGTCGTTGCTTATGGGCAGCAGCGAGGCATAAAGCGCGTTGCCAAAGGCTTCCGCGTCGCGCGGGCGGTCGAAATAGACCAGCAGGTGGATCTCCTCGGCGGTTTGCACTTCCACGCCCCAGGTGAAATCCACTCCCAGCCTCGCCGCGACGGCGGAGTAGGCGGGGCAGTTGGCCAGCGAATTGTGGTCTGTGATCGCCATCCAGTCGATCCCGCATTTTTTAACCCGGGCCACCAGTTCCCCCGGCGACATTTCCAGTCCTCCGCAGGGTGAAAGCACTGAATGGATGTGCAGGTCCGCCGTGAACCATCGCATCGGCTAAACTAACTGATTCAGCATCCCGTAAAGGATCCCGGCCAGGCTGAAAGTGTCCAGCTGGCTGGAGATGAGGCAGATGCCTTCTCCGGAGGCTTTCTGGACTACATTCTCGTCCGGGGTGTTGCCTTTGGCAAAGATGATCGCGGGGATGCCGGTGAGGGAAGCCACCGCCACGGTGTTCAGATGCTTCATGATGGTGATCCAGGCCTGGCCTTCGCGGGCCGAGCCCATCACGTCGCTGAGCATGTCGCAAACGTAGCCGCCAGTGATCTCCACCTGCGCGGGGTCGATCTGGGGAGTGTGGTTCTCGCCTTCGATGGCGGCACTTAATTCTGCCAGTGTGATCATAGGTTCATCCTGTGTTTTCAATCCTGTTCCTCCTCCTTGCTGTGGCGTTTCAGCAGCACCACGCAGTCGTCGATGGTGGCTTTGCCCTGCACGATGTCCTCTGCCAGGGCGTAGCAGGTGGGCGAGCCGCAGGCGCTGCAGTTCAGGCCGGGCAGGGAAGTGAGGATCTCGTTGATGCGTTTCATCTTCACGATGGCGCCCTTGATGTCTTTGTCCAGTTCCATTATCGAGCGCGGGGACAGCGGCACCACGTCGAACTCGCCTTCGTGGTACAGCGTGTCCAGGTCCTGCACGTCGATCTTGGTGTCGGCGCCTTCCTTGATCATTTTCTTGATGCGGCTCATCGCCACAAAGGGGTTCTCCACGTTGAAGGAGCCGCCCACGCAGCCGTTGGTGCAGCTGCGCAGCACGATGTAGTCGTATTGGTCCAAATAGTGGTCCTCCACGCGGGAAAGGATCTCCATCACGTTTTCCACCCCGTTCACCGACAGGGCCCTGATGTCTTCGCAATCCACGAGGTCGGCCTGCACGCCGGACAGCGCCCAGGTGAGGCCTTTGGGGTAGGTTTCCAGCTGGGGCGGGTTGTTTTGCAGGTGTTTCAGGCGTTCGCGCACCTTACCGTAGATCATGCCAATGGAAAAAGCGCCGTCCTGCAGGTGTTTGTAGGCCCCTTCGGGTTGGTGCACCGCGGTAACATGCGCGGGGCAGGGCACGATCAGGAAAATGCCGATCTCGTCCTCCGCGAAGCCTTTTTCCGCCTGGATCCTGTCGCGCAGAAAGCTGGTGAGGATGCTCATCGGGGCTTCCAAGTGGAAAAGGTTCGGCAGCAGCGAGGGAAATTTAAGCTGGATCAGGCGCACCACGGTGGGGCAGTTGCTGGACAGGATGGGCCGCTTGTCGCGGTTGGCGCGGATATAGTCGCGGATCATGCCGATCATGAAATCCGTAACCATCGCCTCTTCCTGCACCTCGTCGAAGCCCAGTTCAAAGATGGCCTGTTTGGCCACGGCATAGGAAACGTCCTCGGTGAACTGGCCGAAATAGGAGGTGGAAAGCACCGCCACCTTGTACTTGAAATTGTGGATCACATCCAGTGGGTCGCTGCGGGGAATGATGGCGTGAAATTCACAGGCCTCCACGCATTTGCCGCAGTCCACACAGCGGTTCGGATCGATCTGGGCTTTGCGGTTGCGCACCCGGATGGCTTCGGTGGGGCAAACCCGGACGCAGGCGGTGCAGCCGGAGCAGTTGTCCTCCAGAATCTGCAGCGCGTGAAAATACTGTCTTTCCTGTTTATTCATCTTGCTTGAAAAAAACCAAAAATTCCAGATAGGTGGTGTCGCCGGCCGCTGAACTGATATGCAGGGCGTCGGTGTTCTTTTTGATGTTCGGCAAGCCCAGGCCAGCGCCGAAGCCCAGTTCCCGCACCATGTCGTCCGCGGTGGAATAGCCCGGGATCATGGCCTGTTCGATGTCTGCTATCCCCGGCCCGTGGTCTTGGAAGATCATGTGGATCAGGTCCGGATAGATGTGGCTCAGCATCGCTCCGCCCATCGAGTGCGCCGCCACGTTGATCTCGGCCTCGTAAGCCGCCACAGCGATCCGGCGCAGGATCTCGGGATCCACACCCAGGCGCTTCAGCAGGTTCTTCACTTCCGCCGAACCCTTGCCGGCGCTGTTGAAATCTTTTTCCGGGATCACCGAATCCAGCGTTACATCTGCCTCGGGAGGCTGCCTGAAGTGCTGCCGTACCGCAGCTTCCAAGCCCTCGCGGATATGCCAGAAGTCTGCCATTTCAGATCTTGCAGCTGCGCAGCCCGGCATTGTAGAGCAAGCCGCTGGAACGGTACATGGTGAGGTTGGTGCAGATCAGGGGCAGATTTCTCTCGCGGGCCATTTCCGTGATCTCGTTCAGCGGCCGTTTGCCGCGCACAAAAATGATCCCCACGATGTCGATCATGTCCGAAAGCCTGATCACCTGGTTGTTGGTGAGGCCGGTTAAAAGCAAGGTCGGCTCTTTGGTGCACATCAGTATGTCGCTGATCAGATCCGATGCGAAGGCGCAGGGCACCTCCGTCTCCAGGTCAGCCTCAGGGTTCAGCACCTCACCGTCCAGTAACTGTACGATATCCTTTAATGTCATGCAATATCACCTGTTTCCATTGATGAATCCAATCCATGAGAATGCCCGGATAAGTCAAGCAAATAATTGGCCGGTAAAACCCGCCGCCGCGACCAGGGTTTGGCGCGAAACAAGCTGGCAAACCCGCGTATTACCATAAACATAAAAAATGACTTGACAAATATCTGAACCACCTCCAAGTTGGCGGGTGGAAACGCGGAGGCTCGTTCCTGCCCGAACGAAACGCTCCGCCTGATCTACGGGATACCCGGACGGTCTGCTTTCTGTGCGCTGGGCCACTGTATTGTGGGAGGACCCATGAAAAAAGCGCTGTTTGTCGCGGCTCTGCTTTTTTTGCTCTGCGCGGGTGTGGTCGCGCAGGAAATCGCCACTCTGTCCTACGGCACCCTTAAGCTTGCCACCGTAAACGTTTGGAGCGGCTCAGACTATCAGGGGATGCTATCTTTCGGAGAGTGGGAAACGGAAGCGGTGAGGGAGCAACGTTACCAGAACCTTCTGGCGGAGTTGCGCCAGCTGAACCCGGACCTGATCTTCCTGCAGGAGGTAAATCCCGTTCGCAAATACAGCCGGCGGATCGCCAAAGACCTTGGCCTGGACGAGATCCATCAGGTCTGCATCGGCGGACTGAAGATCTTTGGGCTCGGTATTCCCAAAGGCTTTCAGGAGGGAAACGCCATCCTGGCCAAGCCGGAACTTAAGCTCAGCAAAACTGACGACTGGAAGCTGTCCGGCGGCCCGGGCGTTTATTCCGACAACTTCACCTTTCATCTGGATGAAAACATCGCCGCCCTGGTGGGACAGATCGTTTACCGGGATAAACCCCTCAACCTTGTCTGCGTCCACCTCTCCGCCTATCCGGAGATCAGCCCCGCCCTGCGGGATGAGCTGGACGCGCTGGCGCTGGCCGACACTCTGACCGCCAGGGAGTATTGGAGTATCGTGGACAAATGGAACTCCGGACTCCAGCGGCGGGATAAGGAGGCCAAACTCCTCGCGAAAAAGATCTCCGAACTGGATGCCGCCGTACCGCTGATCATCGGAGGCGATTTCAACGCCACGCCCGGATCCGACGCCCCGCGCAGACTGACCGCGCTGGGAGAATTTACGGATACCTCCAGTGGCGGCAAGCCTTACGTGACCTGGGACGCCGCGAACAACCCGAACACCCTGCCCGCCACGCTCCGTCAAGACGCCCGGGGCAATCCCAACACGCCTTGGGAAAACTTCAACGCCATCAACGCCGCCGTCAGCCGCCGCCTCGACTATCTCCTGCTCAGCAACGAGTTTTCACGCCAGGACGTCCTCAGCAACAGGCTTATCCTCAACGCGCCCAGCTTCGGACCGTATCCCTCCGACCACTACGGCGTCTTCAGCGAAGTTAGCCTGGATAGCGCTCTGGATGGCGCGCCCAGCCATTTCGGCGGCATCCCTGAAAGTGATCGGGGCCGGGTGAGCCTGCTGCCGATCGTGATGTACGACACGGACACCGGTTTCGGTTATGGCGTCAAAGCCTATTTGCTGAACCTGCTCAAAGCCAACGAATCCTTCGATCTGATCCTCTTTCAGAGCAGCGGCGGGGAACGCTGGTACAAGCTGGAATTTTCCCTGCCGGACCGGGAACTCCGCCAGCGCAAAAAGTACCCGCTGGCAGTGGATGTGAAGGTAGACTATGACAAGTGGATCAACAACAACTTCTTCGGGGTCGGCTCCGGATCGAGTTTCGCGGACCTGGAAAAGTACACCAAGGAACCCTTCGAAGTGCTGCTGAACCTCACCCATCCCTTCAGCCGCTACCTGAACGGACAGCTAGGCTTTCGCTTCAAGCACGTGAGTGCCTACAAATTCCCGGCCGGCGGGCTTCGCGACTCATTAATGACCTACCTAGGCCCGGATTACATATCTGAATCAGCCTACCTGAGCAACATCCTCACCCTGCGCTACGACACTCGCGACAGCTTCAACAATCCCAGCCGTGGCTACGCCCTCCAGTACGACTTTGAGACCAACTGGCCGCAGCACAAGCTGATGAAAAGCGTCTCCGCCAAAAGCCTGCGATTCGACTGGGGCGATGAATTTTACTTTCTCCGCAATTCCCTCAGCGCCCAGTATTACACCGTGCTCTGGTATCCCAAAACGGTTCTGGCGCTGCGTTTGCAGGGTCAGCAGCAAAGCGGCGACAACATCCCCTTCCAGGCCATGTTGCCCCTGGGAGGAGGAACCACCCTGCGCGGGACCCCGGCCGAGCGCTATTTGGTGAACGCCACCCTGGTGGGCAACGCGGAGATCCGCTTTCCCATCTACAGAGCGCTGGGCGGCGTGATCGGCTACGATGCCGGGATCGCGGCTGACTCGATATCTGAGGTCAAACTGAACCAGATCGTCTCCAATCCCGTGTTTGGCCTGCGTTTGTACCTCTACGGGATCATCGCCCGCCTGGATATCGGCCCGGGCAAAGACACGATGGGACTCTACTTTAACTTTGGCCACGCTTTCTGAGCCGGAGGTGATTTTTTTTTTTAAACTTGTGACGGGAGAACGGAATCTCCGTCCACGCTTGAGACGTGATAGGCCAGACCGGCCGGAAGCTACTTCCGAAGCCCGACTGGCCGGTCTGGAAACTTTTGTCTTGACAGGTGGCCGAAGCCTGCATCCTTAACCAAAATCGCTATAGAGGTACATCCGGTGAATAAATCCCTCCCTGGAGAACTCAGTTCGAAACCGCTTTCCCCGGCCAAAAGCGGGCGGGCGGTCGGGATCAGCCTGCTGCTAATCTTGCTGTCACTTCCCCTGCTTGTTTTCGCCCAGTCAACCGGCTCCGCCAACGGCTATCTGCTCCTGCAATGCGAGCTGCCCGGAGTAAAATATCAGATCAATGGCCGCGATCACGCCGAGGTGAAGTATCTGCCCCTGCTTCCGGGAAGCTATCAGGTGCGCGCCTGGGGTGAAAATCCGGTCACGGGCCTTTTTGAAGAAAACCGCCAGGTGGAGATCCGGCTGGGCGAAACCACCCTCGAGCGCTTTGATTTTCCCCACGGCACTCTAAGCCTGATCAGCAATGAAGCCTACGCGCGTTTCGCGGTCGACTCCGCGAATCTCGGCAAAGTGGAGGATCTGCCCCTCCCTCCGGGAACCTATACTGTCACAGCGGTTTTGCCGAAAGCCGTGACTGGCTTCGGGGATTACCGGATCACGCTCCCGGTGACCATCCTGCCCGGCATCCACCTCGATCAGCGCATGGATTTCAGCTACGGCACCGTGTCCATCAGCTCATCCCTGGACGACACCAGATATGTGATCGACGGTGTAAGCAAAAAAAAGGTCAACAAACTCAAACTTATCGCCGGTGAACACAGCTACACCGCGCTGCCGCCAGCCCCTTACGCCGCGCGCTCCGGCAGTTTCACCATCACCCCCGGCGAAAACCTGCCCCTCGAGCTGGAGTTTGCCAAAACCCGCCAGATCAGCGACGCCGAAAAACGCCGTGAATTCACCTGGCGCTACGGACTGATGCCGGCCGCGGTGCTGGAAGCCAATCATTATTTCAGCCTCGCGGGAGCGGGGCCTGGCGGCTACGCGCCGCTGTGCAACGGCTTGTCGGTAAGCGGCTTGCGCTTCAAGGCGCTCAACCTCTGGCAAAAGGAATTCACCCAACCCTACACCACGGGCTATCCCGCTTTCATGCTGGGCGCCGGCTTGATGGACCAGGCCATCTTCACCTGGGAACAGCCTGGCTTAAAATCCGGCATCCTGCTCGACCTCGCCAGCGTCAGCACCGGTTACGCGCATCTTTCCCCGGGCGGCCTGCTGCACGCGCAGCTTGAACTTATCGGCTATTTTTCCTATCAGAAACCGCTGGTCAGCGATATCATCATCGATAACATATATTATTATTCCTACGTGAACGCCTTCAAGGAAGGCGACGAACGCAGCTACAGCGTCTGGGACTACCAGTGGGGCGGCGAAACCAGGCTGCAGTTCGGTGTCCGCCTGGCCCAATACAACTATCTGAACCTGCACCTCGGCGCGCGCTATCAGCAAGAGCTGGGCGGAGACTGGTATTCAAACAACGACATCAGTGCCTGGATGACGGCGGATGGACCGGTGCCGGAACCCGACTGGCCGGACGGCGTTCCCGTCCGCAATGCCGCTTTCGAGGGCCTCAGCTTCTACGCCGGCATCGGCCTGGAAACCGATCTTATCCCCTCCCTGCTGGGTATGCTGCTGGACAAAGCGGACAAAAGTGAATCACCAGACTGGCCGTAGCTTGTTTATCCCAGCTGGTTTTGGCCCTAGTGGAGCCGTTTAAGAAGATCAACGTAAAATGAAAAAGCCCTTGAGGATTGAGTAATGAAAAGAGTAGTTTTCCCCTTGGCTCTGTTGTTATTAACATTATTCAGTTGTGATCTGCTAAGTGGCAACTGGGATTACATCCTCCGCGGAGCCGGAGTTAATGGTATTTGTGAGGATGGAGATGTTTTCTGGGTTGCCACGGATGCTGGATTGGTAAAGCTCAACAGGGTATCAGGTTACCTGGAAAAGTTGCACCGCGGCAACACGCCGCTGCCTTCCAATGAGATAACGGGAGTCACACTTGGTTGGGATGGAGCGCTTTGGGTCGGAACAGGACGAGGACTCGTGTCAAAAAAAGGAGATGACTGGCGTGTCTGGACCCCCGTTGAAATGGATTACCAAAGTGATGAATACATGGTCGATGCTATCCATTGCGACAAAAATGGCAGCGTGTGGGTGGCAATCGGCACCACATCATTTGAGGGGGAAAGATACGGCAGTTCTGATCTGCGGGTCATTTCTCCCCAAGGTGTTGAAACCCTTGGTTTCAGAGGAGAGTTTAACCTTTTGGGCGCCTACTCCTCTCTCATGTATGCCAGCATGTGGGGTTACACTTTGGACGAGCTCGCGGCAAACGAGGCACAAGAACTCCAAGAGTTCCAGGTTGGTGATGTTAAGTTGTATCTACTGGAATCCACTCTGGCTGATGAATCCTCAGCGACTATTGACCCGGCTGGAAACGTTTGGTATCTGGATTCCTACGAGATCGTCCGTCAACAGGTTGTAGTCGGTTCAGCCCTGGGCAGGAAAGAGATCTTCACTTCACCATGTGAACAGACGCAAGCTATCTGCTGCGATACGGAAGGAAACATCTACTGCCTAGGTGACGGGAAACTTTATCGAAAAGCGGACCAGAACTGGGACGCGCTCCCCGTCCAGTTATTGGAAAGTGACAGATACTATTACCATCTGTTTGGCTTGCTCGAAGGACGGATAGCCGTAACATGCGTTGATTCATTGATTGAAATGGATCATGGCAAAAACCGCAACTATAACATCAACCCCACCACCGTCTCTTCTGCTGGTTACGGGTTCGCGCTTGACCCCAAACAGGGTGTTTGGATCGCTTCTGGCAAAGAGTTAAGCTACTTTGACGGCAAATCATGGAGTAAATTCGACTATCCGTTCGAGATCGATCCGTATGATTGGGACGGGAATGCAACGATCGTGTTCGATAAAAACATAACTCCATGGCTGGCAATCAACAACACTGTTTACAGACTACAGGACAATAACCTGGTACTGGAGTTTCAAACAGAGGATTTGCTTAAGATCATGTTCGATCAGCAGGATAACCTCTGGGCGCTGTGCCAAGATAAGCTATTCTGTTTGTCGGAAGGTTCATGGAGACAGATTTCTGCACAGGATAGCAAGATACCACTTCAATCCCTGCATGATGTATGTATCGATTCTCATGGTAACATCTGGATTTTAACAGAGGGTTTCGTATTCAACTACACCCAGGGTACCAAGTTACCCCTAACAATGAATTATGGCTCTAACGGGCATTATCCCGTTTTGCTTGTTGATGAGGACAATACCATTTGGATTGGCAATGATTGTTTATATAGCTTCCGAAAGGGTAAATGGACCAAGCTTTCTGATTATGGATTCATAGCCATCGACAAAGCCCAGCATGATACTGTTTGGGGCTTTGGAAGGGAACACCAGTTTGGTGTGAGTATTTTTACATACAAAAACAACCAAGTATCCGAATTCTCACCATACCCCAATCCACACTTCACTGAGATGTTTGATGTAACAAGCATTAAGATAGATAGATACAACAACAAATGGTTCCTTACAGATTCTGGCTTGGCCATCTATAACGAAGATGGAGTCAACGTAGAATTTTCGCGTTGATGGCTCCCACGATCAATACGGGATAAATACGGGATCAATACGGATTTCATCCGTATTGA